>NZ_JBSKHT010000020.1:0-136091 GCF_057128745.1 Pseudomonas rosaeacicularis
ACCTGCCGCCTGCTGTTTTCGAAAAGCTGGCGGCCTAATACTCCTACGTGATGGTCCAAAAAAACTGGACCACTACAGCCACGCTCCTACGGCCTTCGGCCAGAATCAGAACGTTGATCGTGCAGAAACACCGCGTCGTGAGCTTCGCGGGCAAGCCTCCAACGGGTAATAAAGCTCAGCGCTCAATGATCGCTGTAACCCCCTGCCCGCCCGCCGCGCAGATCGAGATCAATCCTCGCCCCTGCCCCGCAACGCTCAGCAGTTTCGCCAGATTGGCGACGATGCGCCCGCCAGTGGCGGCAAACGGGTGTCCGGCCGCCAACGAGCTGCCCTTGACGTTGAGCTTGCTGCGATCAATCGAACCCAGCGGCGCATCAAGCCCGAGCCGGGTTTTGCAGTATTCCGGATCTTCCCAAGCCTTCAACGTGCATAACACTTGCGCGGCGAACGCCTCGTGAATCTCGTAGTAATCGAAATCCTGCAGGGTCAACCCGTTGCGCGCCAGCAAGCGTGGTACTGCGTAGACCGGGGCCATCAGCAGACCTTCGGCACCGTGCACGAAATCCACTGCCGCCGCCTCACCGTCACGCAAATAAGCCAGCACCGGCAAACTACGCTCTCGCGCCCACTCTTCGCTCGCCAGCAGCACTAAGGAGGCGCCGTCCGTCAGCGGCGTCGAGTTACCGGCAGTCAGCGTGCCCTTGGCGCTGCGTTCATAGGCGGGCTTGAGTGACGCCAGTTTTTCCAGATTCGCATCGGCACGCAGGTTGTTGTCCCGCGTCAGCCCGCGATAAGGGGTCAGCAGGTCGTCATGCCAGCCCTCAGCGTAAGCGGCGGCCATCTTCTGGTGACTTTCCAGTGCAAGCTGATCTTGCGCTTCACGGGGAATCTGCCAAGTCTGCGCCATCAACTCGCAGTGCTGGCCCATGGACAAGCCCGTGCGCGGCTCGCCGTTGCGCGGCAGTTCAGGCTTGAGGTTGTGCGGGCGTAACTGCAGAAGCGCTTTCATCTTGTCGGCGGGCGTTTTGCTGCGATTGACCTGCAGCAGGATGTGCCGCAGATCTTCGTTGACCCCAATCGGCGCGTCAGAGGTGGTGTCGACACCTCCCGCAATGCCGCACTCGATCTGGCCCAATGCAATTTTATTGGCCACCAATAACGCCGCCTCCAGCCCCGTGCCGCACGCCTGCTGGATGTCATACGCTGGAGTTTGTGGCGACAGCCGCGAGCCGAGCACGCATTCGCGCGTCAGGTTGAAATCCCGAGAATGTTTGAGCACGGCCCCCGCCGCCACTTCCCCAATGCGCAGCCCGTGCAGATTGAAACGCTCGATCAAGCCTTCGAGCGCGGCGGTCAGCATGTCTTGATTGCTGGCCGTGGCGTACGGGCCATTGGAGCGGGCGAACGGGATGCGATTACCGCCGATGATGGCGACGCGGCGAGGCTGATTCATCGAAATCTCCCTTGGGTGAAAGGCAAAGGTCTTATAGGAATGCATAGCGGACAGCGTAGGACTTATTGCCACCCCCTGTGGTCCACTGATTTGAACCCCGACTCGAGGAGAGTGTTCCATGGCATCTGATCGCTACATTGACTTCGCCAATTCGGACATCGGCCGCCGACTGGTTGGAGCGGTCGGGCTACCGGCGCCAGCAAGGCTGGAACGTTGGCAGGCGGGGCGTCTGCGTCCGGTCGAAGGTTCGTTGTTGATCAGCCCGGGGCCGCTGGCCGATCAGGTGCGTGGGTTTGCGCCGCGCGTGACCGATCTGTTGTTCAGCTTTGGTGGAGACGTGCCGGGCGACAATCCCTGGGTGGAAGGTCAGGGTCCGAAACTCAAAGCGGTGGTGTTCGACGCCAGCGACCTGACGCGAACCGAGCAGTTGTCGCAACTGCGCGCCTTCTTTCAGCCGATCCTGCGCAGCCTGGATGCCAGCGCGCATGTCGTCATCCTCGGCAAAGCGCCAGCGACACTGAGCGATCCGTTGTCAGCCAGTACGCAACAGGCGATCGAAGGCTTCACTCGCTCATTGGCCAAGGAGTTGCGCAACGGCGCCACCGCCCAGTTGCTACAGATCGACGACGGTGCCGAGCCTCAACTGGAGGGCGCGCTGCGGTTTTTCCTGTCGCCCAAGAGCGCTTACATTTGCGGCCAGGTCATTCGCCTGAGCCCTTATGGCGATACCGTCCAGGACTGGAGCCGCCCACTTGCAGGGCGCAAGGCGTTGGTCACCGGCGCCGCACGCGGGATTGGCGCCTCTATCGCCGAAACCCTCGCCCGGGACGGCGCGCAGGTCGTGCTGCTGGATGTGCCGCAAGCCAAATCCGATCTGGAAGCGCTTGCCGCCCGACTTGGCGGCCAGGCTTTGGTGCTGGACATCTGCGCGCCTGATGCTGCCGCGCAATTGAGCGAACACGTACCGGGCGGGCTCGACATCTTGGTGCACAACGCCGGTATCACCCGCGACAAAACCTTGGCCAACATGACCGCTGATTTGTGGGATTCGGTGCTCAACGTCAATCTCGGCGCCCCGCAAGTGTTGACTCAGGCGCTGCTCGACAGCGGCGCACTGCATGACGATGCACGCGTGATTCTGATGGCATCGATCAGCGGCCTGGCGGGTAATCGCGGGCAGACTAATTACACGACCAGCAAAGCCGGTCTGATCGGTTTCGCACGCGCCATGGCGCCCTCGTTGAAAGAGCGCGGCATCACCATCAACGCCGTCGCGCCGGGCTTCATCGAAACCAAAATGACTGCCGACATGCCGTTCGCCATACGCGAAGCGGGTCGTCGCCTGAGTTCACTGGGCCAAGGCGGATTGCCTCAGGATGTGGCGGAAGCCGTGGCCTGGCTCAGTCAACCGGGCAGCGGCGCAGTCAGCGGGCAAGTGCTGCGCGTATGCGGACAAAGCGTCATCGGCGCGTGATTGCAGCGTTGCAGCAAGCTGCTATGCCGCGGAGCAAATTTGAGTCTGTGGGAGGGAGCTTGCTCGCGATTCGATGGTCGGCACCCAGACGATGCGTTGATGTACAGGCTTAATCGCGAGCAAGCTCCCTCCCACCAGAATGGTGATGATGCTGATGTTTGATGGCTGATGAGCAACATGACGCTGCGAAGCGCGCCTCTGACACACCGCGACTCAGCCAACAACAGGAGAACCGCAATGACCGCACATTGGCGTTATCTGGACACCCCACCGGCATTGCCTGGCCTGTTCATGCAAGCGGCGTTGCGGCGCAAGGTCACGGGGTCTCATTTGCCCGAGCAAGGCCTGCGCTGCTGGGTGTCAGTGGACCCGGACAAGGTGTCGGCCTTCCGCAAAGCGTGCGGTTTCGTCACCAGCAGTCTGCTGCCTCCTACCTACCCGCACGTCCTGGCCTTCCCGCTGCAAATGAAACTGCTGACAGATAAGGACTTCCCTTTCCCACTGCTGGGTCTGGTGCATCTGGCCAATCGCATCAGCATTCGTCGTCCGCTGGGTGGGGTGATCAAGGCGCAGGTCAGTGTGCGTGTCGATAATCTTAAGCCCCATGCCAAAGGCGCGACATTCAGTCTCATCACGCAGATCGAAGACGCATTGGGCCTGTTGTGGGAAGAAGAAAGCACGATGCTCTGTCGCGGCGTGCAGCTTGAAGGGGACGTCGGAAGCAGCGCCGAGCCGGCACCGATGGCAATGAGTGAACTCGCGACCTGGTACGCGCCGTCGGACATTGGTCGTCAGTACGCGAAGGTCAGCGGCGACTACAACCCGATTCACCTGAGCGATGTCAGCGCAAAACTGTTCGGTTTCCCAACAGCCATCGCTCATGGGCTGTGGATCGAAAGCCGCACGCTGGCGGCGCTGGATGACCATCTGCCGGACTCCAACGTCGACATCACGGTCGAGTTTCAAAAGCCAGTGCGCTTGCCCAGTGAAGTCACGCTGTCGGCCAGTGCAGCGGGTTCGCATGGTCAGTTGAAACTCGAAGGCAAGGACGGGATTGTGCATATGGTGGGGAGTTGGCAGCCGGCCAGTGAGTAACGCCGAAACCCCGCTGACAGTGCACCAACCTGTAGGAGTGAGCTTGCTCGCGATGGCGTCAGATCAGACGACACAGAGCTGAATGATCAAACGCCATTGCGAGCAAGCTCACTCCTACAACGACCGTGTCACCTTCCGGCCTCATGTCCGCTTGCTTCCGCCCCGCATCCCCCTGAAGCTACGCACCTTCAGGAGACGCCCATGAACCTCGACGAACTCACCCAACGCCTGCACCGCATCCGCGATAACAACGATTGGCGCCAATTCCACAGCCCAAAAAACCTGGCCATGGCCGCCAGCGTGGAGATGGCCGAGCTGGTAGAAATCTTCCAGTGGAAAACCGAAGACCAGTCCCGCCAACTGCCCGCCGATGAGCTGGCACACGCGGGTCAAGAAGTGGGCGACATTGTTCTGTATCTACTGCTGATGTGCAGCGAACTGGGCTTGGACATGAACGAAGTGGTCACTGCCAAACTGGCTGACAGCGAACGCAGGTTCAGCAAATGAGTGACCGGCATTTTGACCTGTTGGCGACGCGTTTCGCTGAGAAAATCTACGGCGGCGCCAAGGGTGCGATTCGTCTGGCGGTGTTGCAGGCCGATCTGACCGAAAGCCTTCCGGATCGACCGCTGCGCGTGCTGGATATCGGCGCGGGGCTGGGACACATGTCGTTGTGGCTCGCCGAGCGCGGGCATCACGTGACGCTGGCCGAACCCGCCGAGTCAATGCTTGAAGGCGCCCGCCAGCGGTTCGCCGAGGCCGGACAGACCGCCACTTTCATTCAGGCGCCATGGCAGGCGTTGCCCGACATCCTGACCGAGCGCTATGACCTGGTGATCTGTCACGCGGTGCTTGAATGGCTGGAAGAACCGTTCACGATTCTGCCGGTTTTGCGTCAATTGACCGAGGACGATGGCTGGCTGTCTCTGGCGTTTTACAACCGCGATGCACTGATTTACCGAAACCTGCTCAAGGGTCATTTCCGCAAAATGCGCCGCAATACGATGGCCGGTGAAAAACAAAGCCTGACCCCGCAAACGCCCCTTGATCCCCGCGAATTAGCGGCGCAACTTGAAGCACTCTGGCGAGTCGAAACCCAAAGTGGCGTCCGGGTTTTTCACGATTACATGCCGATCGAGTTTCAGGCCAAAGCTGAACTGGCTGACCTGCTGGAAATGGAATTGGCCCACCGCCGCCACCCGGCCTTTGCCGGACTGGGACGTTATCTGCACTGGATGTGCCGACCACGGTAGGAACAGCCCCAAACCTGTGGGAGCGGACCTGTCCACGAACGCGTGGCGTCAGGCACCGAAGATGGCGAATGTGCCGACGCTTTCGCGGACAGGTCCGCTCCCACGGAATCGAGTTCGCCACACACTTGGGGCGCCAAGAAAATTGATTTGTTAGACATGGCCACTCGCGGAGACCCTCATGAAACGCCGCCTCGCTTTGCTGACGCTCTGTCTGAGCATCACCGCCTGCCAGAGCAACAACCCTTATGTCGCCAGTTCCGCACCGATGCCTGCTGCGCCGCCTGGTGCCGCCAACACGCTGGACATGAGCGCCTACCCTGCGCCGACGCGTGACTACAGCCGTTATCGCAACTGGACGTGGCTCAACGGTCAGCTGCCACCTGGCACCGCTTGGGCAGATTCGGCTCAGGTCGCCGAAGCGGTGAGCAATGGATTGGATCAGCGCGGGCTTCGGCCGTCGTCAAACCCGCAATCGGCGGATCTGCGCGTGGCGGCCAGCACCCGAACCGAGACTCGCATCCGCCAGGAGCGCGATGATTACTACGACCCCTACTATGGCGGCGTGGGCGGCGGGTACTACAACGGATATCGCAACGGCTATGGCGGATACGCCAGCGTGCCTATTGTGCGCACCTATCAGGTCCAGGTCGTCGTGGTACAAATCAGTCTGTTCGACGGCCGCAGCGGTCAGCCCGTCTGGAGTGCCAGCGCGGAAACCGGCAGCGGCGGCGATCAGTCGGACCGCGCCAAAGCGTTGCGTCAGGCGGTGCAAAGCGCCCTGACCGCCTATCCTCCTTCGTAATCGTTTTGGAGAGCCACCATGTTTCGCTGCCTTGCCGTAATGTGTTTTGCCGTATTGCTGAGCGCCTGCCAGACAGACCGCGTCAATCGGGATTTCGACGCTCAGCGGGACTTCGGTGCTTATCGAACCTGGGCCTGGAAAGAACCTGGCCTGCAATACCAGCCTAATGACCCGCGCATCAAAAGCGACCTGACCGAGCAGCGCATCCGGCAATCGGTTGCTGAGCAGCTTGAGCAACGCGGGTTGCGCATGGCCGCTTCGGGGATCAAAGCCGATGTGCAAGTGCAGGCCTGGTTGATTGTGGAAGACAAGCAGCAGTTGCTCAGCACCAGTTACGGTGTCGGCGGTTACTGGGGCAATCCGTGGGGCGGGTATTGGGGCGCCCCAATGGGCACCGAAACCCGTAGCGTTGATTACAAGGTCTCGACGTTGCAGATCGACATGCTCGATGGCAAGGACGGCAAGTTGGTCTGGCGAGGCAGCACCGAACAGGTCGTAAACGACAAATCCGCCAACCCGGCCGCCAGAGAATTAGCGTTGCGCCAGACCATCGCCAAAATCCTCCAGCAATACCCTCCGCATTGATTGATCACCCCATTTCTGTAGGAGCGAATTTATTCGCGAGAGTTTGTAACAGCCGACATAGATGTGTCGTTATACCGGCCCCTCGCGAATGAATTCGCTCCTACAGAATGTCCGGGTGATTTCAATCCACCACACTGAACTCCACCCGCGCGGTCTGGCCGCTTTCGTCGAGCACGCTCAGTTGGTAGCGCCCAAGCCGTGTGAACGTGTGGACGTAGTTGGCCTGATTGGCGGTATCGCCCACCGGCGCGCCATCAATGAACCACCAACGCCGACCACTTCCCCCCAACGCCGACAGATTGAGCCGCAGCAGTTGCTGACTTCCAGTAGGCAAACGCAATTGATCGCCCTCGCGCACGCCGACAATCGACAGCGGCGCCGCCAGCCCAAGAGTTTGCGGCGGACAGCGCGGGTCGATCTCAGGCAAGCGCGCCTCTCGCCGCTCAGCCCGAGGCAGCCAAGGCTCAAGCGGCGCGGGCCATAACGCGACGTCTTGAGCCTGCGCGCCGGGGCAATTGGCCCCCACTCGTAAACCCTGCTCGTTGACCCAAATCTTCTCCAGCAAACCCAACCCGAGCGGCTGATCGGTGGCCTGCAGCGTCGGGGGCGTGGTGCCGTCCAGCGTCCAGGCAAAACGCTGACGCCGACAATTGGGATCGCTTTTGTTCATCGGTTGGCCCAGCGGCCAGCAGATCGCCGCGACGCCAACATCCAGCGGCACCGGTTGCACGGCCGCTACGATATTGCGCTGAGCATCGCGGTTCACCAGCAGGTCGTGCACTTGCAACATCAGTGGCGCGGCAGATGCCAGCCCAAACTGCCCCGGCACCGGCGTGCCGTCCGGGCGCCCGATCCATACGCCGATCAAAAACCTCGGCCCGACGCCAATCGACCACGCATCACGAAAGCCGTAACTGGTGCCGGTCTTCCACGCCAGTTGCGGGCGCTGCACCAACTCGGCGTGGGGGTCCAGATCAGGCCGCGACTGACCGCTGAGAATCCGCCGAATAATCCACGCCGCGCCCGGCGACATCATCGCGTGATCGCGCAGACGATCCTCCGGTTGCAGGCGAATCTCGGCGCTTCGGCCTGCCCGTGCGAACGCTGCATAGCCGCCCACCAGATCTTCCAGCCGACTGCCCGCCCCGCCCAGGATCAGGGCAAGATTCGGTTCGGCCAGCGGCGGCAAGGTCAGTGGCACACCGGCGTTGCGCAACTCAGCGGCGAAGCGTTTCGGCCCGTAGGCTTCCAGCAGTTGCACCGCCGGCAAATTGAGTGACATCGACAGCGCGGAACTGGCCGACACCGCGCCGTTGAATCCCGATGAAAAGTTTCCCGGCCGGTAATCGCCATATCGGCGCGGCACGTCTTGCAGCAGCGATTCGGAATGAATCAATCCGGCGTCGATAGCATTGCCGTACAAAAACGGCTTGAGCGTAGAACCCGGCGAACGCAGGGCACTGACCATATCGACATGCCCAAAGCGTCGGGCATCGCCGATGTCCACCGAACCGACGTACGCGCGAGTGGCCATGTTCTGCGCTTCGACCACCAGAATCGCCGCCGAGGTGCGCTCGGGAAGGCGCGCGCGCCAATTCAGCAGTAAATCCTCGAGACGCCGTTGCAGCCCAGCATCGACAGTGGTGCGGATCAGCGGCGGACTGCTGGGGCGATTCAGACGCCGCGCCAACAGGGGCGCCAGCGTCGGTTCTTGCCTGGGCGCCAGCAGCAGAGGTTCTTCCAGCGCCTCGTTGACCGCCTGTTGCGGCCAGACGTTGAATTCAGCCAGACGCCGGAGCACCTTGTCCCGGGCGATTTGCGCACGCTGCGGATGACGATCCGGGCGCAATCGGCTGGGCGCTTGTGGCAGTACCGCCAAAAGCGCTGCGTCGGCACGAGTCAGTTGCTGCGGCGATTTGCCCAAATACGCCCAACTGGCAGCGGCCACGCCTTGTAACGTGCCTCCAAACGGCGCGCGGTTGAGGTAGAGCCCAAGGATGTCCTCTTTCGACAGGTGCCATTCCAGCTGCGCCGTACGCCACAGCTGGCGCAATTTGCCGGGGACCGTGCGCGAGTGGGGTTCGAGCAATCGCGCCACCTGCATCGACAAGGTGCTGCCGCCTGATACCACGTGCCCGCCGCTGAGGTTCTGCCAAGTGGCGCGCAGCAACGCCATGGGGTTCACGCCGGGATGCTGATAAAACCAGCGGTCTTCGTAAGTCAGCAGCGCTTCAAGGTAATAAGGCGATACCTGATTCAACGAGACCGGATAACGCCACACACCGTTGGCATCAGCAAAACGCCACAGCGGCGTACCGTCTTCGGCCAACACTACTCGGGCGAGGTCATCCTTGGGCAACGGCAACGGCCAGATTCGGTCGGCGAGCCATAAAACCAAGATCAAGGCTAGGACGCTACTCAGAAACCAGCCAAGAAGACGGTATGAACGTCGCGGCGGGCGCGAATACTGTAGGAGTGAGCTTGCTCGCGATTGCGCAGCATCTGGTCCACCGGTGGTGCCTGTTTGAACGCATCGCGAGCAAGCTCCCTCCCACCAAGCTGCTTTGCACCCAACATTGCGCCTGGCACCCTCCCCCAGACGCCGGAGAACGTGAAGAAATCCACGTCTCATGCCAAAGAGCCTTTATGCTGCACGGAACTTGGCCATGCCCGTGGCAGCCAAAGCGAACAGTCCGTTTGTTCCACGATCTTCATCAGGAAGCAGATATGCAGGTAGAAAGCGTTTTTGAATGGCTTGGCCAGGTACTGGGTGCGGTGATTCGCTTCATCGTCGATGGGCTGAGCTGGTTGTTCAATCTGTTCACTCACGCGGGCGGCAACTTCGTCGATGGGATGTCACGCACCCTGGGCATGGACACTTCGCTGATCAGCATCGTCGCGTTGGTCATCGGCCTGATGTTGCTGTACTCAGCAGTCCGCGCCTTCATGCGTGCTTCGATCATCATGGGCATCATCTGGTTGTTTTTGGGCCTGTGGTTGTTGAGCTGGATTATTCATTGATATCCGGTTGATTGATGATCGTTCCCACGCTCCGCGTGGGAATGCCGCCCGGGACGCTCCGCGTCCCCTATAGGAGCGAACTTGTTCGCGAGGCGGCGTACCTGATACCCCGCGTCCAGCCCTCGCCAACAAGTTGGCCCCTACAGAATCACGCTGGCACTATCATCATCCGCGGGCTATTTCCCCTTCACCACCAACTGCGTCGGCGTCTCACCCAGGGCTTGCCAGTTCGGCCGATACATTGACTCCACCTGCGGCGGCGGCACGCGGTAAGTGCCGGGCGTCACGGCGCGGGCCAAGTACAGCAAGTCCACCGTATTGAACCCCTGCAAATCAATCGCCGCCACGTAGCGGTCATCGCGAAACTCTTGGTGCTTGAGGCCGGCATTTTCCATCGACTGCCGCCACTGCTTCACTGATTCGCTGGCGTCTTCCAGGCTGGCCGCACTTTGCGCCAGGTTCTGGTTTTCGATCTCAAGGCCTGCCGGCAGCAAGTCCACCACCAGCGCATCGGGCACGCGCTCCTTGGATTTGACCTGCAAGTGCACCAACACCAGCTCGCCGCTCTTCAGCGCATTGAGGTTCAGCGGCTCGCCGTCCATGCCCAGATAATCACGACGGATGCTCAGATTTTCACCGCCCGGCGCAGGCGCCTGCACCGGATAACCTGAAATCGTCATCTGCTGATACAAGGTCTCGCCGCCGGTGTTCTGCACCGTCAGCGGCGAAGCCAGCACTGAGCTGTCGAGTTTCACGCCCGGCTGATCATTACCCAGCTCGCGATTCTGCGTGCCACTCATCAAGGTCGCCGCCCACTTCGCCTCAGGTTTGCCCAACAAATCACGCCCCGCCATGAACAGCGAATTGCGCTCCTGAGTCGACAGATAACGACTGGCCGCCACTTGATCGGACAGCGCAAACAGCCGCTCCTCGACCTTGTCGCTTGCCAGTTTGTTTTCTTCGAGCAGCGAAAGAATCAATGCCTGATCGCGCAACGGACTGCCGTAATCGGCCAGCCAGTCATCAGCCTTGCGCTTGGCCGCCAGACCCGCCATCAGCGCCTGTTCGGCACGAGGTTTGTCGCCCATTTTTTCCAGCGCGATGGACAGCTGAATCAACGGCAAACCAGAGCGCGCGTCGGTCCGTCGATCAAACAGACTGCGCAGCGCCCCCAGTGGCGCCTGCTGACTGCGGGCCAACACCAGCCCCGCGTAAGCCTGAACGGCAAAGCGCGTGTGCTCGGCATTTTCGCTGTAATTGACCTCGATCTGATTGCGCTCTTGCAGATAACGCAGCAGCCGCTCGTTGGCTTTCTTCAGCGCATCCGGCGGCACCGCGAAACCCTGATCGCGCGCCCGCAGCAGGAAGTCGGTGACGTAAGCCGTCAGCCAGTACTCTTCCTCGCCATCGGCGCCCCACAAACCGAAGCTGCCGTTGTAGCGCTGCATGCCCAGCAGCCGCTCGATACCCAGCTCAATCTTGCGTTTGCGCACGGCGTCCGGCTCGCCTTCCAACCCGAGGCGCTTGAGCACGGCGGCATCGGCATACAGCGATGGATACAAGCCGCTGGCCGTTTGTTCGAGGCAGCCGTAGGGATAGGCTTTCAGCGCACGAATCTGCTCGCCCAAGTTCAGCGGCGGACGGCTCGACACCGAGAGCAACGCCTCGCGCCCCGCCGGCTCGAAAGCCTCGAGCGCACCCTCCGGCAGTGTCCAGATTTGATCCTTCAACACCGCACGATACTGCTTGAGCATCGCCGGATACGCAGGCCGCACGCCAATCGTCCACTCGCGGCTGAACGGCGGCAACGTTTCGCCGGGCAGGTCCAGGCCCTGCACCGTCACTTTGATGCGACCTTGACCGAAGCCGCCTTGCGCCCGCACCGGAATCTGCAACGTGGTGCGTTGGCCTTGGGCCAGTTGGATCGACTTGCTCTCGTCACCGTTGGCCAGACTCAACTGCCCTTCGGCGCTGAGCCGCACGCTGAGTTTCTGCGCCTTGCCCGACAGATTTGAGAGGTCAAGCGCCACTTTGGTCTGATCACCACCGGCCAGGAAACGCGGCGCCGACAACTCGGCAATCAACGGCGCGGCGACCACGGTTTTCGCTTCGGCCATGCCGTAGCGCTCGTCAGTCCAGGCTTGGGCCATGATGCGCAGTTCGCCGTTGAAGTCCGGAATATCAACGCTGACTTCGCCATCGCCCTGCTCGTTGAGCGTGACCGGCGCGCTTTGCAGCGCCACGATGGTCACGCTGGTTTGCGGACGCTTGCCGCCTTTGGCCAGTGCCGCGTCGCCACCGAAGGCCAGGCTTGCCAGACGATTGCGCCCGGCTTCGATCAACTGCCCGTAAATGTCCAGCTGATCGGCGCCGTAGGCTTTGCGACCAAACAGGCTGGCGAACGGGTCCGGGGTTTTGTATTCGGTGATATTGAGAATGCCAACGTCCACTGCGGCCACCAGTACATGCACGTTCTTGGGCACAGAGCCGTCAGCATTCTTTGCGTTGACCTTCAGTTTCAGGGGCTGCTTGGGACGCATTTTTTCCGGTGCTGTCACAGTCAACGCCAGCTTGCGTTGCGACCGGTCCAGCGGCAAATGCAGCACGCCGACGGCGCGTTTGGGTGTGACATTGGCCTTGCGCTCGCCCGGCCGGATCACCAGCGCGCTGACGTACAAGTCATGCCGCGCCCAGTTTTTGTCCAGCGGGATATCGAACGTTTTGCCTTCGGCCGGCACATCAATTTCCTGCCACCACAACGGCCCTTCGCTGGACTCAACCAGCAGATAACCCTTGCCCGCAGATGGCGGCGTGACGGTCACTTTGGCGGTGTCGCCATCGGCATAAGCCGGTTTATCCAGCGCCAGCTTGACCTGATCGGGTCTCACCGCGCCGCCTTCGGCGTTGTCCTGCCAGCGATAACCGGCCCAGAAACGCACGCTGCTGATCAGCCCGGTGCCCGGGTCTTCGACCTCGACCCGGTACGGGCCCCATTCCACCGGGAAGCTGATTTTGGTGGTCGAGTCCTTTTTGACGCTGACGGTTTCTTCGCTCAGATTAAGGAATTTTTCGTTGTAGTGATTGCTCCAGCCGTCGTTGTCCGAATAGCTCCAGTAGTAGTCGCGGCGCTCGCGTATCAGCCGTACTTTAAGGTTCTCCGCGGCGAGCTTGTGGCCATCTTTATCGGCCATCAGCAATTCGAATTCCACAGGCCCGTCGCCGTCGGTAGCTTCACCGTCGAACAGCCCGCGCAGGCCCGGCAATCGCTCGGCCGGCCATACCGGCTGAATCAGGCGACGAGTGATCGGACGACCGCCCGACTCCTGCAAACTGGCCTGCAGAATCAGTTGCAACGGCGATTTTGCCTTCGCCCACTGGCTGTCGATATTCAGCTCAAGCCCGCCGTTGGCGTCGAGTGTGCTGTCTTCAATTTCCAGATCCTGGCTCAGCTCTTCTTCGCTGACCGAACCAAACTGATAACCCGGCAGACCCGGCACCGCTTCGCGCAGCGGTCGCACGTAAAGCTGGCCGGTCAGGCGATTGCCCGACGCCGGCGCGCCGTAGAGGTAGCGACCGTTGATATCGACATCGAACGAGGCGTCCGGGGCAATCGGTGCATCACTGCCCTTGAGTTCGAGGGCCATGCGCTCGGGCAAGAAGTCTTCGACCTGGAATTCGTACAACTGCGGCTTGCCATCGCCCAGATCGAACACCAACTGCCAGCGGCCGGTCGGCGCTTCGTCCGACAGTTGCAATTGATATTGGTACAGCGCGGTGTCGTCGGCTTCCCACACGAACTTGCGACTGACCTGCTCATCCGGGCGCCGCACTTCAACCGTGATCGGTTGCGGCTTGACCGCTTTACCGTCGCGGTCGCGCAACAGGCCGTTGAGCAGCACCACTTCGCCCGGACGATAGAGGTCACGCGGGCCAAAGATAAAGAACTGCAGGAAGTGCTCTTTAGGGCCTGTGATATCGAATTCGGCCAAGTCCAGCGCTGAGCTGTTCAGGCGCAACAGACTGGTTTGCTCGCCCTGATGCGCCAACAACACTTCGGCTTTGGCCGGCAGCGGCAGTTCGGCGTGACCTGCGTTATCCGTTTTGCCTTGGCCGACCACGCGGCCTTTGTCGTCGTAAAGCTCCAGGTCGATGCCGTTCAGCGCTTTGCCGCCTTCGAGCGCCTGAGTGAACACGTCCAGCCGATTGGCATAACGGTGCACCGACAGGCCAATGTCGCTGAGGGTGAACAGGGTTGCAGGCTGCGAATAGTTGTACGTGCCAGAAGCACGCATCACGGCGAGATACACGCCCGGCTGTTGCAGTTGCTTGAGGCCGGAGATCGGCAGCAAGACGGTTTCCCGGGTGTTGCGCGCAGGGTTCAGATCGAAGCGGCCGCCATAGACCAGATCGGCCATGGGCAGCAATTCTTTGGACTCGTAGCTTTGCAGGCTGGACGAGCCTTCCCATGAGCTGAGGAAGGTCGGCAGTGATTCCGGCTTGATGCGGAAGAATTCGACATCAACCTTATCGACGTTCAGCGCGATCACCGGCAGGCCTTCAGCAAGGCGCGTAGGGAGCAGACTGCCGCGACTGGCAAAACCGACGGTGGCTTGCAAGTCCGCCGTCTCCAGACGCGCGGAATATTCGGCGGCCAGGGTGTTTTTGTTGACTGCCACCAGGCCAGGGTCAACGGTGAGCACCATTTTGCGCTTGGGCTCCAGGTGACGCAGGCGCAGCTCCATGAGGTTGTCAGACAGCTCCCAGGCGCCATCAACTTTGCCAGCGGTGCTGTCGACCAAGTGGACCTTCTCAGCGAATTTCTGCTCGGGGTCCAGCGGCACGGAAAAGCTCAGCGACAGCGTACTGGCGCCGTCGAGCTGGACTTCCGAGACGTCTACCACAGTCAATTCACGCCCGGCGTATCGCTGGCTCAGCGCGGCAAGGTCAAGGGCAGGTTTGGGTTTGCTTGTCTCGACCGCCGCGGCCGGAGGGGCAACAGGCGCCGCCGGCGTGACGGGTTTGTCGGAGGTAGATGAATCACAGGCACTAAGCAGTACCAGCGCGCAGGCCAGGAACAATCCTTTGTTAAGCATGAGGCACTCATTGGCGGCAGTTAAGACAAGGGGGAAGTTATAGCACCGGAACGTGCAACGTGGCGCGCGGCGAGCGAGTAGACCTTGGGTTTGTGGGTTTGTTCTCAGGATTGGCGTCAAGGCCTTCGCGGGTAAGCCTCGCTCCAACAGGATTTGCATCCATCACTCATTACCGCGCCAGACTGCGGCGAACATCAACCCCGTGGGAGCGGACCTGTCCGCGAATGCAATCCTCCAGACGCTGAGGTATCTGTCGAATATCCCGACCCCTTCGCGGACAGGTCCGCTCCCACGTGTCTTGATCGCATCCAAATACGCGACAAAAGGAGACCGGGAACTGAGCACCTGAATCCCGCTACAATGCCGCCCTTCCCGGGAGCCTGCATGTCTACTTTTGCCAATGACTGGCGTCACCGCGCCACACATTCTCGCGTGTGGGGTCTGGCGGCGCCGATGATTCTGTCGAACATTTCCGTGCCACTGGTGACACTGGTGGACAGCGCCGTCATCGGCCATCTGCCCCATGCGCATCAACTCGGCGCGGTGGCGGTTGGCGGCACGCTGTACAGTTTTTTGGCATGGGCCATGGGCTTTCTGCGCATGGGCACTACCGGTTTCGCAGCGCAGGCAGCGGGGCGCCATGACGGTGCGGCCCTGCGCCAGGTCTTGTTGCAAGGGCTGTTGCTGGCGATGGTTTTTTCACTGCTGCTGGGGCTGATCGGCCTGCCGTTCCTGCATCTGGCGATCCAGATGATGCAACCTTCGGAAGACCTGAACGCACTCACGCAGACTTTCTTTCACACCCGTTTATTCGGCCTGCCAGCGGCGCTGGCGACCTACGCGCTGGTGGGGTGGTTTCTCGGCACGCAGAACGCCAAGGCCTCGCTGGCCATTTTGCTGACGACCAACATCGTCAATATCATCCTCAATCTGTGGTTTGTACTGGGGCTCGATTGGGGCGTGGTTGGCTCGGCCCGCGCGTCGGTGGCAGCGGAATGGCTGGGCGCGCTGGTCGGGCTTGCGCTGACGCAAAAAGCCCTGCACGCCTTTCCCGGCCAAGTCGCTTGGGCGGCGCTAAAGTACTGGCACAACTGGCGTCCATTGCTGGCGGTCAATCGCGACATCTTCATTCGCAGCCTCGTGCTGCAATCAGTGTTTTTCCTGATCACGGTACAAGGCGCACGACTGGGCGATGCGACGGTAGCGGCGAACGCGCTGCTGCTGAACGGTTTGCTGTTGACGGCGCATGCGCTGGATGGATTGGCGCATGCTGTGGAAGCGCTGTGCGGCCATGCCATCGGCGCTGGTGATCGCGAAGAACTTCGCCGCTCGATGAACGTTGCAGGAGGCTGGTCACTGATATGCAGCGTGGCGTTCGCGGTGTTCTTCCTCTGCTTTGGCCATCTGTTCGTGTCGATGCAGACCGATATCCCGGAGGTGCGGGAAATCGCGTTCAGGTATTTGCCGTATCTGGCGCTACTGCCACTGGTTGCGGTCTGGAGTTACCTGCTTGATGGCCTGTTCATCGGCGCCACACGCGCCAGGGACATGCGCAATACGATGTTGGTCAATCTGGTGCTGATCGCGCCCTTTGCGTGGTTGAGCATGGGCTTTGGCAATCACGGTCTGTGGCTGACCTTCCTGCTGTTCATGGCACTGCGCGCGCTGACGCTGGGCTATGTGGCGCTGAAGCTCAATCGCAGCGGCGCCTGGTTCAACGGTTGAGCGACACCGCTTGAGCCTGTGCCTGATCCTGCGCATGAATAAACGCCGCTACCTCTTCCAGCACCGGGGCGAGACTGCGTAAGGGCCGCGCAAATGCACCGACCAACGTGCCGTGGTTGGTACGCGAAAAGTACAGCTCCCGCACCGACACGCCTTGATCGCGCAAACGCGTGGCCATGCCGCCGGTGTTGCGCTGCGGGTTGACCAGCGTGTCGCCGGTGGAGGCAATCAACAACGCAGGCGGGGAAGCAGCGCTGACATGGTTGATCGGCTGGGAGTCTGGCGGTGAATTGGGAAAGTAAAATACCGGCTTCACGTCCGGGTTTTCGATCGGTAAAAAATCATAAGGCCCGGCCAGCCCGATCCAGCCCTTGAACATGGACGGCGACATTCCCGCCGCCGCCAGCCACTTGGGATCAAGCGCCAGCATCGCTGCGTTATAGGCGCCAGCACTGTGGCCCATCACATAGAGTTTCGACGGATCACCGCCGTACTGACGAATGTGCTGGCGGGTCCAGCCAACCGCTTGTGCGCTGTCCTGGAGCAGCCCTTGATAATGCACCTGCGGATAAAGCCGGTAATCGGCCAGCACAGCGACAATCCCCCGAGACGCGAGGGCCTCTCCAACAAAGGCGTAGTCTGCGCGCGATCCGCTGTTCCAGCTGCCGCCGTAAAAGAACACCACTACCGGCGCGTTGGGTGCGACGTCGTTCGGCGTGTAGACATCGAGCTTGTTGCGCGGGTCCGGGCCATACGCCAGGTCCGGCGCTCTGACGAATGTGCTGCCCGGGGTAAAAGCGTTGAGCACTTTCAACGGCGAGCAGGCCATCAACAATGTCATTAACCAGCCAATGAATATCGTTTTTAGCGCCAGTTTGATCATCGTTTGCTCGCAGAGGATGGGGGCCAGAACGTCGGCTGTAGGAGCCAACTTGTTGGCGAAGCGGCGAGCGCGGTGTGTCTGCCAGAATGCTTCGCGAACAAGTTCGCTCCTACAGAAGTGGACGCCGGTCCGGCGAGCCCACAGAAAGTACGACTGTGTCCCTTCGCAATAGTTACCGGTTTTTTCCATCCTCTTCGCCATTCGCGCCGTCGCCTTCAGCAGGTGTGTGAGCGTTCATCACGATGTTGGGACTGATTAGCGTCACGCCGTCGCTGCTGATGTTGACGTGGCTGTTACCGACGCTGAAATTCAGCTGGTTTGAGCGGTCCAGGTGCAGCGTCAGATCGTCCAGCTGAATCTGCTGCGTAGTGCCCAGGAACTGCTCTGGGTCCAGGCGAGTGGTGACGCAGGGTCGGGGAGTGGGCGGTATCGACATGGGCCCGCGTGACACAGTTGCCGGATTACGCGGACTGATGTCAGGGTCGTATAGGTAATCGATGATTTGGGGTTGATCGCGGTCGCCGTCCACGAAGCGCACCACCACCTCCATGCCGCCCCACCACTGCACGTGAGCACTTTCAAGGGGGGCCTCCAGCGGCAACCAGCAATCGGTATAGCGCGCCCCGTCGCCGTGATTCCCCCAGTCGAAGCGAACCTTGATTCGCCCTTCGTGATCGCGCAGGGCCTCATCGAACAAAGCGCCCGCAACCCTGGCACGCTGCAACCCGATTCTGCGCGAAGCCGACTTTGCCTTGTTCTTTGGCAGACCAAACGCCGCTTGCACGCCCGTAAAGGTATTCAGATAAACCGGCGCCACGACGCCCATTTGAAATTGAGGTTGCAGCCCGCTGTGATGAACCTCCGTCAGCAGCCAGGCCTGGTTGCACGAGTGGTCGGGGTGCCCGGTCATTGGCAGCTGCGTACCCGCACGCAAAAAGTACAACGCGCTGGCGCCTTTGACCTGCATGGCCCCAGGCGCTTTCGAACCTGTGCTGCCAAGGCGGCTCTTCTCGAACTGACTGATTTCGCCCCGCACGAACTGACTTTCGAAATGCACTGACGTGATTGGACGGGTATGACGCAAATCATCGCTGAACACCATCAGGTGCTGGTTGGAGGAATGCTGGAAGTAATAGTAAAACCCTTCCCTTGCGCACAACCGATCCAGCAATTGCAAATCGGTCTCGCCGTGCTGGGCGCAGAACTCAATTTCTTCGTATCCCCTGTTCAGCTCAAAGCAATAACTGTGCTCATGAATGCCGTGTTCGCGCAGCACTTTGCGGATGATCGCCTTAGCGGGCATGTCCTGAAACACGCGCTGGTTGTAGCGATGGGCCAGACAGCCGACCCGTGGACCCAAGGTGATCCGGTAATGCGCCGGGCCCGGTCCGGTATTGCTGCGGCCAATGCTCTGGATCTGCGCATGAAAACCGATACCTGGCAGTTTCGAGCTCAGATAGGCCTCGCCGAACAGGCACTTCTGTAAATCCAGTTCGCCATGAAAGCTGACCGCCTGGACTTCAAAGGAGAAGGGTTTATTGATGGCTTCAGTGCCCTGGAACGTCATCACTTCCAGCGAGCGCATGAAGTGGATGGAGTCCAGACGAAAGTGACAATTATGTTCAGTAATGGTCATGGGGAAGAACGGCCTCGTCTGCTGCGCGCGAATGGGCCGGCGATTCTGGCCGAGAAGCGCCATCGAATAGCATCACAAACGAGGAATAGGACGTTGCCTACAGAACAAAGAGATAAAGCACACAAACTAGCCGTAGGCCGACATAAAAAAACGGGCCACAGGGGCCCGTTCTTCATATCGCCGAGAGCATCACGACGACAGGTAAGAAGACCGCGTCAGGCCAAGACGCAAGGCGTCCAGGTACTGGGTGCGCTCGCGCGGGGTGATCTTGGCGCTGGCAACTTTGTCCCGGTAATGGGTCATCAGTTCTTCCGGCGACAAGTGCACGTAGCGCAGCATGTCTTCGATGGTGTCATGGGTTTCGATCCCGGCTGAGTAAACGCTGCCGTCCGGGTTCTGGTAAATGTTCACCGAATCGGTGTCACCGAACAGGTTGTGCATGTCGCCCAGAATTTCCTGGTAAGCCCCGACCAGGAACACACCAAGCAGGTAGTCCTCGCCTTCGTTCAGGGCATGGACCGGAAGACTGGTTTCGATGCTCTGCTCGTCGACGTACTGATTGATCTTGCCGTCGGAGTCGCAGGTCAGGTCTTGCAGCACGGCACGACGCAGCGGCTCTTCGTCCAGGCGATGCAGCGGGATGATCGGCAGCACCTGATCAATGGCCCATGTATCTGGCAGGCTCTGGAACACTGAGAAGTTGCAGATGTACTTGTCTGCCAGCTTGTCGTTGAGTTCATCGAGCACCTGGCGATGCGAACGCTGACGCGCTTTCAACGAGTTGTGCAGGCGACGGCATACGGCGAAATAGCACTGCTCGCCCAAGGCTTTTTCGGCCAGGGTCAACTTGCCGTCCGAGTACTGCGTGGCGATGTCACTCATGTAGTGGGTCGCGCGCCAGTAGGTTTCGGTGACCATCTCGATGTCGGTCGGGCCGAGCAAGTCGATCAGCCACTGCAGCGTTTCCGGCAGGCTTTCCTTGTCGGTGATTTCCGGTACTTCGTCGTTATGGCGCTCGACGTCGGTCACCTGAATCACCAGCATGGCGTGGTGCGCGGTTAGGGAGCGGCCGCTTTCGGAAAAGATGTGCGGATGCGGCAAACCTTGCGCGTCGCAGAACTCTTTGAGCATGCCCACCACGACACCGGCGTAATCGTCCATGTCGTAGTTGATGGAGCTGGCGTTGCGCGAATGAGTACCGTCGTAATCGACGCCCAAACCGCCGCCGACGTCAATGTGGTCCACCGGCAGACCAAGATTGCGCAGCTCGCCGTAGTAACGAATCGCTTCCTTGAAACCGTGCTGGTAGTCCGCCAGGTTGGCGATCTGCGAACCCATATGGAAGTGCAGCAGGCGAATGCCCTGATCCAGACCCGCCTGACGGAAGCGCTCAACCACTGACAACAATTGCGCGGCAGACAGACCGAATTTGGATTTCTCGCCACCGGTGTCAGCCCACTTGCTCGACGCCAGCGAAGACAGACGCACACGAAGCCCGATCTGCGGCGCCACTTTAAGCTCGGCGGCCTCTTCGATCACCAGCGCGACTTCGGATTCTTTCTCGATGACGATGAAGACGTTGTGGCCCAGCTTCTGACCCATCAAGGCCAGACGAATGAATTCGCGGTCCTTATAGCCGTTGCAGACGATGGTTCCGCCCTTGGGCGCCAGCGCCAGCACGGCCATCAGCTCAGGCTTGGAGCCCGCTTCCAGACCGATGGACACGTTCTGCGTGGCGATGATGTTTTCGACCACGGCTTCTTGCTGGTTGACCTTGATCGGGTACAGCGCGGTGTATTGGCTCTGGTACTCAAGGCGCGCGATGTTCTCGTCGAACGCACCGGTCAGCTGGCGCACTCGATCCTGAAGGATGTCCGGGAAGCGCACCAGCAATGGCAGGGACAGGCCGCTCTTGCGCAGCTGATCGACCTGCTCGTAAAGATCGATGGGTGAACTGGACGGCCCGTTGGGGCGGACCTCTACGCGGCCGGCTTCGCTGATTGCAAAATATCCGGCTCCCCAGTGGCGGATGCCGTAGACACTTCGGCTGTCGGCCACGGTCCATTGGCTGCCATCGTCTTTACGTGTGCGTCGTGCGGACATCGAAGTCCCCTATATAAAGTCATAAAGCGCAGGGCCAAGACGGCTGGGCGCAGTGTATAGAGTGCAAATGACGGTTTGTCGCCAGCTCGCTGTGGGCAGTAGACCCGATGGGCAAGCCATAGTTTACAAATCGACAGTGTAGAAAATGCGCGAGGGATACCGGGGCTGAGATCAGCCGCCGGACTTTTTCGCCTTGAAACCCAGCTTGACCAACTCTGCCAGCAATGTTTCGACATGATCGCCCTGAATCTCGATCACCCCTTCCTTGAGCGCCCCTCCGGTGCCGCATCGGCGCTTGAGCGTCGTGGCCAGTTCTTTGAGGGCGTCTTCGGTCACGGGCACGCCGGTCACTGTGGTCACAGTCTTGCCGCCACGGCCTTTGCTTTCGCGACGAACGCGGGCAATGCCGTCTCCGGCAGGAATCAGTGTGCTTTTGCAGATACAGGCGTCGATGGGCTGACGGCATTCAGGACAGTGACGTCCGGCGTCAGTTGAAAACACCAGGCCACCGAGGGCGGCGAAGGAAGCGGCTTTTTTAGCCACGAGCAATCCTCTTCTTGAGGACCAAAGATTAGCCGACGAGCGTCGACCGCGAAGCCCCACTCAGGCAGGGGCAGCGCAGCTGGACCGGGTGAGGGGTCCAGCCTGAAAAAGGTCGCGCAGTGTAACGGCAAAAACCGTTGTTGCTAAGAGCCAATATGCGCCAATTTACTCATCATTCGCGACCTGCTCCAGATAGCGCTTCAAGGCAGCCAGAGAGTCCGGGCAGTAAGGCTTTTCGAGGGTTTCACGCAGCACCTCCTCGACGGTGATGAACCGCGCTTCGATCACCTCTTCAGGCTGCAGCTTCAAAGGCCCGTCCCAGACCGCTGAAAAGACGGCGCACCAGATCCGGTTACCCGGCTGATCGAAGAAGAACTGCTCATGAGCTGTGAGCGTTACACCGCCCACCCCCAGCTCTTCTTCCAGCTCACGCGCGGCCGATTCGGCGTAGGTTTCATCGGCCTGGACCATCCCGCCCGCCGCGACATCCCAATAGCCGGGATAGATCGCTTTGCTCAACGTGCGCCGATGAACACACATCTCGCCAGCGGAGTTGAACAGCAGGATATAAGTGCCGCGGCCGATCAAGCCACGCTCGCGCAATTGCGCGCGAGGCAGCGAGCCGAGCAGCTCATCGTTGTGATCGACCCAAGCGATCTGTTCGGCGTCGGAGGCGGCGCGATGTGCGGCCTCCTTATCGGAGAAGGCCACCGATCAGCCTTGGGACAGCAGCTGGCGCAGGTCGATAACGGCTGCGTTGGCACGGGACAAGTAATTGGCCATGACCAGCGAGTGGTTAGCCAATACGCCGAACGGGCTGCCGTTGAGAATCATCGGACTCCACATCGGCTCCTGAGAGGCTTCCAGTTCGCGGATGATCTGACGCACGCTCACCGTTGCATTCTTTTTCGCCAGCACATCAGCGAAATCGACCTCAATGGCACGCAGCAAATGGGACAGCGCCCAGGCTTGGCCACGAGCCTCATAAAACACGTTGTCGATTTGCATCCACGGGGTTTCGACGATTTCTTCGTCAACCTGCGGCACTTCGCCCGGTTTGACGGTGACCGTGGACTGCGCCTCGGTTTTCAGGGTGCTGTTGAGTTTGACGCGACCGACACTTGCCGACAGACGTTGTGACAGCGAACCCAAACGGGTGCCGACATCGCCAAGCCAGTTGTTCAGGTTGTCAGCGCGTGTATAGAACAGCGCGCCCTTTTGGTTCGGATCGGACAGGCGTGCCTGATAACGGCTCAAGGCAGTGATGCCATCGCGGTACTGGGATTCGCTCGAAGGCAAGATCCAGCTTTTGTTATCGAAGTTGAACAGCGGCTCGGCACGGGCCAGATCGCCGTCTTCTGCCGATTGCGACTGGGAACGGGCGAAGTCTTTACGCAGCGCTCGGCTCAAATCACGCACCTGAACCAATACGCCATATTCCCAGCTCGGGATGTTGTCGAGCCACAGACCTGGAGGGAAACGGTCGTTGGACAAGTAACCACCGCGCTTGTCGACCAAGGTCGAAGCGACGGTTTTGAGCGTTTCAACGGTGGTGTAGCCGATCACCATCTGCTTGCCTTCGCGCTCGGCGGCGGCTTGCGCTTGTTGCTGAACCGGGAACAGCGGCGGCTCACTGCTCCACCACCAACCCAGAACAATCGTCACCAGCAAATACAGCCCAACCACAATGCCCAGCGCCTTGCTGAACAGCAGACCACCCAAGTAACCGCGGGTCTTCACTGTCGACGTCGACGAGGTATCGACACGTTCATCCGCGCTGCCCGCGCGTTTCTTCCAATCCAGCATGGCCTTGTCCTTTCAATCGCAGAATTCAGTGCTTCGACCGCAACCTTACAGCAAGGTGCGTTTCGCAGGAACGCGGCACATGCTCCATTTGCGTAACTGACGATTCAACGGGCGCCATGCCGCACAGCGTTGCTAAATCATCAGCGATGCTTCCTAGGGCTCACCCTGAGGAGTCTATCGACCACCCGCAATTTTTTCGGCCGAACATGGCCCGGGCCTTGCTGAGGTTGTTGCCTATTTGACGTCCAAATACGCCGAAAATGGTGAATAAATGACCCATGGCGCCCTCGTGCGCATAAGTTGGTGCTAGCATAGCGCCACCATTTATATCGGGGCCTCCCCTATAAGTAGTCAGGATATGACCGAGCCAGCAGATCCGAGCCACAACCGTCTCAAGCACCACTTTGCCCAGCGCGTTATTCATCAAGCCCGCCAGATACTTGAGGTGTGGCAGCGCCTGCAACAAAGCGAGTGGTCGGCAGCGGACATGGCGGAACTGGTCGAAGCCAATACGCGTCTTCTGCGCTTTGCCGAACGGTTCGAACAAGCCGAGCATGCGCAACTGGCGCGCAGCATCGAGCAGTCACTTGAAGAAGTTGAAGCCAACCGCGGTCGCCTCAGCAGCGCGCTGATTACTGACCTCAACCGGCTGATGCAGCGGCTGTCCCGCACGGGCCTGCGCCACGGCGATCGTATTGAGCAACTGGCTCTGCCGCCTTTGCGCAAACCGATTTACGTGATGCTGCAAGACCACGAACGCGGCGAACGACTGGCCAAGCAGCTGGAATTCTTCGGCCTGAGCGCGCAATCGCTGGACAACACCCATGCCTTTCACGCAACCCTGGCCGAGCGTCTGCCAGCGGCGGTTGTGATGGATGTCGATTTCGAGGGCCCGGGTCAGGGTCTAAAACTGGCGGCGCAAATGCAGGAGGGGCTTGAGCAAAAATTGCCGCTGCTGTTTTTCAGCCTTCACGACACCGATACGCCTACTCGTCTTGCCGCCGTGCGAGCCGGTGGCGAAGAGTTTCTGACCGGCACGCTGGAGGCTTCGAGCCTGCTGGAGAAGATCGAAATACTGACCCGAGTCGCGCAGTACGAGCCTTATAAGGTGCTGATCATCGACGACTCGCGCGCGCAGGCCACCCACACCGAGCGCTTGCTCAATGGCGCCGGCATCGTCACGCGCACGCTGTTCGATCCAATCCAGACCATGGCCGAACTGGCTGATTTCCAGCCAGACTTGATCATCCTTGATATGTATATGCCGGGATGTACTGGCACTGAGCTTGCGAAGGTGATTCGCCACAACGACCGTTACGTCAGCGTGCCAATCATCTATCTGTCGGCTGAGGATGACCTCGACAAACAGCTTGATGCGATGAGCGAGGGCGGCGACGACTTCCTGACCAAGCCGATCAAGCCCCGGCATTTGATTACTACCGTGCGCAACCGCGCGGCCAGGGCGCGCAATCTCAAGGCGCGCATGGTCCGCGACAGCCTCACAGGCCTGTACAACCACACGCACATTCTGCAGTTGCTCGAAGATTGCAGCTTTCGTGCGCAGCGCGAAAACAAGCCTCTGAGCTTCGCGATGCTGGACATTGACCATTTCAAGAAGGTCAACGACAGCCATGGGCACCCTATGGGCGACCGTGTGATCAAGAGCCTGGCGCTGTTTCTCAAGCAGCGGCTGCGCAAGACCGACTACATCGGACGCTACGGCGGCGAAGAATTCGCGGTGGTGATGCCGGACACCGAAATCAATGCGGCTTTTAAAGTGCTCGATGAGATTCGTCGTCGGTTCGCGGAAATCCATTACCCCGCGCAACCGATGGATTTGTTCTGCACTTTCAGTGCCGGGGTGGTTGAACTGCGCCCGCACGACGACGCGCTGATGCTCGCCTCGCAGGCCGATGATGCACTGTACCGAGCCAAACACGCGGGCAGAAATCAGGTGCATGCAAAGCTGGAAATGATTGCTCCGTCGAAATATTTTTCGACTGATCCGGTTCTGTAGCCACCCCTCGCCAAGCAACAAAAGCATCATCGCGTCGGCAAACGGTGCTATTGGAAAAATCCTCTACGTTTTAAACCGGAGACAAAAGCCACGCGAACCTGTTGGAGCGAGGCTTGCCCGCGAAGTTGACGACGCGCAGTGTCAGGTAAACCCCAGGCGCCAACTTCGCGGGCAAGCCTCGCTCCAACCTTTTCGGCACCTCGCGGTATCCGGTTTTTCTGAGCGCCCTATGGGAGGGAGCTTGCTCGCGAAAAGGTCGGACCAGGCGAATCCAGAGCTGACGCAAATCCCGTGGGAGCGGACCTGTCCGCGAAGGGGCCGGTACATCCAACAGATTTCTACCGCCTGAAACACTGCATTCGCGGACAGGTCCGCTCCCACGTTGGTCCTCATCGGTGACAGATATCGTCATCCCCCCTCTGTAGGAGCGAATTCATTCGCGAGATGACCATGCAAGCAGGGCGCAGGGCATAGACCCGTTACAGATATCCCCGTCGAGGCTTGAATCAGTTACCAACATCCGCGCCCGGCGCAAACCTGTTAGAGCGAGGCTTGCCCGCGCAGTTGACGACGCGCAGTGTCAGGTAAAACCCAGGCGTTAGCTTCGCGGGCAAGCCTCGCTCCAACAGACCCTGCATATGACGACATCCGGTTTTCAGAGGACATTGTGGGAGGGAGCTTGCTCGCGAAAAGGTCGGACCAGGCGAATCCAGAGCTGACGCAAATCCCGTGGGAGCGGACCTGTCCGCGAAGGGGCCGGTACATCCAACAGATTTCTACCGCCTGAAACACTGCATTCGCGGACAGGTCCGCTCCCACATGGGTCTTGCGCCATTTTGGACATTGATGCCGGGTATAGACCCGCCGCTGCATCCGGGTCCCGCCCATTTGGACATCGGCGCTTACCCCGAAACACCCTCTCACACCCGCGCACCCTGCACACCTGGAAACACTCCGCTATCATGCGCGAACTTCCGTGATGCGAGACCGCCATGCGCCGCCTGCTTTGTCTATTGCTGTTGATCCTTGCATTGCCCGTCATGGGGGCCAGTCTGCTGGACAGCCGTCCCAACGCAACGCTGGGTGGCACAACGTTCGACAACAGCAAGGACTTTCTGCCAGTTCGCGAGGCCTTCCAGCTGAACCTGATCGACACCACGCCTGAGTCGATCAAGTTGCGTTTCGTCGCTACCGAAGGCTATTACCTGTATCGCCATCGCTTCCAGTTTCGGACCGAACCCGCCGACATAGGCATGGGCGCTGCGCAGTTGCCTGACGGGGAAAAGAAGCACGACGAGTACTTTGGCGACGTCGAGGTCTACCACGGTATTCTCGACATCGATCTGCCACTCAAGCCAGGCGATAACCGCGCCTTCACACTGGTCGTGACCTATCAGGGCTGCGCTGACAAAGGCCTTTGTTATCCACCGGAAACCGAGCGCCTGAGCATCGGCGGCGCTGCCTCCGCATCTCCCGAAGCGACATCTGCGCCCTCCTCCACGGCCGCTTTCACATGGAAAGAACTGGCGCTGTTCTTCCTCGCTGGTATCGGCCTGACCTTCACCCCTTGTGTTCTCCCGATGTTGCCTATCCTGTCCGGCGTCGTTTTACGCGGACAGATCGGCGGCCTGCGCGGCTTCTCTCTTTCGCTGGCCTACGTGCTACCGATGGCGGTCTGCTTCGCCGTTCTCGGCGCCCTGATGGGCATGTTTGGCGCCAGCCTCAACTTGCAGGCGCGACTTCAATCGGCCTGGGTGCTGGTGCCTTTTGCTCTGTTTTTTGTGGTGTTCGCCATCGCCATGTTCGGTCTGTTCGAACTGCGTCTGCCGCAATCGGTCAGCAACCGCCTGGACCGCATCGCCGGCAACACCAAAGGCGGCTCGTTGTGGGGGGCTGCGGTCTTGGGCGTGGTTTCGAGCCTGCTGGTTTCGCCATGCGTGTCCGCGCCATTGGCTGGCGCCCTGCTTTATATAAGCGCAAGCGGCGATGCCGTCGGAGGGTCGCTCAAGCTGTTCGCATTGGGATTGGGCATGGGTGCGCCATTGGTGCTAGTCGCCACGGGTGGCGCGGCATGGCTACCAAAAAGCGGACCGTGGTTAGTCTCGGTCAAGAACGCCATTGGCGTTTTACTGCTAGCCCTGGCTATTGGATTGCTCAGCCGAGTGATCCCTGGCCCTATCACCTTGTTGCTGATCGGTCTGCTGTGCGCTGGCATCGCGCTGTTCCTCGGTGCGCTGGAGCTCACAGTCAAAACTGCCCGCGGACGGCTGGCGCAACTGCTCGGCCTGTTTCTCCTGGTCTACGCTCTGGCGTGCTGGTACGGCGCATTCAGCGGCCAGGGTGATCCTTTGCGGCCACTGGGTCGGCCACAATCGGTGCTGAACACCGGCACCGCAGCCAGCGCCACAGCATCGCAATGGCAAACTGTCACAACGGCAGCGCAGCTGGACCAGGCGCTCGGTGATGCAAAGAACGCAGGGCAACCGCTGCTGCTCGATTTCTATGCTGATTGGTGCATCAGCTGCAAAGTGATCGAACATGAAGTGCTACCGGACCCGAAGATCGTCGATCAACTCAAAGGCTATCGACTCATCCGTTTCGACATGACCGACAGCAATGCAGAGCAGCGAGCAAAACTCGATCACTACAAACTGTTCGGGCCACCAGCGCTGCTGTTTTTCGGAAAAGACGGGAACGAGCTGACAAATGTGCGCGTCGTCGGCGAAATCGACGTCGAAGGCTTCTCAGAGCGCCTATCTAGAGCCAATGACCAAATTTAGCAGCTTAGTCACAAATTTTGCGCGAACATCGGGCATCGTGCTGGCTATTGCGGTTAACTGGACAGTGCAATGCGGTTTGCGGCATAGTCGCTGCGCATTTAATGCCCGCAACTGAAGTGCGCGCAAGCACAGCGCTCAACACAAGGAACAACTGATGGCGACTTTTCTGGTTCTTCATGGACCTAACCTGAACCTGCTGGGTACCCGGGAACCTGGGATCTACGGCGCGATCACGTTGGCCCAGATCAATCAGGACCTGGAACAGCGCGCTCGCGATGCTGGCCACCATCTGATGTACCTGCAAAGCAACGCCGAGTACGAATTGATCGACCGAATTCATGCAGCCCGCGATGAAGGTGTGGATTTCATCTTGATCAATCCGGCGGCTTTTACGCACACCAGTGTTGCAATACGTGACGCGCTGCTGGGAGTGAGCATCCCATTCATCGAAGTGCACCTGTCCAACGTGCACAAGCGCGAACCTTTCCGCCATCACTCCTACTTTTCAGATGTTGCTGTAGGTGTGATCTGCGGCCTTGGCGCCAGCGGATACCGACTGGCCCTGGAGGCTGCCCTGGAACAAGTGGCCATAAGTTCGAAGGCGTGACCGGCGAAGCCTGAAGCTGAGCCGCACAGCCTAACCGGCTGCCAAATACCCCTGACCGACCCCTGGGAGTTGATGATTGATGGATATCCGTAAAGTCAAGAAACTGATCGAATTGCTGGAAGAGTCCGGCATCGACGAATTGGAAATCCGTGAGGGCGAAGAATCCGTTCGGATCAGCCGTCACAGCAAGACTCCAGCGCAGCAGTATTACGCCCCCGCGCCAATGGCAGCTCCAGTTGCAGCGCCTGCTCCGGCCGCTCCGGTTGCCGCTGCAGCAGAAGCACCTTCGGCTCCGAAACTCAACGGCACTGTCGTCAGGTCGCCAATGGTCGGTACGTTCTACCGCACCCCGGCTCCGACTTCCCCTGCATTCGTTGAAGTTGGCCAGACCGTGAAGAAAGGCGACACCATTTGCATCGTCGAAGCGATGAAAATGATGAACCACATCGAAGCGGAGGTCAGCGGCGTGATCGAATCCATCCTGGTAGAAAACGGTCAGCCGGTTGAGTACGACCAGCCGCTGTTCACCATCGTTTGAACCGGGGAGAGCCTGCGATGTTGGAAAAAGTTCTGATCGCCAACCGCGGCGAAATTGCCTTGCGCATCTTGCGTGCCTGTAAAGAGCTGGGCATCAAGACTGTCGCGGTTCACTCCACGGCAGACCGCGAGTTGATGCACCTTGGCCTGGCAGACGAAACCGTCTGCATTGGTCCGGCACCCGCCAACCTGTCTTACCTGAACATTCCGGCAATCATCTCGGCTGCCGAACTGACTGGCGCGACGGCGATTCACCCAGGCTACGGTTTCCTGGCAGAAAACGCTGACTTCGCCGAGCAGGTGGAGAAATCCGGTTTCGCTTTCATCGGCCCTAAAGCTGACACCATTCGCCTGATGGGCGACAAGGTTTCGGCCAAAGACGCCATGAAACGCGCCAACGTCCCAACCGTTCCCGGTTCCGACGGCCCACTGCCTGAAGACGAAGAAACCGCACTGCGCATCGGTCGCGAAGTCGGCTATCCGGTGATCATCAAAGCCGCTGGCGGCGGCGGTGGTCGCGGCATGCGCGTTGTGCACAAAGAGGAAGACCTGATCGAAGCGGCCAAGCAGACCCGCGCCGAAGCGGCTGCCTGGTTCAGTAACCCAATGGTCTATCTGGAGAAGTACCTGACTAACCCACGTCACGTGGAAGTGCAGGTCATTTCCGATGGTCAAGGCCAGGCGATCCACCTGGGCGACCGCGATTGCTCGCTGCAACGTCGTCACCAGAAGGTGCTTGAGGAAGCGCCGGCACCGTTCATCGACGAAGAAGCGCGCCAGGCTGTATTTGCCAGCTGCGTCAAGGCATGCATCGACATCGGTTACCGTGGCGCGGGCACGTTCGAGTTTCTTTACGAGAACGGTCGCTTCTACTTCATCGAAATGAACACCCGTGTTCAGGTCGAGCACCCGGTTTCAGAGATGGTCACTGGCATCGACATCGTCAAGGAGATGCTCAGCATCGCCGCTGGCAACAAGCTGTCGTTTACCCAGGATGACGTGGTCATTCATGGTCACGCGCTGGAATGCCGGATCAACGCCGAAGACCCGAAAACGTTCATGCCGAGCCCGGGCAAGGTCAAGCATTTCCACGCACCAGGCGGCAATGGCGTTCGCGTCGATTCGCACCTGTACAGTGGCTATTCGGTTCCGCCAAACTACGACTCGTTGATCGGCAAACTGATCACTTGGGGTAAGGATCGCGACGAAGCCATGGCGCGTATGCGTAACGCCCTGGACGAAATCGTGGTCGACGGGATCAAGACCAACATCCCGCTGCACCGTGATCTGACCCGTGATGAAGGCTTCTGCGAAGGCGGCGTCAACATCCACTACCTGGAACACAAGCTGGCCGAAGAGAAACATTGATTCTTTAGCCAACCGCTCCAGATCGACAAAGCCGCTTTCGAGCGGCTTTGTTGTTTGTGCACGGCGCCAAACATTCTGTAGGAGCCAACTTGTTGGCGAGACGGTGTGTCAGGCAGAACGCCTCGCGAACAAGTTCGCTCCTACAGGAATTTACGGCGTTCTTGAAAGCTGCGCGCTCTGCAACCGCTTTGTTGTTTTTCACGAAACCCGTAAACTTGCCGGTCTTCGGGGCTTCGTGCCGCCAATCAATTTTTTTATTCGAAGGTAATCCGCCATGCCTTGGCTGCAAGTCCGTCTCGCCATCAGCCCAGAACAAGCCGAAACCTACGAAGACGCCTTTCTCGAAGTCGGCGCCGTGTCCGTGACCTTCATGGACGCTGAAGATCAACCGATTTTCGAGCCTGAACTCAACACCACCCCGCTGTGGTCGCACACCCATCTGCTGGCCCTGTTCGAAGCAGACACCAACGCCGATCAGGTCCTCGCTCACCTGCAACTGCTGACCGGCGCCGAACTGCCCGAGCACATGCACGAAGTGATCGAAGATCAGGACTGGGAGCGCAGCTGGATGGATAATTTCCAACCGATGCGCTTCGGTCACCGCCTATGGATTGTGCCGAGCTGGCACGCGGCGCCCGAGCCTGAGGCAGTGAACCTGCTGCTCGATCCGGGTCTGGCGTTTGGCACAGGTACTCACCCGACGACCGCGCTGTGCCTGGAATGGCTCGACGGTCAGGAACTCAAAGACTGCAACGTGCTGGATTTCGGTTGCGGCTCTGGCATCCTCGCCATCGCGGCCCTGCTGCTGGGCGCAAAACTGGCAGTCGGGACTGACATCGACGTGCAGGCGCTAGAGGCCTCGCGCGACAACGCCGGTCGCAACAACATCGCGCCAGAACGCTTTCCACTGTACCTTCCGCAAGACCTGCCGCCCGAGCAGGCCGATGTGCTTGTAGCTAACATCCTTGCAGGCCCGCTGGTGTCTTTGGCGCCTCAGTTGGCAACGCTGGTGAAAAGCGGTGGCCGTTTGGCGCTGTCCGGCATCCTCGCTGAACAAGGTGAGGATGTGGCTGCTGCGTATGCCGAGACGTTTGACCTTGACCCGATCGCCAATCGCGACGGCTGGGTGCGCATCACTGGCCGCCGTCGTTAACGGCTAACACATTCGTCAACTACCCTAAGGCGCTCGCTTGAACCCCCGGATACCCGCATGACCGACAGTTTCGTCACTCAGTGCCCGCACTGCCAGACCAGTTTTCGTGTCAGTCACGCCCAATTGAGCGTGGCCCGCGGCGTCGTTCGCTGCGGCTCATGCCTTCAGGTGTTCAACGCAGCGAAGCAACTGCTGGAGCAACGCGGCGCGGGCTCTCAAGCTACTGCAGCTGCCACTCCCCGGCAAGAACCGCCCCCCTCGATTGCCCTGCCCGCAGAATCGCCGACTGCCCTGCCGGTACTGGCTCCCCCGCCACTAGCTCTCGCAGACCAACCAGCACCAACGCCAGAACCGGTCGCCGAGTCCAAGCAGCCCATCATCAAGACTCAAACGCGGCAACTGGACCTCGACAGCCTGGACCTGGACGATCTTGACGTCGAACTGGCACGACTCGAGCAGAGGGAAATCCAGCTGCCCGAGACATTCGGGCAAGCCAGTCACCATCGGGACATTGATCACGTTGCACCCATGAGTGCACATCGCGGCGATGCCGACACCGCCCACGATCACTGGAACGAAGCGCTGACCAACGATGACGTCGACCATCTCCCCGAGCTCAAGGTTCAGGTCATCGATGAGCATGACGACGACGCGCTTCTGGAAGCGCCTTTCGAGCACGACGAGCACGACTTTAAGCGCGATGACAACCGCACGGAGCCATCGTTTTCGTCTGGACCGGACGACTTCGATGACGCGCCCGGCAAGCAAACCGTGTTCATCGAACGCGATGCGCAAAATCCCCACGACGTGGACCAAGGCCGCGATTTCAGACACCGGCACGACGACGAAGAGCTTGGCCTGAGCAAACCCCAACGCTTCTCGGCCCTCGACGACGACGCTCGCCTTGAGACCGACGACGAACAACCGCAACCATTACCGCGCAACAAGCGCGGCCGTAACGAGCCCGGACTGCGGGATGAAGCGTTGCGCGACCTGATGGACGATCCGCTGCAACTGGACTGGCAAAAACCCAAGCCTCGCTGGGGTCGCCGCATTTTACTGCTCTTGCTGGTGCTGATAGCGCTCGGAGCCCTGGCAGGCCAATACGTGTGGTATCACTTCGAAGAACTGGCGCGGCAGGACCAGTATCGAACACTGTTCCAGGAGATTTGCCCGCAGGTTGGCTGCAAGGTGCCAGCCAAGGTCGATATCAAGCTGCTCAAAAGCAGCAACCTGGTGGTGCGCAGCCATCCTGAGTTTCAAGGCGCGTTGGTGGTCGATGCCATCATCTATAACCGCGCCTCCTTTCCCCAGCCCTTCCCTGTCCTGGAATTGAAATTCGCCGACGCCGGTGGTCAGTCCGTTGCCAATCGTCGGTTCAAACCGGCCGAATATTTGAGCGGCGAACTGGCGGGCAAGGATGAAATGCCACCGCAGACGCCCATCCACATCGCACTGGACGTACTGGATCCGGGCACTAAAGCGGTGAATTACAGCTTGAGCTTTCGCTCGCCCGAGTAAAAACAGGGCTTGCCGGGCACGGTTCCAGCGCACTGCAATGCAGCACGGGCTTGCCCAAAAGACGACGACAGTTTTATGACATTGCGCACTCCAAACGAACTGTTTGCGATAACCCATCAGCTGTTCAGATTTTATCCAATTCAGCCTTTATCCAGTCATCGAGAGCGGGTATCATGCCCACCCTTTTTCATACTCTGGGTCCCGGCTGAATTGCTCAAGAAGCATTTTTCAGACCAGACCTCGTGATTCGGCCCCACAACAGGCACACCCTATGTCGGCGGTACGCATCGGTCCGTACACATTGCAAAACGGCTTGATCCTTGCCCCGATGGCAGGAGTCACCGACCAGCCTTTTCGTCAGCTTTGTCGCCAACTCGGCGCAGGCCTGGTGGTCTCGGAGATGGTCACCAGTGACATGAGCCTGTGGAACAGTCGCAAATCGCGACTGCGCATGATCCACGAAGGTGATCCCGAGCCGCGCTCGGTACAGATCGCCGGTGGAGACCCGCAAATGCTCGCAGATGCCGCACGTGCGAACGTTGAACTTGGCGCACAAATTATCGACATCAACATGGGTTGCCCGGCAAAGAAGGTCTGCAACAAGGCTGCCGGCTCCGCGTTGTTGAAGGACGAACAGCTAGTGACCGAAATCCTGCAGGCCGTCATTGGCGCAGTCGATGTACCGGTCACGCTGAAGATTCGCACCGGCTGGGACCGGGCGAACAAAAATGGTCTCACGGTCGCCAAAATCGCCGAGCAAGCAGGCATTACTGCGCTGGCGGTACATGGCAGAACCCGTGCAGATCTGTACACCGGGGAAGCGGAATACGACACGATTGCTGCGATCAAGCAGGCGGTGTCCATTCCTGTATTCGCCAATGGCGACATCGATTCACCCGAAAAAGCCCGGCACGTGCTGCACGCGACCGGCGCCGACGGGTTATTGATTGGTCGGGCTGCCCAAGGGCGACCGTGGATTTTTCGCGAGATAGAACACTACCTGCGCACCGGGGAAAAACTCCCTGCGCCGCAGCTCAGTGAAGTGGAACGCATTCTGCTAGAGCATCTGGCTGCGCTTCACACTTTCTATGGCGATGTGCTGGGCGTGCGGATTGCGCGCAAGCATGTCGGCTGGTATCTCGCAACCTTGCCGGGCGCCAGGGAGTTTCGCGCCCAGTTCAATCGTTTGGAAGATAGGGAAGCACAGTGCGCCAACGTTCGGGAGTTCTTCCTTGAACGAGATAAAAGCCCGGATGCAGGGGACGAACAAGAGGTGGCCGCATGACGATGATGACAGAGACTTTAGTGAGTGGAACGACACCCGTGAGCGACAACGTAAATTTGAAACAGCACCTCAACACGCCGAGCGAAGAGGGTCAAACCCTGCGTGGCAGCGTTGAGAAGGCGCTGCACAATTATTTTGCTCACCTTGAAGGTGCTGCCGTCACTGACGTCTACAATCTGGTGCTCTCGGAAGTCGAGGCCCCATTGCTCGAGTGCGTGATGAACTACGTCAAGGGCAACCAGACGAAGGCCTCCGAGTTGCTCGGACTGAACCGAGGCACGTTGCGCAAGAAACTCAAGCAGTACGATCTGCTGTAAGCATTCAAAACAGAAAAGCGACCTCAGTCCCCTGCGGTCGTTTTTTTTGCTGACTCTTTTTGCTTTTGATGGAAGTTGAGATGACCGACCAGACTACTCGCCTGCCGATCCGCCGCGCCTTGATCAGCGTATCCGACAAGACCGGGATCCTTGAATTCGCCCGCGAACTCGAAGCCCTGGGCGTCGAAATTCTGTCCACCGGCGGCACCTTCAAGCTGCTCAAGGACAACGGCGTTGCTGCGGTAGAAGTCGCGGATTACACGGGCTTCGCAGAAATGATGGACGGTCGGGTCAAGACCCTGCACCCGAAAATCCATGGCGGCATCCTCGGCCGTCGCGGCATCGACGATGCCATCATGAGCGAGCACGGCATCAAGCCGATCGACCTGGTTGCAGTCAATCTCTACCCCTTCGAAGCCACTGTTTCCAAGCCGGGCTGCGACCTGCCGACCGCTATCGAGAACATCGACATCGGCGGCCCGACCATGGTCCGTTCCGCTGCAAAGAATCACAAAGACGTGGCCATCGTGGTCAACGCAGGCGACTACGCGCAGGTGCTTGAAAGCCTGAAAGCCGGCGGCCTGACCTACGCCCAGCGTTTCGACCTGATGCTAAAGGCGTTCGAGCACACCGCAGCTTACGACGGCATGATCGCCAACTACCTGGGCAGCGTCGATCTGTCGGCTGAAACCTTGAGCACAGAAGGTCGCAGCCAGTTTCCGCGCACCTTCAACAGCCAGTTCATCAAAACGCAGGAAATGCGCTACGGCGAGAACCCGCACCAGAGCGCGGCGTTCTATGTTGAGGCCAAGCCAGCCGAAGTCGGCATCGCCACTGCGACCCAACTGCAAGGCAAAGAGCTGTCGTTCAACAACGTGGCCGACACCGACGCTGCGCTTGAATGCGTGAAGAGCTTCGTCAAGCCAGCCTGCGTCATCGTCAAACACGCCAACCCGTGCGGCGTGGCGGTTGCGCTGGATGCCGAAGGCGGCATTCGTCAGGCGTACGAACTGGCTTACGCCACCGACAGCGAATCAGCCTTTGGCGGCATCATCGCGTTCAACCGCGAACTGGACGCTGAGACGGCCAAGGCTATCGTCGAGCGTCAGTTCGTCGAGGTCATCATTGCGCCGAGCGTCAGCGCTGAAGCTCAGGCTGTCATCGCCACCAAAACCAACGTTCGCCTGTTGACCACCGGCCAATGGGCCGCCGAGCGTGGCGCGGCGTGGGACTACAAACGCGTCAACGGTGGCCTGCTGGTGCAGAGCCGCGATATCGGCATGATCAGCGCCGATGACCTGAAAGTCGTCACCCAGCGTGCCCCGACCGAACAGGAAATCCATGACCTGATCTTCGCCTGGAAAGTCGCCAAGTACGTCAAATCCAACGCCATCGTCTACGCCAAGAATCGCCAGACCATCGGCGTCGGCGCAGGCCAGATGAGCCGTGTGAATTCCGCGCGCATCGCCGCCATCAAGGCCGAACACGCAGGTTTGCAGGTGCAGGGCGCAGTCATGGCCTCGGACGCGTTCTTCCCGTTCCGCGACGGCATCGACAACGCAGCAAAAGTCGGCATCACCGCAGTGATCCAGCCAGGCGGCTCGATGCGTGATGCAGAAGTGATTGCAGCCGCGGATGAAGCCGGCATCGCCATGGTCTTCACCGGGATGCGTCATTTCCGGCACTGAATGCACGTCCCCTGTAGGAGCGAACTTGTTCGCGAAACGATATTCCTGTGTACGCAGGGCGACCGCTTCGCCAACAAGTTGGCTCCTACAGAACAGGGTCGCTAGCCGACCCCACACAGAATTAGCGTCATCGAGGTTTTTCAAATGAACGTACTCATCATCGGCAGCGGTGGCCGTGAACACGCACTGGCCTGGAAAGTTGCGCAGGACCCTCGCGTGCAGAAGGTATTTGTTGCGCCGGGCAACGCTGGCTCGGCCACGGAAGCGAAGTGCGAGAACGTCGACATCGACGTTCTCGCACTGGAGCAACTGGCCGACTTTGCCGAGAAGAATGTGTCCCTGACCATCGTCGGCCCGGAAGTACCCTTGGTGGCCGGCGTGGTTGATCTGTTCCGTTCCCGTGGTCTGGACTGCTTCGGCCCGACCGCAGCGGCTGCACAGCTGGAAGGCTCGAAAGCGTTCACCAAAGACTTCCTGGCGCGTCACAAGATTCCGACCGCCGATTACCAGAACTTCACCGAGATCGAGCCTGCGCTGGCGTACCTGCGCGAAAAGGGCGCACCGATCGTGATCAAGGCCGACGGTCTGGCTGCGGGCAAAGGCGTTATCGTCGCCATGACGCTGGTCGAAGCCGAAGATGCCGTGCGTGACATGCTCGCCGGCAATGCATTTGGCGACGCCGGGTCGCGCGTAGTGATCGAAGAATTCCTCGACGGCGAAGAAGCCAGCTTCATCGTCATGGTCGACGGCAAGAATGTTCTGCCCATGGCCACCAGCCAGGATCACAAGCGTGTCGGCGACGGCGACAGCGGCCCGAACACTGGCGGCATGGGTGCATATTCCCCGGCACCGGTGGTCACTGCCGAGGTCCATCAGCGGGTGATGGATCTGGTCATATGGCCGACCGTCCGAGGCATGGCTGAGGAAGGCAACATTTACACCGGCTTCCTCTATGCTGGTCTCATGATCGACAAGGCTGGCAACCCGAAGGTTATCGAGTTCAACTGCCGCTTTGGCGACCCTGAAACCCAACCGGTCATGCTGCGTCTGCAATCGAGTCTGGTTTTGCTGGTTGAAGCGGCTCTGGCACAGGCGCTGGATAAAGTGGAAGCCCAGTGGGATCCACGTCCAAGCCTTGGCATTGTGCTGGCAGCAGGCGGATATCCGGGCGACTATGCCAAAGGCACCGTGATTGGCGGGCTGGACGCAGCGGCCACCCTGCCGGGCAAAGTGTTTCACGCAGGAACGGCGCTTAAAGACGGTCAGGTCGTGACGTCAGGCGGTCGAGTGTTGTGCGCGACAGCGTTGGGCAACAGCGTTGGCGAGGCACAGAAACAGGCTTACGCATTGGCAGCAAAGATTGATTGGGAAGGCTGTTTCTATCGTACCGACATTGGCTACCGCGCCATTGCTCGTGAAAACGGTGGAAACCTGGAGTAAGACTCGCTCAGACAGGCATTTGCGGTAAATGCCTGCCTGAACTTCCAGTGCCGCCGAGAGATAATGGCTTCATTCACGAAGGGATTTCGCCGTGCGCTGGCTCAGGATTGCCACAGGATTGATCGTCACACTGCTGACCTTGCTCTGCACGCCCATGGCGGGCGCCGAGGTCAGTGCAGGATGGTCGACGCTCGTCGACGACCAGGCCAATCTGCAACTCAGCGATATTCGCTCCTCCCATTACGACACCGAATTCAGCCCCGTTCAGCTCGATCAGGTGCGCGCGGCCCCCCGCGGGGCTGCGCTCTGGTTGCACTATCAGGTGCCGCCGACCGATCACGAACAGCTGTTGCGCATCTTTGCGCCAGATCTTGCCACCGTCGACATGTACGTCCTCGACGGCCAACAGATGATTGACCACTCGCGCACCGGTAACGATGTTCCGCGAACCGCTCAACCGCTTCCCTCGTTCGATTTCCTGCTGCCCATACCGCAAAGCAATCGCCCGCTGGATATTTTCCTGCGGCTCAAATCCGAACAGGAACTGCGCCCCAGCATCTCGCTGCAGCCGGCCATCACGGCTGCGGCGGACGAACGCCAGCCGTTGCTGCTTGGGCTGTTCTTCGGCTCGCTGGCCATGCTGATCCTGCAAAACATTACCCGATTCGCCCAAACCCGCTCCCCCAGCAGTCTTTGGCTCGCAGCTTGCGAAGCCTGTCTGGGCTTGAGCGCCATGCTACTGCTCAACCTTCAGGCACCGTGGCTGACCCATTGGCATATCGCCCAAACGCCAAGCGCGCATATCGCTTTGCTGATGGCGGCGGCAACCGGGCTGCTGTTCGCCCATTGTTTCTTTGTGCAGCGCGGTGTCGAAGCATTGAATCGGTTGTTGATGGGCTCACTGCTGGTGATCGGGTTCGGCGCACTGCTGGTGCTGTTCGTCGACACGCTGCCGCTCAACGTGCTGACCTTTTTGCTGGTGGCCTGCACCACACTTGCCATTACGCTGGTGTCCATTTACCACCTGCAAAAAGGCTATGCCCCGGCGCGTCCGTTCGTCATCGCGATGATCGTGTTTAACCTGGGATGCCTGGTGATTCTTCCGGCGCTGCTGTGGCTGACCAACATCCCGGCACAACAGCTGATCATCGGCTTGCTAGCAATCTTCTGCCTGTGCGGGCTGCTGATGAGCATTGCCCTGAGCGAACGCCATCGCAGCATCACCGAAGACAACTTCAGCATCAGTCGCGAACTTGCGGCGAGCACCGCCGAGATCAACGCCAAGGCCGAGTTTCTGGCAAAGATCAGCCACGAAATTCGTACGCCCATGAACGGCGTGCTGGGCATGACGGAGTTGTTGTTGGGCACGCCGCTTTCCGTCAAACAACGCGACTACGTGCAAACCATTCACAGCGCGGGCAACGAGCTGCTGACGTTGATCAACGAGATTCTCGACATCTCTAAGCTTGAGTCAGGACAGATCGAGCTGGACGACGTGCAGTTCGATCTTAACGCCATGATCGAGGACTGCCTGAGCATCTTCCGCGCCAAAGCCGAGCAGCAAAGTGTCGAACTGATCAGCTTCATTCAGCCGCAAGTGCCACGCGTCATCAGCGGCGACCCGACCCGTCTGCGTCAGACCCTGCTGAGCCTGCTGGAAAACGCCCTGAAAAAGACCGATGAAGGCGAGATTCTGCTGGTCGTCGCTCTGGATTCGCGCGGCGGCAAACCGCGTCTGCGCATTGCCGTGCAGGACAGCGGCTCGCCGCTGACGCCAAAGGAGCGCGATGCCCTGCTCCATGCCGAGCTGCACAGCAAGAATTTCCTGGCCGCGAGCAAGGTCGGCGGCCACCTTGGGCTGGTCATTGCACGGCAATTGATCCTGTTGATGAACGGCGAGTTCGGCATTCAAAGCGGCAGCAATCAAGGAAGCACGCTGTGGCTGAGCCTGCCGCTGGACCCTGATCGTCTGGAGCAGCCAGCCGCTGATCTGGATGGCCCGCTCAAAGGCGCACGGGTGTTGGTAGTCGATGACAACGACACCTGCCGTAAGGTGTTGGTCCAGCAATGCAGCGCCTGGGGCTTGAATGTGAGCGCTGTGCCTTCAGGCAAGGAGGCGCTGGCGCTGCTGCGTACCAAAGCTCATCTGCGCGATTACTTCGACATCGTCCTGCTCGACCAGAACATGCCCGGCATGACCGGCATGCAGCTCGCGGCCAAGATCAAAGAAGACCCAAGCCTGAACCACGACATTCTGTTGGTCATGCTGACCGGCATCAGCAACGCGCCGAGCAAAATCATCGCCCGCAATGCCGGGATCAAACGCATTCTGGCCAAGCCGGTGGCTGGCTATACGTTGAAAACCACGCTGGCGGACGAGCTCAATCAACGCAATAAAGGCCAGTTGCCGTATTTGCCTGTGCCCCTGCCAAACCCGGAAATCAACGTGCCGAGCGACTTCCGTATTCTGGTGGCCGAAGACAACAGCATTTCCACCAAGGTCATTCGCGGCATGCTGGGTAAGCTCAACCTGCAGCCTGATACCGCCAGCAACGGCGAAGAAGCATTGCGCGCGATGAAAGCCCAGCACTATGACCTGGTGCTGATGGACTGCGAGATGCCGATCCTCGATGGTTTTTCGGCGACCCAGCAACTGCGCGCCTGGGAGGTCGGTAATCAACGCGTGCGCACGCCAGTGGTAGCACTGACCGCGCATATCCTGGCCGAGCACAAGGATCGCGCCCGCCAATCGGGCATGGATGGGCACATGGCCAAGCCAGTCGAGCTGTCGCAACTTCGTGAGCTGGTGGAACATTGGGTGGCGCAGCGTGCGATCAATCAGGCCAATGCCCAAGCCGCCGACCGTGATCGCTATCAGCAAATCTGACGCTTGAGCGTCTGCACCGCCTGATAGACTCCCTCACGTCCACTCCCTGCTGCCGCGAGCTCAATCCCATGCTCCACGTGTTGTTCAGCGTTTATTTGAAGATGTTGGTGTTGTATAGCCCGTTTTTTGTCCTGTCCTGCTTCATCAGCCTGACCCGCGGCTATTCGCGCAAGGAGCGTCGGCACCTCGCCTGGAAAGTTGCGCTGGCAACCCTGATCTCCAGCGTCTTGCTCTATCTGTTCGGAAGAGTGATTTTCAGCGTGTTCGGCATCACTGCCGACGCTTTCAGAATTGGCGCCGGCAGCGTGCTGTTCATCTCGGCGCTGGCCATGGCGCAAGGCAAGTCGGCGGTCCAGACCGATAACGTCCAGCAGGATGTAACCATCGTACCGCTGACCATCCCGTTGACCGTGGGGCCCGGCACCATTGGTGCGCTGTTGGTCATGGGTGTCAGCCAGCCACATTGGGACGACAAGCTCACTGCCATTGTCAGCATTGCATTAGCTAGCCTCACGGTTGGCGTTGTGCTGTATCTGTCCAACAGCATCGAACGAATTCTTGGCGATCAAGGCCTGCAGATCGCCAGCCGCCTGATGGGGCTATTCGTCTGCGCACTGGCTGCGCAAATCATCTTTACCGGGATCAGAGGCTACTTGATTCAGTAGCTTGCACGGCTGGAGCTGTCAGAACCGCAGGTTCTGAATGGCTAGTCGAGCATTGCCCTGGAGTCGACTGCGCAGATAGTCGCGGTGCGGAGCGAACGCCTTGGCATCGAACGTATAGATGCCGCCCGTCAGCCTCACGACCATGTCACGCTTGGTGATTTCAGTAAGTCCGAAAATATCGCTGGAGGCATAGGCGTTGGCATGCACCCCGATCATCAGTATCTGAATCTGCCCTGCGCTATTGCGTTCACAGGGTACGGATTGAAACGTGCTTAGCGTGCCCTCGCCGCGCCCCTGCTGAAAGAACACCCGGGCGTATTCATTGATGCGCATTGATCTGAAACCCCGCGCGACTTCCTCCACCAGACGGTCAACGCCGGACAGCCCTTTGATCGTATAGACGATCCGATCCAGTTCAGCTGGCTCGCTGACCACGATCGGGTCCATGAAAACCTGAGCGCCGGGCGTGCAGCCGAATTTTTGCAGCTGAGCACGGTAATACATCATCCAGCTCAGCCAGGCATCCTGACGACGCCACGTGGCACTGGCGAAGTAATCGGCAAAGCGCAGGACTTTCAAGACATCGCTTTTCTCCTGCCGCGAGAAGCCCGACAGGAATGACACCAGATTAGTGCCGGCTACAACGTTGTTTGCGATCTCACTACTCATTGACGTTCACCTGCAACCGGACGATAAGCTCTTGCGCTTTTTCACCGAGTTTTTCCTTCAATCCGTCCCGATAGTCGTCGTACCCGATGTCAGAGAGTTCCGCGTTGAAAGCGAGAATCTCGACATTGCCCAACACCTGATTGGCTTTGAAAGGATGCAGGATCGACGCGGGCGTTTGCGCCTCAAGGCTGAGAAACGATATCCGCACACTGTGCAAGATGGCGTCTGCATCCACAGCGCTGAAATGGAACACGTGAAGGTGCCCATTGGCAGGGTCGCCATGCCTTGCCGTGAGCGCCGGCGAACCTGGGTCCGAGCGTTGCAGCAATGACATGGCCTGCTCCACTGCTTGTGCAAGACAGCCAGTGCTCATGTCACGCATCTGAGCAAACTGTTTTAACACTTCATCCCAAGGCGTAACACCGTCAAGCGCACCGCCGCCAATACGGTATTGGTTACGATGCAAAATGCTCCACGCAAACTGTTTAAGCGCTCCTAGATAAAGTTCAGTCCAGTCATCTCCCGATAAACGTTCGTTAACCGCTCTCTGCGCGACCAGTTGTGCGCACAACTCCGACACCAGCACATCATTTAGCTGTGAAGTTTCGAGACTGGGCGCAAAGGCAATTAAATTGCCGGCGCTTTGATAGACACTTTGCAATCCATTGCTCATGATCATTCGACTCTGGAAATATTGAAGGGGAGTTACATTCCAAATGTAACTCCCGACGTGATTAAAACTTCAGTTCGGCAATATACTTGCGCGCCCGTTCACCCAGCGCGTCTTTGATAGCGTCTTTGATGTCGTCATAGGCATCGAGATCCAGTATCCAGAAGGTGCTCGCCTTGAAAATACTGACGTCCTGCGCCTGCCACTCCCAGAACAGAAAATTGTCCCTGCTATACGAGGAGTTAAGCGCTGCGCTGCCCAATGCCATGTATACATCCCCATCGGACTCGAGCGCCGAGCCGATGCCGAAATCAGACCCGTTGTGCGCATTGGCGTTGCGCTCAAATACCCGTAGCGGCCCCTGTTGCGACTTCAGAGCGCTGATGGCTTCGGTTGCAATGCCACTTAGCAGCGCAGCCGCCTGACCGGGACCGGCCAGAGCAGCGATCGCAGTGGAAAGAAACTTGACGCCCAGCTCATCCATCGTGAAGCGCTGTTCTCGGGCGTGGTATTTGGTATAGCCCTCGCCAGTGCGTGCCCAGCCACATGTGGACATGCCCCTGGTAAATTCGCTGAACCACTTCTCAGGGTGTGCTTTTGCATTGAACGAAGCATCGGCCGCGGCTTCGGCAAACAGCAAGGAACGCTTGATTGCAGTCTTGTTTTCACGCGCCATACCCGCCAGAAAGGCCACGATCTGCCTGCCTACGACCGACGCTTCCTTATCCTTGGGATCCAGTACTAACGAGCGCGCTAAACGAGGATTACCGACTGCACTGGCGACCGGATCCGGGATGTTGATCTTGTCGCCCATTTCACCAACAAGCGCCCTGCGCTCGTCACGGGACATGATGTAATTTGCATGTTCATTCATGTGGTAAGTCCTTTTAAATAATTAGTTTGTCCATCCGGACGCTATAAAACCTAACGAACATCTTTAATGACGTCTACCCCTGAATAGGCGACCGAGTCATCTCCGCCATCCTGTAAATTTTATAGAACCGCAAAATGTAGCCCGGCAAACCCTGCTCGTTCCACCCAGGCAAACGCCGTCAAATAACGGCTGCCCGATAACTCGCCTTATAACAAAGAAGTTTTCCTACAGATAAATAGTCTTGGGCATTTCAACAGCAAGTAAGTCCCCGTGCACAATCGCGCAGAGAAATATCCGAAAACCTCCGAATTCGCGGACGCGTCCTACGGCGACTGGGGGAAGATCAGAGCCGTGCCGGCCTTTTGCGTGCCACCGGAAGTGAGAGCAAAAAGCCGATGTCGCAGGGATTACTGCTGGGGTCGGGCTCCGTACCAGCGAGGCGTGTACGCCCAAAGACCGCCGTCGGCACGCGCAAAGCTGCAAGTGAGCGATGAGCCGATCAGCACCATCGTGCGCATATCAACCTGCTCCGGTGTCAGTTCGCCCAAGGTAATGACACGCAGGGATTGACCCGGACGCCCAATGTCGCGGCCCAGAGTCACCACCGTTTGCGGCGTGCGGTGTTGACGCACGATCTCCAGCGCACGACCCAATTGCCAAGGGCGCGAACGTGAAATCGGGTTGTAGAAGGCCAAGGCAAGGTCGGCCTGACAGGCGAGGTCCAGACGCTTTTCGATGATGTCCCAAGGCTTGAGGTTATCCGATAGCGACATCACGCAGAAGTCATGGCCCAGCGGCGCACCGGCCTGTGCGGCCGTAGCGAGCGACGCTGAAACCCCCGGCAAAATCTCCAGATCGACGGCATGCCATTGGGCGTTGTCGGATTCGTGCAAGGCCTCAAGCACCGCTGCCGCCATGGCAAACACGCCCGGATCGCCAGACGAAACCACCACCACCGAACGACCTTGTGCAGCCAGTTCGAATGCATGCCGCGCGCGCTGCATTTCTTCGCGATTGTCGGTGCAATGCAGCACCTGATCAGGACGAAACGGCCCGGCCATGCGCACATAGGTTTCGTAACCCAGCACATCGTTGGCGCGCGCCAGCTCGGCTTTGACAGCCGGAATCATGAAGTCTCTGGCGCCGGGGCCCAGACCAATGACCGCCAGCCGCCCTCGCCCACGACCGATCTGATCGACCTCCAGTGGCCGCGGCGCCAGGACGATTGCAATGCCTTCGCCCCCTCTGATCGGCTGGGACAGTTGCGGCAGAGCGCGCTCAGCCATTTCGCCAACATCAGACGAGGCATCAACAAAACGCAACGGCACGCTCAACTGCACCGCCGCAGCGTGCAGTGCAGGGTTCGCCATTTCGGTATCGCTGGCCAACAGGCAAGCGAGCGACTGAACGGCAATGCGCGCCTCGTGCAACGCGCCGCGCACCGCATGTGCCAATTCAGGCAGCGCCGCATCTACCGCCACCAGTACATTGCGCGGGTAGATCAGCAATTCGTGGGGAGAAGGCTCGCGTTCGGCGTTGCCCACATGGATCGCCAGCTGCGCGTGATCGTCCTCGGGCAACTGCGCCTGATCGAGCCACGGCGCGGCACCTTCAATGCGAACGCTTTCGCCGGATAGCAAATCCGAGACGAAGCGCTTGCCCAGTTCCAGATCACCCAACGCGTAACCTGCGGGCGGATTGAGCAGGCAGGTGCCAAAACGCAGTTCGCCGCTGGTGGTAATCGCCGCAGCGACCTCAAGGCCCGCCGCAATCTCGCGGGCCATGACATTGACGCCGCCCAGACCGCCGAGCAACGGCACCACCGCGCTGCCATCTTCTGCAACGGCCAGCACCGGCGGTTCAGCGCCCTTCTCCAGCAACAGCGGCGCCAGCGTTCGGATGACAATGCCGGCCGCGCACAGGGCGATGATCGGCGTGTCCTGTTGATACAGCTGACGCAACGTGGCGCCGAACTCGCTATAGATGCGGTCCGCGCCCTCGACGCGTTCGGCCAGGCCGTGAATCAGCGCGTCCGGATACAGCTGCTGAATCCGCAGCGCCGTCGCCAGCGCACCTTTGCCCAGAATGATAATGGCCGGGGCTTTCAAATTGGACGTGCTCATCAGCCCTGCCACCGCTCGCCGGGCACGATAATCAGCGAGAAATACGGCGACGACATCGGATCGACCTCGGCCAACGGTACGATTTTCTGGTTGGCCATGGTCGCGCGTTCGACGTACAGCGCGCGATCCGCCAGGCCGGTTTCTACCAGCACCTGACGCACCTTCGGCAAGTTGCGCCCCAGCTTCATGATGACCGCCGCATCGGCATCCACCAGCTTGCGTTTCAGCTCTTCAGCCGACAGTACGCCCGACAGCACCGACAGGCTCTGATTGCGATAGACCAGTGGCGCGCCCAGCACTGACGCCCCGCCCAGCATCGAGCACACACCCGGAATAACTTGGGCTTCATAGCGCTCGGACAGACGATCGTGCAGATACATATAGGAGCCGTAGAACATTGGATCGCCTTCGCAGATCACCGCCACGTCACGTCCGGCGTCCAGGTGCGCTGCCACATCCTCGCTACAGGTATCGTAGAAATCGCTGATCACTTGCTCGTAGGACATCGGCGCCGGCAGCGCCTCGGTGGTCACCGGGTAAATCAGCGGCATCAGCGTTTGCGCATCCTGCAAATGCGCTTCGATGATGCCGAACGCGTTGCCCTTTTTGCCCTTGGCCACGAAATACGCCACCACGGGGGATTCACGCAGCAGGCGCAGCGCTTTGACGGTGATCAGTTCCGGGTCGCCGGGGCCGACGCCCAGGCCAATCAAACGACCGCGAGGCTGCATCATTCGACCTCCGTGGCCAGCGCGTTTACGGCGGCGGCGGCCATAGCGCTGCCGCCGAGACGGCCTTGCATGACCACGTACGGCACGCCCCGGCTGTCAGCGGCGAGCATGTCTTTTGACTCGGCGGCGCCGACGAAGCCGACCGGAAAGCCCAGGATCAGCGCGGGCTTTGGCGCGCCTGCGTCGAGCATTTCCAGCAGATAGAACAGCGCAGTCGGTGCGTTGCCGATCACTACCACGCTGCCTTCCAGATGCGGCCGCCACAGCTCAAGCGCGGCAGCAGAACGGGTATTGCCCAGCTCGCGGGCCAAATCCGGAACGCTGCTGTCACGTAGGGTGCAGATCACCTGATTGTTGGCCGGCAAACGCGTGCGCGTTACCCCTTCGGACACCATCCGCGCGTCGCACAGAATCGGCGCACCGGCGGCCAACGCGTCACGCCCGGCCTTGCCTGCACCCGGCGAGTAACGCAAGCCGGCGATGGCATCGACCATGCCGCAGGCGTGAATCACCCGCACGGCGAGTTTTTCCAGGTCGGCCGGAATCGTGTCGAGCTTGGCTTCGGCACGAATGATCGCGAAGGAGTTGCGATAAATCTCCTGGCCGTCGCGGATGTAATCAATCATCGGTGTTGCTCCGTGAGCCGGCGTTCAACTGCGCGCCGACTGCTTCAATAGTGAGGTCACGCCCACGCAACTCGCCGAAACCCGGCTGATCTGCGTGGCGAAAATAGAGGTCGTAATGGCCGTCGGACACGGCGAGCAAGGTCACTGGCGCGATATGCGCAGCAGCGCAGGAACGCACGCAACCGGTCAGATGAACCGGCTGACTTGATTGCAGATGAGCCGCGAGTTTGAGTGCATCGGACTTAGTGTCGGCCAAGCCTTTTGCGCAGGCGGCGCTTCCGGTGCAGGCGATCATCTGCGCCAGCGGCTGGTCGGCGCTGACAATCAAACCTGCGTCTTGCAAACCGCTGAGCGCTTGGTCGGCATCTTTGCTGGCGACGTTGCGCAGCATCAGGCTTTGCCAGGGCGTCATCGTCAGGGTGCCATCGCCCAGCTGCTCTGCGAGGCGTGCCGCTTGAGTCAGCATCGATGGGCTGAGACGTCCCAGTGGCACTACCGCACCAATCGCCACCCGCTCACTTTCGGCCTGTGGATAAATGCCGATGTGGCCGTTCGGTTTTGTCGGCTGACGCCGCCATGAGGTGATGCTTTGCGCGGTTCGCAGCGGCGTTTTAAGCCGGGCCGACAGTTGCTGGACAAATGTCTGGGTCGGCATTTCCGCCAGCAGGTGACGCATGCGGGTCTGCTCAGGGCGCGCGGATTCAAGAAACAGCTCAAGCACCGCGATCACAAGCTCGTGAGCCTGATCCAGCGGCACTGCGCCAACAGGCGAGTCCTGTGCCGGGCAGCCTGCCAGTCCGAATGCCAGCAGCGTTTCACTGTTGACGTCTATCGCTGACAGCCACAGGTCATGGGGGTGCTCAAGCATCACCAGCCCTTCACCGCCGTCCAGCGACAGCGCGAATTTGGGTGACAGGTCGTGAAAACCTGGGTGGTTTTCCAGCGAATGCAGCATTTGCCGCGCCAACGGTCGCGTGTCGAACAACTGCTGCGCATCGACCCCGGCGGTGGGGCTGAGCATCAGGTTGCGCACGTCATCACTGGCCGGGTTACTCGGGCCCAGCCCGGCATCGAGCAAGGTAGCGATCAAACCCTGATGGTCAGCGCCAATCCCTCGAATCTGAAGATTGCCGCGATTGGTCGCTTCGATCACGCCACTGGCGTAGCGCTCGGCGGCCTGGGCCACGGCGTTGGCCTGGGCTGTGGTGATAACGCCCCCCGCCAGTTTGATCCGGCAGATCCCGCCATCCAACGCCGGCACGATACGCAACAACCCCGGACAGGCCGAGGGGCGTAATGGCGTTGAAAGCGGGCGAGCGTGGAGCGGCTCGGACAATGGATCACCTGATTGAAGGCTGGCTGGAAACGTGAAGAAACACTTGTGCCCCGTGGGCGCGGTATTATGCCTGCTTTGTCCGCAGGCATGAAAAGCCGGTCTGTCGGAAGTTCGATTGAGGAAAGTGCATGTCGCCGTGGCTGACAGTCGTGGGAATCGGTGAAGACGGCTACAAGGGGCTGGGAAAGAACGCACGTCATGCGCTGCTAAAAGCGCAGCAAGTGTTCGGCAGTTCGCGTCAGCTGGCGCTTTTGCCGCCGTGCATTCAAGCGGCGCGTCGTCATTGGCCGAGTCCGTTTTCGCTACACCCGGTGCTTGAGCAGCGTGGCGCACCTGTCTGCGTGCTGGCCAGCGGTGATCCGATGCTGTTCGGCGTGGGCGTAAGCCTTGCGCGTCAGGTGCCGTTCGATGAAATGCTCGTGCACCCGGCGCCCTCGTCTTTTTCACTGGCGGCAGCGCGCATGGGCTGGGCGTTGCAGGATGTGGTCACGCTGTCTGTCGTTGCGCGGCCGCTGGCGGCGCTGAATGCGCAGTTTCACCACGGCGTACGTTTGCTGGTGCTGAGCAACGACGGCACAAGCCCTGCCGCGATTGCCGGCCTGCTGCGCGAGCGCGGTTTTGGCCCCAGCCACATGAGCGTGCTGGAACACTTGGGCGGCGATGCCGAAAGACGCGTTGATGGCATCGCCAGCGAATGGGGCAATCCCGAAACCGCTGCCTTGAATCTGGTCGCCATCGACTGCCGCGCCGACGCCAATGTGCTGCGTCTTTCGACCCTTGCCGGCCTGCCCGATGAGGCTTTCGAGCACGACGGCCAACTGACCAAACGCGACATACGCGCCATGACCCTCGCTCGCCTTGCCCCCAAGCCGGGCGAATTGCTGTGGGACGTCGGCGCCGGCTGCGGCTCCATCGGCATCGAGTGGATGCGCGCGCACCCAACCTGTCGCGCGCTGGCCATCGAGGCCGATGAGGGTCGCCAGCAATTGATCGAATTCAATCGGGATGCGCTGGGCGTACCGGGGTTGCAACTGGTGCGTGGGACTGCGCCCCAGGCCTTGGCCGATCTTGAGCAACCTGACGCGATCTTCATTGGCGGCGGCGTCACCCGGCCCGGCGTACTGGACATTTGCTGGCAGAACCTGCGCTCAGGCGGTCGTCTGATCGCCAACGCTGTCACCCTGCAAAGCGAGGCTGCGCTGGTCAACTGGCGCGAACTCCACGGCGGCGAGCTGACGCGCATTCATCTGGCCCATACCAAACCCTTGGGCGATTTCGACACCTGGCGTCAGGCATTGCCGATCACGCTGCTGGAAACGGTCAAGCCCTGATGCGCGAAGAAACCGCCGAACAACCTGCGCCGCTGCGCAGCGGTTTGACTACCGGCAGTTGCGTCACGGCAACCAGTCTGGCGGCGGCGCGTTTGTTGCTCGGCGGCGAGGTCAACGACGCCGTGCAGATAGTGCTGCCCAAGGGCAAGCAAGTGCAGATGCGACTGGAATTTTGCCGTTTGATCACAGACGGCGCCGAAGCCGGGACGATCAAGGACGCTGGCGATGATCCCGACGTTACCCACGGCGCTTTGGTGTTTTCGCAGGTCAGGCTAATGGCCGGGAAAGGCGTGAAGTTTCTGGCCGGACCCGGCGTAGGGACCGTTACCCGACCGGGACTGGTGTTGGGCGTCGGCGAACCCGCCATCAATCCCGTCCCGCGCAAAATGATCATTGAGCATTTGGATGGACTGGCCGAAGAGTTCGGCTATCAAGGCGGTTTTGAAGTAACGGCCTGCGTTGAAAACGGCGGTGAACTGGCGCTCAAGACCATGAATCCCAGGCTCGGCATCCTGGGTGGCCTGTCGATTCTAGGCACCAGCGGCATCGTTCGGCCGTTCTCCTGCGCGGCGTATATCGCGTCGATCCATCAGGGCATCGACGTCGCCAAAACCAATGGGTATCTGCACATCGCCGCCTGCACCGGTAACGCCAGCGAAGACACCATGCGCGCGGTATATGACATCCCCGACATTGCCCTGATCGAGATGGGTGACTTCGTCGGCGCCGTGCTCAAGCACCTGCGCAAAGTGCCTGTGGACAAGCTCAGCCTGTGCGGCGGCTTCGGCAAGATCAGCAAACTGGCGGCAGGCCACATGGATTTGCACAGCCGGCATTCGAGCATCGACCTGCCGCAGCTGGCGCAATGGGCTGCCGAAGTCGGCGCCGATACCGAGCTGCAAGCGGCCATTGTGGGTGCCAATACCAGTCAGCAGGCATTGGCGATGGCCGCCGCGCGGGGGATCGCCTTGGGTGATGCCGTTTGCCAGCACGCGCTGAATTTCGCCCGCAGCGTCGTACCTGCGCAGGTTCAGGTGGAAGTGTTCGCCATCGACCGCCAGGGCGGCATCGTCGGGCGCGCGGGGGTCTCGGCATGAAGCGATTGTTGCTGTTGGGCGGCGTGACTGAGGCGCTGGCAATGGCGCGGCAGTTGGGGCCAGAGCACATTTACAGCTTGGCGGGCGTCGGGCGGGTGCCCACCGATCTCACGTGTCAGGTGCGGGTCGGCGGTTACGGTGGGGCTGAAGGGCTGGCGCACTTCGTGCGCGATGAGCGCATCGATTTGCTGGTGGACGCCACGCACCCGTATGCCGCGCAGATCAGCCAGAACGCCGCGACCGCTGCACAACTGGCGGGCATCCCGTGTTGGGCGCTGCGGCGTCCGGCCTGGGTGGCGAGTGGGGCCGATGATTGGCGCGAGGTGGAAAACTGGGACGAATTGATCGCAGCGCTGGCGCCGTTCAAGCGCCCGCTGTTCACGCTGGGTCGCGAGCCGTTGCAGCATTTGCGTGAGATCCCGTCGCATCAGTTCTGGACCCTGCGCGCGCTGGACAGCTATCCCGGCAATGAGCGCTGTGAAGTGATCGGCGCTCGTGGACCGTTTCTTCTGGAAGATGAGCGGGCGCTGTTTGCGCAGCGCGACATCGATGTGCTGATCAGCAAGAACAGCGGCAGCGGCGCCACCGAGCCCAAGCTTGAAGTGGCGCGTGAGCGCGGGGTGCCGGTGTTGGTCTTGAAGCGCCCCGAATTGCCGGAGGTGAATCGGGAGTTTTTTTTGGTCGACGATTTACAACAGGCATTAAGGGATCTACTGCCAGACACACCGCCTCGCGAATAAATTCGCTCCTACAGAGCGGGGGACGCCAAAAGGTGATCCACAAACAACGCCGCCGCCGTCGACAACCCTTCACGGGACCGCACGCACAACGTCAACTCCCGGCTGGCCCAGTCCTCATCCAGTGCAACCACCCGAGCACCATCCATTTTGTAAATGTCGGCGCTGCCTTGGGGCATGATGCCGATGCCAACTCCTGCTTGAACCATCAGACACAGGGCGTCGTAACTCGACACTTCCATGCGGATTTTCAGTGAGCGACCGAGGTCGTTGGCGGCTTTGATCAGCTGGAAATTCAGGTGCGTGCCGCTTCTGAGTGCGACGAATTCATGGTCCAGGGCGTCGCTGAACTTGATGCTTTCCCGGTCAGCCAAGGGGTGGCCGTTAGGTACGAGCAATACCAATCGGTCTGTGCGAAACGGGAATACTTCAATGTAAGCGCCATGGGGCAAGCGGGTGAAGATGCCGACATCGGCAAGGTTTTCAGCGACGGCCTTGGTGATGCCCAGACTCCGCTGCTCTTCAAGCACGATGTTGATCAGCGGGTACACATCCATGAATGATTTGATCAGGCCAGGCATGAACTGCGTGACGGCGGAAATGTTCGCCAGCACATGCACCGAGCCGCGACGCCCGTGGGAGTAATCGCGCATCTGCACGACGATTTCGTTGAGGTTGTTCAGCGCACTGCGAGCCATGAACAGCAATGACAGGCCGGCGTCGGTGGCGGTGATGCCTTTGTTGGTGCGGTTCAGCAGCTGCGCGTCGAGCAGTTCTTCGAGCTCACTGAGCCGCTTGCTCACCGCCGCTGCCGCAATGTGCTCGCGCTTGGCGGCGGCCGCGATGGTGCCTTCTTCGATGACGCTGACGAACAGGCGCAATGAGACGGGGTCGAGCTTCATAGGAATACCGGACGGGCTGGCGTGAATGGCCGCCATATTACCTCGGCTTCTGTAGGCGCGCGCTTGCCCGCGACAGCAGTGCGTCAGACAACAGATTTATTGCAGATATACCGCAATCGCGGGCAAGCGCGCTCCTACACGTCGCCCACGCACCTGCGCGCGACACACATCATGTAGGAGCTGACGAGCAGCGCGAGGCTGCGATCGCGATCTGTCTGACACACCGCATCGCCGCCTCGCATTGCTCGTCAGCTCCTACAAAGAAGTGCGTTCAGTTCAGTATTTACCCGACAGAAGATGCCCGGCGTTTGGCACTTTGGCTTCGAGGCCCAGAGTCTTGAGGATCTGGTAAACGGTCGCGACCGACGCCGACAACACCGGTTTGTCGAGGCGATCCTGTACGACCTGGATCGCAGGCAAAGACGGCATCTGCACACAGCACGACAACACAACGCCATCAGCCTGTCCGATGTTCAATCGATCGGCGTGGGCCACCAGATCCATCGGGTCCAGACGACCGACGGCCAGGTTGTCGGACACTTCCAGGCTGATCGAATCCACCACCTCGATTCCCGCCGCTTCGATGTAGTCGATGACCTGTTGCGTCAGCGGCTTCATGTACGGGGTGATGATCGAGACTTTTTTGTAGTTCATCAGGTTCAGGCTGTCGATCAATGCGCCCGCCGAGCTGAGTACCGGCGTCGGCGCCTGGTTGTCCTGCACGGTTTTGCTCAGACGGTCCTGAGACACTTTGTGGTAACCGGCCCCCTGACACATGATCGCCACCAGACAGGCGTAGGCCATGACATCCACCCGCGCGTCGCTCAATTCAAGCGCGCAACGGTCGCTGTCGATGTCCATTTTCTTCAGTTCTTCGGGGCTGACTTTCATCATGCGCATGCGCGAAGAGTGGAAGGTGAAACGCTCTTCCGGGAACAACGAGTAACGCGAGGTCAGCATCGCCGGGATTTCGGTTTCCATCGTGGTGTTGGAGCTGGGAACGATTTGGCCGATTCGAAAGTTTTTCATGTTCAGTCCTCTCACTTAAGTCGAACGAAGATCATCTGCGACCGAGGTTAAGCGTGAGGACTAGAGCCGTATATCAGGCATTGGCGAGGCTGCCATCGCGTACGGCGATGGCAGTCTCAAAGGCGTTGTAATGAGTTATCCCCGAGAAAGCGCAGCGTCGGACGCCGAAGTGTGGGTGTCGTCCTCGACCTTATCGCCGGTTACCAACATTGCTCGGGGTATCGACAGAATCAACGTGCCACTGACGAATAAACAGGCGCCAAGGACGTATGTCCCATTGTTGATGTTGCCGGTCAGGTTCTCGGCCACTGCCGTGATCATCGAGCCAGTAAAACCTGACAGATTGCCAATGGCGTTGATCATGCCAATCCCCGCTGCGGCCGCGACGCCCGACAGCACTGAGCCTGGCAGCGTCCAGTAGATCGGCATCAGGCTGAGCACACCGGAGGCCGAGACGCTGAGGAAGATAATCGACAGCACGACGCTGTTGGCGAAATAGGCACTGAGGATCAGCCCCACCCCACCAATGAAGGCGGGGATGGCCGCGTGCAAACGGCGCTCGCCGGTCTTGTTGGAGTGACGGGCGTTGAGCGTCATGGCGATAATGGCAATGCCGTAGGGAATGGCGGTCAGCAGGCCAATGTCCAGCGGGTTGGAAACCCCGGCGCTTTTGATGATCGAAGGCATCCAGAATGCCAAGCCGTAAAAGCCGGTGTTGAACGTCAGAAGAATCAGCACCAGCAGCCAGACACGACCATTTAAGAACACCTCACGCAGGCTCGTCGCCTTGCCTTTGTTGTCGGTTTGCAAGTTGGCCTTGAGCATTGCCCTCTCAGCCGGTGACAACCATTTGGCCTTATCGATATTGTCGGCCAGCAGGCAAATCACCACCACCGCCATGACCACTGACGGGATGCCCTCCACGATCAGCATCCACTGCCAGCCTGCCATGCCGTGTACGCCTTGCATCTTGGTCATCAGCCAGCCGGACAAAACGCCGCCCAGCGTCAGACTGATCGGCATGGCCATCAGAAAACCCGACATAACCCGGCTTTGACGGCGAGTTGGAAACCAGTAGTTGAGGTACAGAATCACACCGGGGAAGAAACCCGCCTCGCAGATCCCGAGCAAGAACCGCAGGATGTAGAACATGGTTTCCGACTGGACGTGGAAGACACCTGCCAGCGGCACGGTGAAGGCCACGGCAATCGATACCACGGCCCAACTGAGCATGATGCGGGCGATCCAGAAGCGCGCGCCGAAGCGATGCAGCAACAGGTTGCTCGGAACCTCAAACAAGAAATAACCCCAGAAGAACACGCTCGCGCCAAGGGCGTAGACGGTGTTGCTAAAGCCCAGGTCGTTGAGCATGTCGAGCTTGGCAAAACCGATGTTCACGCGGTCCAGATAGGCCGCCATGTAACACAGCAGCAGGACGGGAAGGATGCGCAGGATGACTTTGCGATAGGTCCGGTTTTCAAAACCGGGGTCGCCCGCACCCGTGACACCGGGTTGGCGCTGGGAAACAGTTTGCATGTGAGATCCCTAGGCACTGTGGGTGCCTGATTGTTTTTATTGGGAGTAAAACAGTGTGGCGTGACTAGCTATGTTACCGGTAACAATCCGGTTAATCCAGAGCCGGTGGGGACTTGCTCGATGACATGTTTCGATTGAATGATAACGGTGCGTTATCAGGGTGAAAGTAAGCGTCACATCCTGGCTGTCACGGGAAAGTGCCTGCCCGACGGCGTCGTCAGGTGATAAGTCTGCCGCTGGTATGCCGCATTCCCCGTCTACTTGCTACAGTGATTTCGCGTCGCGCTCCAGCCGTGCATTCTTAAAAAGGATCTCGGCAAACTCCAACGCCGCACCGAGCAATGGCTCGCCCTTGCGCGTGAGGATGCCGTAGTCCTGGGGGGCAAGTTTCAACGAGGTATTGAGGATCTTCAGCAGACCGCTCTCCAGATGCGGCCCGACCATCGATTCCGGCAACATAGCGACCATCGGTCCCGACTGCAGGACCTGTAGAAAAGTCTGCATCGAAATCGTATCAACGGTGTTCTTGGGCGTGGCAATGCCCGCTTTGGCAAACGCCTGTTCCATTCGCGCACGGATGGGCGTGCCAATCGGGTACATGATCCACGGCCATTTACCCAGTTCTTCCAGCGGTGTTTCGTCTTGCTGCGTCAGCGGGTGCCGGCTGTTGACCACCATGCAGAACGGTTCTGGCGCCAGCGCACGGAAGTCATAGATCTGCTGTTGGTTTTCATGGGTGAAACGGGCGACGGCGAGGTCGAGCTTTTTGTCCTCAAGCATTTCCATCAGGTGGTCGCTGGTCTGCTCCACCACCTCAATCGACAGCAGCGGCCAGCGCTGCTTGATCTGCACAATGGCGTCCGGAAGCACCACGGCTGTTGCCGCAAAAATCGCCCCGACCCTCAAAAAACCATGACCACCTTCGCGCAGGCTGCTGATTTGATCGACGAACTTACTCGCGTCATTCAGGGCGATCTGCGCGTAGCGCAGCACATGTTCGCCCAAAGCTGTGGGCGGCATATTACGCGGCAGCCGCTCGAACAAATCAAAGCCCAGCTGTTTCTCTATCTCTCGAAGCATCTTGCTCACGGCGGGCTGGCTGAGGTTCATGTGCTGCGCGGCGAGGTGCATGTTGCGGGTGCGTGCCAGCGTGTCGATCAGCATCAGATGCTTGTACTTAAGCCAGTTGCACAGGTGCGGCAAGGAGATATCGGACACGAAGATGACCTCAGCAAGCGATAACCCAGTGTTATCGATAATTGAGCAGATGTCATTGGAGTTTATCGGGTCCGGTCATTAGCGTGAAACTTTCCATAACAAGAATTTCAGCTCAAGGACTTAGCCCATGCCCCTCCAACTGACTCCTGAAAACTCCCTGCCTGCCGACGGTTTGAGTGGCACGCTGATTGGTCGCGCCTGGGTGCCGGGCATTGTCGCCGGGCCTTCTGCGGTGGTGCTGCGCGCCGACGGCGTGTTCGACGTATCCGAGCGTTTCGCCACCTTGAGTGAGCTGCTCGAGACCGAGTCACCCTTGCAGGCCGTGCGCCAGATCCAGGGCACATTGATCGGCAGCGTCGAAGACCTGCTGGCGAATTCCGGCACTTATCCGGACCTCAACAAACCCTTTCTGCTGGCCCCCGCCGATTTGCAAGTGATCAAGGCCGCCGGCGTTACCTTCGCGGCCAGCATGATCGAGCGCGTGATCGAGGAGCAGGCAGCCGGCGATCCGGCGAAAGCCGAAAGCGTGCGCGCGATTGTGCACGCGGCAATTGGCGACAACCTGCGCAGCATCAAGCCGGGCTCCGAACAGGCGACCAAGCTCAAGGCGCTGTTGATCGAACAAGGGATGTGGTCGCAATACCTGGAAGTTGGCATCGGGCCGGACGCCGAGATTTTCACCAAAGCGCCGGTACTGGCCGCCGTTGGCACCGGCAGTGAAATCGGTATTCACCCCAAATCCGAATGGAACAACCCTGAGCCTGAAGTGGTGCTGGCGGTCAACAGCCGCGGACAGATTCACGGCGCAACCCTGGGCAACGACGTCAACCTGCGGGACTTTGAAGGTCGCAGCGCACTGCTGTTGAGCAAAGCCAAGGACAACAACGCGTCATGCGCCATCGGCCCGTTTATTCGCCTGTTCGACGAGACGTTCAGCATGGATGATGTGCGCAATTGCGTGGTCGAGCTGCAGGTCAAAGGCGAAGACGGCTACGTGATGAAGGGCTCAAGCTCGATGTCACAAATCAGCCGCGACCCGGAAGACCTGGCCGCCCAGACGCTGAACGAAAACCACCAGTACCCGGACGGTTTTCTGTTGTATCTGGGCACTCTGTTCGCGCCCACCGAAGACCGCGATAACGTCGGAGGCGGCTTCACCCACAAACTGGGCGATCAGGTGAGCATCAGCAGCCCCCTGCTTGGCAGTCTGCACAATCAGGTGACCCACAGCAGCAAGGCCAAGCCGTGGACCTTTGGCGTCGGCGCGCTGGTGCGCAACCTCGCGGCGCGGAATCTGTTGTCGCGTTGAAAGCTGACTCAATCAGGTGCTTTCGCGAGCAAGCACCTGATAACCGACGGCAATGCTTTCTTTTGGTCGATCAGTCCTCGAGCGCAGCGCATCGGCGCTGGCGATCAGCAGCTCTCCGGCGCGCCGACCAATGCCGTAAGGATCGACCGCGACAGTGCTGATTGTGGGGTTGCAATAGCGCGACACTTCAAAATCGCCGAAGCCAGCCACTGCGATGTCCTGCGGCACGCGAAGGCCCTGACGATGACACTGCATGATCGCCCCGAACGCTGACAGATCGCTCACGCACATCACCGCGTCCGTGTCTGGCCACTTTTCCAGCAACCTGCGCACCGACTCGCCGCCATGACTCATGGTGATTGGCGAGTCGCCGTATTCGATCATGCGCGGCTCGCCCAGGACCAGTTCGGCGACGGCTTGAAGATAACCCCTCTGCCGCTGCTGACCTCGATGATCCAGCGGGGAGGCGCCGCCGATGTAGCCGATGCGTCGATAACCGCGCTGGTGCAAATGCGCCACCATCGCCGCGGCAGCTTGCGCGTTGGAAAACCCCACTGCCTGATCAATGGGCTGCTCAGGCAGGTCCCAGGTTTCCACAACCGGCACTTGCGCCTGATGCAGCAGCTTGCGCGTGATGTCCAGGTGCGCGGCGCCAGTGAGCATTACACCCAATGGGCGGTGGCGCAGCAGCGTGCGCACCAGCAGCGCTTCCTGTTCGAGGTGGTAATCGGTATCGCCAAGCAACAGGCACAAGCCTTTCTCGCGCACGACATCGTTGAGCCCGCGCACAGTGTCAGCAAAGTTGGAGCTGACCAGCGAGGGCACCAGCGCAACGATGAATTCCGAACGGCCGCTGGACAGCGTGCCCGCCGACGCATCCGGCAGATATCCGAGGCTGTCGATGGCGGCCATCACGCTGTCGCGGGTTTTGTCGGAGACCTCGCGACCGGCGAGCACTCGGGAGACTGTCATCTTCGACACGCCCGCAAGTTTCGCCACGTCAGCCATGCGCGGTGCGGCGATACGCTGCTCGGGAATGCTGCTGCCGGGGACGTCCAGACTCATTGAGTGCCTTCTAAGGAGAGATAAAGCGCTCGCGATTATACATGGCGCCAACCCTGCCGGCGGCGGGATACAGCACAGCTGAAAACACAACAAAGCGGTTTACAAAATGAATTTGCACGAGCAATGTTACCGGTAACAAATATAAATAAGCAGCCTCTAGGGCTGCTAATACTCAAGAGACCTGAGCCATGACCGACCTTCCAAAACGCCGCCTGCGCAGCCAGAACTGGTTCGACGACCCCGAACACGCCGACATGACCGCGCTCTACGTCGAGCGCTACATGAATTACGGTCTGACCCGCGAAGAATTGCAGTCCGGCAGGCCTATCATCGGCATCGCGCAAACCGGCAGCGACCTTGCGCCGTGCAATCGTCATCACCTGGAATTGGCCAAGCGCGTCAGGGAAGGGATTCGTGACGCGGGCGGGATTCCCATGGAGTTTCCCGTGCACCCTATGGCCGAGCAGACTCGCCGCCCTACTGCCGCGCTGGATCGCAATCTGGCGTATCTGGGCCTGGTGGAAATCATGCACGGCTACCCCCTCGACGGCGTGGTGCTGACCACCGGTTGCGACAAAACCACTCCGGCCTGTCTGATGGCGGCGGCGACCACGGACTTGCCGTCGATCGTCTTGTCGGGCGGGCCGATGCTCGACGGTCGGCACAAGGGCGAACTGATTGGCTCAGGCACGGTGTTGTGGCATGCGCGCAACCTGATGGCAGCCGGCGAGATCAACTACGAAGGCTTCATGGAAATGACCACTGCCGCGTCGCCATCGGTGGGCCACTGCAACACCATGGGCACTGCGCTTTCGATGAACGCGCTGGCCGAAGCGCTGGGCATGTCGCTGCCCGGTTGCGCGAGCATCCCGGCGCCGTATCGCGAGCGCGGGCAGATGGCCTATATCACCGGCAAACGCATTTGCGACATGGTCCACGAAGACATGCGCCCGTCGCAGATCATGACCCGCGAATCCTTCGAGAACGCCATTGCCGTGGCCTCGGCTCTGGGCGCTTCAAGTAACTGTCCGCCGCACCTGATCGCCATCGCCCGGCACATGGGCATTGAGTTGAGCCTGGACGATTGGCAACGGATCGGCGAAGACGTGCCGCTGCTGGTGAATTGCATGCCCGCTGGCAAATACCTGGGCGAAGGTTTTCACCGCGCAGGCGGCGTGCCGGCTGTCATGCATGAATTGCAAAAGGCCGGGAAGCTGCACGAAGGCTGCGCGTCGGTTTCCGGCAAGACCATTGGTGAGATCGTGCGCACTGCTGTGGCGAGCGATGCTGATGTGATTCGTCCGTACGAAGATCCGCTCAAGCACCGCGCGGGCTTTATCGTGCTCAGCGGCAACTTTTTCGACAGCGCGATCATGAAGATGTCGGTGGTCGGCGAGGCGTTTCGCAAAACCTATCTGTCGGAGCCTGGCAACGAGAACAGCTTCGACGCGCGGGCGATTGTGTTCGAAGGGCCGGAGGACTATCACGCCCGCATCAACGACCCGTCACTGGAGATCGACGAGCGCTGCATTCTGGTGATTCGTGGCGCAGGCACCGTGGGCTATCCGGGCAGCGCCGAGGTGGTGAACATGGCCCCGCCCGCCGAGCTGATCAAGCGCGGCATCGATTCGCTGCCGTGCCTTGGGGATGGCCGACAAAGCGGGACCTCGGCCAGCCCGTCGATTCTTAATATGTCTCCGGAAGCGGCGGTCGGTGGGGGCTTGGCGCTGCTGAAAACCAACGACCGACTGCGCGTGGACTTGAACAATCGCAGCGTGAACGTGCTGGTGTCGGACGAGGAAATGGCCGAGCGGCGGGCGAGCTTCGTACCGAGCATGCCGCCTTCGCAAACGCCGTGGCAGGAGTTGTATCGGCAACTGGTGGGGCAGTTATCCACAGGCGGCTGCCTTGAACCGGCGACGCTGCATCTGCGGGTGATTGCCAGAAGCGGCGAGCCAAGGCATTCCCATTGATCGGGGTTGCGCACGCGTGCGGCAGTCCCATTGATCGGGATTGGAGCACGCGTGCGGCGTTCTGATTTGCCCGTGGCCCTGCCGAGGTATCAGGCAGATGCACAACCCGTGGGAGCGGACCTGTCCGCGAATGGATCTGTGAATCCACTGCATCTGTATCGCCCGAACTCCCCTATTCGCGAACAGGTTCGCCCACATTGGATCTGAGGCGTTGCTGATTTTTCGATCCAAGACAGAACCTGTAGACGCGAACTTGTTCGCGAGGCGGCCTGTCTGGCAACACGTAAATCGGCTCGCCAACAAGTTGGCTCCTACAGGACCGCGCGTCATCCCACGCCAATGGCACCCTGCGCAGATCAGGCTGTCGCATCCAAAGCAGCATCACCCTCTGGAACTCACTTCTGAATGAGGAAATCCCGGCATGACTTCATCGACGCAAAAACCTGTCTGGTTCATCACGGGCTGCTCCACCGGCTTTGGCCGAGAGCTGGCCTTGCACACGCTGAGCCTGGGCTATCCGACAGTCGTCACCGCGCGTAATCCGCAGCAGGTCGAGGACATCGTCAAAGGCCACGAAGGCAACGCACTGGTGCTCAAACTCGACGTCACCGACAGCGAGCAAGTAAACGCCGCCGTGAAAGCCACGACCGAGCGTTTCGGCCAGATCGACGTGCTGGTCAATAACGCTGGCGTTGGCTATTTCGGCGCGTTCGAGGAAAGCGACATCAGCGAAGTGCGGCAGATGTTCGAAATCAACGTCTGGGGCCTGACAGAGATGACCCGCGCCGTTCTGCCGGGTATGCGCGAGCGCCGCGCCGGCACCGTGGTGAATATCTCGTCGGTGGGCGGGCTCGTGGCGTTTCCGTCGCTGAGCTTTTACAACGCCTCCAAGTTCGCCGTGGAAGCGCTGTCTGAATCGCTGTCCCAGGAAGTCGAGCCCTTGGGCATCAAAGTATTGCTGGTCGAGCCGGGACCGTTTCGCACGGACTGGGCGGGACGCTCTGCCAATCAGGCGAGCAACACGATTGCCGATTATCAGGAAACGTCCGGCAAGCGCACCGAAGCCACACGCAGCTATAGCGGCAACCAGCCGGGCGATCCGAAGCGCGCGGCGGTGGCCATCGTCGATACCGTGAACGCGGACAACCCGCCATTGCGCCTGTTGCTGGGCAAGATTGCGGTCGGCGTCGCGCAGAACAAGCTGAAAACCCTGAGCACCAATTTCGACGAATGGGCCAAAGTCAGCGAGAGTGCGGATTTCCCTGAGTAACGGGCAATCCCTGTAAACGCGCAATTTCTGTAGGAGCGAACTTGTTCGCGAGGCGGCGTGCCTGAAACAAGGCGTTAAGCGCTCGCCAACAAGTTGGCTCCTACAGAGGTTCTGCAGGCATTTAAATCAACTTCGGCAACCCGGCTTGCATCTCGGCAAACCGGCTGCGCAATAACGAATGCAACTGCTGAATCGCTGGAGAAAACTGCTTGCGGTGCGGGGACACCAGATTCAGCGGCGTGGGTTCGCCTGGATAATCGGGCATCAGCACTTCCAGCCGCCCTGTGCGCACGTCCTCGCTGACATCCAGCCAGGATTTATAGGTGATCCCCTCCCCCGCAACCGCCCAACGCCGGGCCACGTCGGCGTCATCGCTGAACAGCGGTCCCGTGACTGTCAGCACCTGAGAACCGATCCGCCATTTGTCATGAATCCGCCCGCTCAAGGTGTAGAGCAGGCAGTCGTGACGTAGCAGATCTTCTGGCGTTTGTGGACGACCGCGACGTCCGAGGTAATCCGGGGAGGCCACCAACACCCGCCTGTTCCAGGGCGCGAGGGGCAACGCGATGTAGTGGGCGTCCTCGATCACACCGTAGCGAATGGCAACGTCCACGGGATCGCGAAACATGTCTGCCACTTGATCGGACAGAAAGAACCGCATCGTCAGCGCCGGGTGCTGCCGCCGAAATTCCGACAGCCACGGCAGCAGGATATTGCGCCCAAGATCCGAAGGCGCAGCCACTTGCAGAACGCCACGCAATTCGGCGCTCTCCCGGCGCAATTTCTCCCGGCCATCTTTCAGCGCATCGAGCACCGTTTGCGCGGTCGGCAGATATTGCTCGCCCTCAAGCGTCAGGCGCAGGCTGCGCGTCGAACGCGCAAACAGTCGAATATCCAGCTCGCGCTCCAAACGCTTGATGGCCGCCGCCACTTGTCCCGGCAGCAGGTCCACCTCCCGCGCGGCATTGGAAAAGCTGCCCAGCGCTGCCGTGCGCACAAACAGATTGAGGTCGTCGACGCGGATCATTTTCACTCCAACTGTGAAAGTGTTCGCGCATTCTGCCGGTTTTTCTTTTCCGCAGCGAAGGTGAAGATGGCGTCACTGATTTGAATGAATGTCCGTTGCGGACGTTCGAACGTTCTTTCGCCTTGAAAAGGAAGCCTCATGAAAGCCATCGCCTTTACTCAACACGGCCTGCCCATCGAAGACCCTAACGCCCTGATAGACATGGACCTGCCCAAGCCAACCCCCGGCGCCCGTGATCTATTGGTGGAAGTACGGGCCATTTCCGTAAACCCCGTGGACACCAAAATCCGCGCGGGCTCTGCCGCCACCGAGCCGAAAGTCGTGGGTTGGGATGCCGTCGGTACCGTCCGTGAGGTAGGCAGTGACGTGACGCTGTTTCAGCCTGGCGATGAAGTGTTTTACGCAGGTTCCATCATTCGCCCCGGCAGCTACAGCGAATTTCATTTGGTGGACGAACGTATTGTCGGGCACAAGCCCAAATCGATTGATGCCGCCAATGCCGCGGCCCTGCCGTTGACGTCGATCACCGCCTGGGAGTTGCTGTTTGATCGATTGGGCGTGCAGGAAGGGGGCGGTGAAGGTGACAGCCTGCTGATCGTCGGTGCCGCTGGCGGTGTCGGCTCGATCCTCGTGCAGCTGGCGCGTCAGTTGACCAAGATGACGGTGATCGGCACCGCTTCCCGCGCTGAGACCAGCGACTGGATCAAGCAGTTGGGCGCGCATCACGTGATTGATCACAGCAAGCCGCTGGTTGAGCAACTGGAGCAGATCGGCGTTGGCCAGGTTAGCCACGTCGCCAGCCTGACGCACACCGACAGCCATTTTGCGCAGCTGATCGAAACCCTGCGCCCCCAAGGCAAACTGGCGCTGATCGATGATCCGAAAACCCTCGACGTGATGCCGATGAAGCGCAAGGCGCTGTCGCTGCACTGGGAGCTGATGTTCACCCGCTCGCTGTTCGAAACGCCGGACATGATCAAGCAGCACGAACTGCTTAACCGCGTCGCCGACCTGATCGACCAAGGCGTGCTGAAGACAACGCTGGGCGAGCATTTCGGCACCATCAACGCGGCCAATCTGCGTCGTGCTCATGCGGTGATTGAAAGCCATCAGGCCAAAGGCAAGATCGTGCTTGAAGGATTCTGATATTTAGAACACCAACGCAGATACCTGTAGGAGCGTGGCTTGTCCCGCGATTGCGTTATGCCTGCGATAAATCTATCGTCTGACACACCGTAATCGCGGGACAAGCCACGCTCCTACAAGGATGTGCCACGGTCCCGCGACCGTTCCCGGCCATGCCCGATCGGCGCCGTTCATTTGCCCCAATGCCCCCGCTCTGCTAGTGTCGCGCCCGTTTAACGTCTCCCGGAATAGCCGCCATGGCCCGCAAGAAAGCTGCATTGGATTTCGAACAGTCTCTGACCGATTTGCAAACGCTGGTTGAGCGTCTGGAAAACGGCGAGCTGTCACTGGAAGATTCGTTGACCGCGTTCGAACAAGGCATCCGCCTGACCCGCGAATGCCAAAGTGCCCTCGCTCAAGCCGAGCAAAAGGTTCAGGTGCTGCTGGAGCGCGATGGCGAACTGGCCGAGGAACCCTTCGACGCAGAACAGCCCGAATGATTTCCGACTATCAGGCCCTCAGTCAGGCGCGCGTCAACGCGGCGCTGGACAGTCTGTTTGTCGCGCCAAGCCCTGATCTCACCCGCCTCTATCAAGCCATGCGCTACAGCGTGATGAATGGCGGCAAGCGCGTGCGTCCGCTGTTGGTTTACGCAGCATGCGAAGCCTTGGGCGGTAACGCGGACGAGGCTAACGGCGCAGCGTGCGCGGTTGAGTTGATTCACGCCTATTCGCTGGTGCACGACGATCTGCCGGCCATGGACGATGACGATTTGCGCCGCGGCCAGCCCACGACTCACAAAGCCTTCGACGAAGCTTGCGCGATTCTGGCCGGTGATGGCCTGCAAAGTCTGGCCTTCAGCGTGCTGACCGATCCGCGCCTCACGCCTCAGGCCGCCGAGACGCGTCTGAACATGGTTAGTGCCTTGGCTCAAGCCGCCGGGCCCGCGGGCATGGTGGGCGGTCAGGCGATCGACCTGGGTTCTGTAGGCCTCAAGCTTGACCAGACTGCGCTGGCGTTCATGCATCGGCACAAGACCGGCGCGCTGATCGAAGCCAGTGTCAGGCTCGGCGCTTTGGCGAGCGGCAATGCCAGTCAGGTTCAGCTCGATGCGCTGCAAATCTACGCGCGCGCCATCGGTCTGGCATTTCAGGTGCAAGACGACATTCTCGATGTCGAGAGTGACACCGCCACCCTGGGCAAACGCCAGGGCGCCGACATTGCCCGCGATAAGCCGACCTACCCGGCGCTGCTGGGGCTGGAAGAGGCAAAACATTACGCCCTCGAGCTGCGTAATCAGGCGCTGACTGCGCTGCACCCGTTCAATTCGGCTGCCGAGCCGCTGCGGGCGCTGGCGCGGTACATCGTCGAACGCCGTAGCTGATTCAACCTCACCCCTGTAGGAGCGAACTTGTTCGCGAAGCAATATCTCGAACGATACGTCTCTATCGTCGGATGACCCACTTCGCCAACAAGTTGGCTCCTACAGACGCCGAAACCAAGCTCCTGCTTTTCCAATCTGAACATCCATCCGTTGCAGTTCGTGTGCATCATCGGATGCATCAGGTAAACTGCTGCCTCTTTTACGGATAACGATTCGCCTGATGCCCACGACGTTCAAAGAGATTCCCCGCGAGCGCCCGTCCACGCCTCTGCTCGACAGTGCAGTGACGCCGGATGGCCTGCGCCGGTTAGGTGAAGCAGAGCTCGAAGCTCTGGCTGATGAACTGCGCCAGGAGCTGCTCTACACCGTTGGCCAGACGGGCGGCCACTTCGGCGCCGGCCTTGGCGTTATCGAACTGACCATTGCCCTGCATTACGTCTTTGATACCCCCGACGACCGGCTGGTCTGGGACGTCGGTCATCAAGCGTATCCGCACAAGATCCTCACCGGGCGTCGTCAGAAAATGTCGACCCTGCGCCAGAAAGGCGGCGTCGCAGCTTTTCCGCGTCGCAGTGAGAGCGAGTACGACACCTTCGGCGTCGGCCACTCCAGCACCTCGATCAGCGCCGCACTGGGCATGTCTCTGGCTTCACGCCTGCAAGGCAGCGACCGCAAAGCCATCGCCGTCATTGGCGACGGCGCACTGACAGCCGGCATGGCCTTCGAAGCGTTGAACCACGCGCCGGAAGTCGCCGCCGACATGCTGGTCATTCTCAACGACAACGACATGTCGATCTCGCGCAACGTCGGCGGGCTGTCCAATTACCTGGCCAAAATCCTCTCCAGCCGCACCTACACGAGCATGCGCGAAGGCAGCAAGAAAGTGCTGTCGCGTCTGCCCGGCGCGTGGGAAATCGCCCGCCGCACCGAGGAATACGCCAAGGGCATGCTGGTCCCCGGCACCTTGTTCGAAGAATTGGGCTGGAACTACATCGGCCCAATCGACGGCCACGACCTGCCAACGCTGATCGCCACCCTGCGCAACATGCGCGACCTCAAGGGCCCGCAGTTTCTGCACGTCGTGACCAAGAAGGGCAAGGGTTTCGCACCCGCCGAAGCCGATCCGATCGGCTACCACGCGATCACCAAGCTCGACCCGCTGGATGCTCCGGCCGCCGCGCCCAAACCAGCCAGCGGCCCGAAGTATTCCGGTGTGTTCGGCCAGTGGTTGTGCGACATGGCCGAGGCGGATTCGCGGTTGGTCGGCATCACGCCAGCGATGAAAGAAGGCTCTGATCTGGTTGAGTTCAGCGAGCGCTTCCCGGACCGCTATTTCGACGTAGCGATTGCCGAACAGCATGCGGTAACGCTCGCGGCCGGTATGGCCTGCGAAGGCTCCAAGCCTGTGGTGGCGATTTATTCGACCTTCCTGCAACGCGGCTACGATCAGCTTATTCACGACGTCGCGGTGCAAAACCTCGACGTGCTGTTCGCCATTGATCGCGCTGGTCTGGTGGGCGAAGACGGGCCAACTCACGCCGGCAGCTTCGATCTTTCGTTCCTGCGCTGCATCCCCGGCATGCTGGTGATGACGCCGAGCGATGAGAACGAACTGCGCAAAATGCTCAGCACCGGGCACCTGTTCAACGGTCCGGCAGCAGTGCGTTATCCACGCGGCACCGGGCCGAACGCGGTGATCGACAGCAGCCTGGAGCCGCTGGAAATCGGCAAAGGCGTCGTGCGTCGTACTGGCAGCAAGGTCGCGATCCTGGTATTCGGTGTGCAACTGGCCGAGGCGCTGATAGTGGCCGAAAAACTGGACGCGACCGTCGTCGACATGCGCTTTGTCAAACCGCTGGATGAAGCGCTGGTTCGGGAAATGGCTGCTGACCACGACCTGCTGGTGACTGTCGAGGAAAACGCGATCATGGGCGGCGCGGGTGCCGCGGTCAGCGAGTTTCTGGCGCGGGAAGACATTCTCAAGTCTGTGCTGCATCTGGGGCTGCCAGATGTCTATGTCGAGCACGCCAAACCGGCGCAAATGCTGGCCGAATGCGGGCTGGACGCGGCCGGGATTGAAGCGGCGATCACTAAACGCCTGCAAAAGATCCTACCGATTTAACGCAAACCCTGTAGGAGCGAACTTGTTCGCGAGGCGCCGTAACAGGCGCCATCGATTGCGAATCTGCTGACGTTATCGCGAGCAAGCTCCCTCCCACCCAATTTTCTCCATGCAGCACATATCATGGCCTCCCCAAAGTCTTGTGGGAGGGAGCTTGCTCGCGAAACCATTTTTCAGACGCCCTGACATCATGAATCTGTCCCGCCTTGCTCTGACCTTTTCGCTACTCCCCTGCGCCCAGGCCTTCGCCGAACTGCCCTCCCGCGACGACGCGCTTAAGCTGCCCGACGTACTCATTAGCGCCAACCGCCAGGTTGAAGAACGCAGCGCCAGCACGGCCGCCAACAGCGTGTTCACCCGCGAAGACATCGACCGCCTGCAGCCGAGCAGCGTCACCGACCTGCTCAATCGCGTGCCCGGCGTGCAAGTGGCACCCAGCGGCGGACGCGGTAGCTTGCCGGGGATCTACATTCGAGGCACCAAAGCCGCGCAAAGTCTGGTGTTGGTGGATGGCGTGCGCATCGCCAACGCAACCTCGGCCGACAGCGCGCTGCAATATCTGAACATTGATCAGATCGAGCGCGTGGAAGTACTGCGGGGCTCGCGTTCGGCCATTTACGGGGCTGATGCCATTGGCGGGGTGATTCAGATCTTCACCCGCCGTGGTGCCGATCAACCGTTGCAGGCGCGGGTGCACATGGGCGTCGGCAATCACGGCACCCGCCAACGCAGCCTTGGGCTGTCAGGGGGCGACGCGCAAACCCGCTTCAATCTCGGCGCCAGTCTCGATGAGACCCAAGGCATCGACCGCACAGGGCCGTCTTTTGACAGCGACAGTGACCACGACGCCTACCGCAGCAAATCGGTGAGCCTGAACCTCAGCCACCAGTTGAGCGACGATGTCGAGATCGGCATGAGCGCTTTGGATAATCGCGGCAAAACCGAATTCGACAACCCATTCGGGCTGTACGACCCGGTCACGTTCAACAGCGTCGGCCAGCAGCAGTACAGCGACTTTGAGCTCAGCAGCCTGGGCACTTATCTGGACATACGCGTCAACGAGCATTGGAAAACCCGGCTTGAACTGGGCCACAGCGAAAATCGCGAGAAGACCTTCGATAAGCTGAGCACTGATCGCTACGTGTTCAACACTTACCGCGATTCGGTGAACTGGCAGAACGATCTGGCGTTCAACGAACAGCACAGCCTGATGCTCGGCGCCGACTGGTACGAGGATCGGGTCAACAGCAGCACGCCGTTCGACGAAGACAGCCGCTGGAACCGCGCCGTGTTCGTGCAGCATCGGTTCAAAGGCGAAAATTTTTCAACCGAGCTGGGCGTACGTCGCGACCAGAACCAGCAGTTCGGCAGCCAAAACACCTGGAGCGGCACACTGACGTTGCCGCTAAATGAGCGCAACGACCTGCTGCTGTCCTACAGCGAAGGCTTTCGCGCACCGACGTTCAACGATCTGTATTACCCCGATTTCAGCAACCCGGACCTCAAGCCCGAGCACTCGAAAAGCTACGAACTGCAATGGCGTAGTCGCTTGAGCGAAACCACGCAGTTGGAGGCATCGCTGTATCGCACGGACCTGAAAGACGCTATCGCGCTGGACGCCAATTTTCGCCCGGAGAACATCGGAGCAGCGCGCATCACCGGTTTCGAAGCGTCACTCAAGCGGCAGGTGCTGGGCTGGGACGCAAATCTGGGCGTCTCGATCATCGACCCTCGCGACCGCGACACCGGGCGCACACTGAACCGCCGCGCACGCCGCACCTTGAATCTGGACATGGACCGGCAGTTCGATCGCCTTGGTTTAGGCGCCAGCTGGCAGGCGGTGAGCGGCAGTTACAACGACGAGGCCAACCAGCAAACCATCGGCGGCTACGCACTGTTCGGACTGCGCAGCAGCTGGAAGGCCACCGATGAAGTGAAGCTGGAATTCAAGATCGACAACGCCCTGGACAAACGCTACAGCCGCACGCTGTACAGTTTTGATGGCGCCAATTATGGCTATCGAGAGGAAGGCCGGACGTGGATGCTGGGCGTGACCTGGACGCCGGAGCTGTAGGCGCGATGAGTTTTATCTAACCCGTTCACACCTGTGGGAGCGGACCTCTCCGCGAAGGGGCCGGTTCAGCCGACACACCCTTATCGCCTGAGACATCGCTTTCGCGGACAGGTCCGCTCCCACGGAGTCAACGACCGCCATTCAGCGATCCGGGGCGATCGCCGCGCACAGCTTCGCCACCGCTTCAATCATCTGCCCACTGGGCCGCTCCAGGCCTTTGTCCGGAATCACAACCAATCGCTGATCACGGACGGCCGCCACTTGCGGCCAGGCTTTCCAGGCGTTCAGCTGGCTGTTAGAGCCAGCGACGATCACCTGCGGATCTCGCTGCAACACGCTCTCGAGACTGACTTGCGGCGCAGGCTGAGACAGATCGGAAAATACATTCTGCGCCCCACACACCGTCATCGCATCGCTGATGATCTGCCCGCCGCCAATGGTGTACAGCGGCTGGTCCCACACCTGATAAAACACCCGTAGCGGCACATCGCGCTGATAACGAGCACGCAAATCCGCCAGCCGTTGGCGAAAATGTGCCGCCATGGACCTGCCGCTATCGGAGCGACCCAGGCGCTCGCCGATCTGTTCAAACTGATCGGCCAATTGCGCCAGCGCATGCGGTTCAGCGACGTAGGTGGGGATGTTCAGTCGTTGCAGTTGATCGCGCTGAGCGACGGCGACGCTGCCCGGCCAGAGCAGCAACAAATCGGGCTGCAGGCTCAGCAACCGCTCCATTTCCAGCTGACCATAACGTCCAACTGAGGGCAGGCCTGCAACTTGAGGAGGACGGTCGCCGCCGTCCAGCACGCCGACCAGCAGGTCCGATGCGCCCAGTTCGACAACTATTTCAGTGAGCGAAGGCGCGAGGCTGATCACTCGCTCGGCAGCGTGGGCCTGACCGAGCAAGAGCAACAGACAACCAAGAAGCCAGCGCATCAGGCCAGTTGGCGGGGGATGCGATAGAGATAAAGCAGAATCACGCTCGACAGCGCCAGCAGCGCCTGCGCCACAGGTTCCAGACCGACGAACACTGACAACGCAGCGATCCATGCGGGCAACCCGGCTACCAGAAACGCAGCGCGGCGATCAGCAGCCAGCTTGATCCACGCAGCAGGTTCTTCAGGCGTGTTGAGCGCGGCCTCGGTAGCGATCAGCGAGCGTTTGTAGACGCCAAACGGCTTGAGGCTCACGAACATCGAAGCGATACCGGCGATGAACAACGGCATCGCCAGCACATGAATGACGGGGTCGTTGCTACCAAAAAAGACCGCAACCACGAACAACGGCGCCAGCGTCAGCAGCAGTTGCCACCACCAGGCAATTGCCAGACGCCGTCGAACGTTGCCCCGTGTCACGCGGGGTCGACCTCACTCTGGTGTTCGTTACCCATCATGTGGCCGAGTTTGCCGGCCTTGGTCGCCAGGTAAAGTTTGTTGTGCGGGTTGTGACCAGTGTGCAGCGGCACACGCTCGGCAACGGTGATGCCCATCTCGGTCAGTGCTTTAACTTTTCGCGGGTTGTTGGTCATCAGCCGAAGGGAATGAATGCCCAAGTGATCGAGCATCGGCAGGCAAATGCCGTAATCGCGCTGGTCGGCGGCAAACCCCAGACGCTCGTTGGCTTCAACGGTGTCGGCGCCACCATCTTGCAGCTCATACGCGCGGATTTTGTTCATCAGGCCGATACCGCGCCCTTCCTGACGCAGGTACAACAACACGCCACGACCCTCGGCCGCGATGGCGCGCAAGGCCGCTTCAAGCTGGGAGCCGCAATCACAACGCTGGCTGAACAGAGCATCACCGGTCAGGCACTCCGAATGAACCCGACCCAGAACCGGCAGGCCATCGGACACGTCACCCAGCGTAAGGACGACGTGCTCACGCCCGTTTTCCTCTTCGAGAAAACCGTTCATGGTGAATTGCGCGAAAGGGGTGGGCAGCTTGGAAGCGGCGACAAAGACGACGGGCACCGTGTGCTCCTGATCTGTGTGGGGACTGGAGATTTGCAGGCCGCATTGTAACAGCAGCTTTCAGGAGAAGCTTAGGCTGAATTGTGGGGTAAACAGATCGGGAAGTTTGATGAAAGTCCGCATTCCTGTAGGAGCGAATTCATTCGCGAAGGGCCGGATCAGGCAATGTAGGTCCATTGGCCGTGCCATCGCATCGCGAATGAATTCGCTCCTACAGAATCAATGAACGCTTAGAAAAACCCCATCGCCCACATCTTCGCCCAACCCCACACCAGCCCTTGCATCGCCAGCCAGGCGAAGACACCGGCCAGTACGTCGTCGAGCATGATACCGACGCCGCCATGCACGTGCTTGTCGATCCAGTGAATCGGCCATGGTTTCAGAATGTCGAAAAAGCGGAACACCAGGAAACCCACCAACAGCCAGACCCAACCCTCAGGCACCAACCACAGGGTGATCCACATCCCGACCATCTCGTCCCAGACGATGCCTTCGTGGTCGTGAACGCGCAGGTCATCGGCGACTTTGCCGCACAGCCAGAAGCCGAACAGCATAGTAATGCCCAACATCAGCCAGTAGCCCCAGTCCGGCAGCATCTGCCAGAGCGGAATGAACGGCACCGCGACGATTGAGCCCCACGTGCCCGGCGCCTTTGGCAGCGTGCCGGAACCAAAGCCAAAGGCCAGGAAATGCCAGGGATTGGTCCACACCGACGGTGGAACGTTTTCCGCCGGGACCTGATTAGGATGATCTGTCACCGTGTCTCCCGAAAATGTTGATAGCCCCGAATCATCGGAGTGACGTCCTGGCCCAGGCCATCGACGAGCGTGACGCCCTGCCCTTCAACAACCCGGCCGATGACGGAGATGGGCCAGCCCTCGGCCAGTAAATCAGGCAGAAATGACGGCGCAAGCGTGAAAGCCAGAATGTAGTCGTCGCCACCGGTGAGTGCAGCTTGCTGCGCCGCGTCGCGTCCGAAAAACGCCAATAGCGCGTCAGACATCGGCACCTTGTTCCGCTCAACCACCAGCCGAACACCGGACGCCAGAGCGATATGCCCACAATCAGCCAGCAACCCGTCAGAAATATCCAGTGCCGACGTGGCCTTGCCTCGCAATGCTTGACCCAGCGCCAATTGCGGCTTTGGCGACCAATAACGCGCCAGCAAGGCCTGTGAGGTAGACGCCTCGGTGCTGCGCTGGTTCAACACCAGTGGCAGAGCACCGGCGCCGTCACCGAGCGGGCCGCCCACACACAGCAGATCGCCAACCTTGGCGCCGCTGCGTTTCAAAGCAAGACCTGAAGGGACTCGACCAAACACGGTGACGGTAATGCTCAAAGGCCCGCGCGTCGTGTCGCCGCCGATCAGGCGCATCGAGCAGCCTCGTGCCGTCAGGTTCAAACCCTGGGCGAATGCCTGCAGCCAGTCAGCGGAAACGTCTGGCAAGGTCAGAGCAAGGGTGAAAGCAAGAGGCGTGGCGCCCATGGCAGCCAGATCGCTGGCCGAAACGCCGAGAGCGCGTTGGCCCAGCAGGAAAGGATCGCAGGCGTCAGGGAAATGCACCCCGGCCACCAGCGTGTCGGTGGAGATCGCCAGGTGTTCACCCGACGGCACCGACAACAGGGCGCAATCGTCGCCGATCCCCAACACAACACCTTCGCCCGGCTGCGCACAGGGCGCAGCGGCGAAGTAATTGCGGATCAGCTCGAATTCGCCCATGGCGTCAAACACTCAGGTCTTGGGCGCAGGCCCAAAAGCCCTTAGCGCTTGTGAGCCTTCACTTCGACTTCGCGCAGACGCGGAGCCAGCTTGTCGAGCACGCCGTTGACGAACTTGTGGCCGTCGGTCGAACCGTAGACTTTCGCCAGCTCAATGCCTTCGTTGATGACCACGCGATACGGCACGTCGATGCGCTTGAGCAGCTCATAGGTGGACAGGCGCAGAACGGCCAGTTCAACCGGGTCGAGTTCTTCGATGGTGATGTCCAGGCAAGGCGCGAGCGCGGTATCGATCTCGGTCTTGTTAGTGGCAACGCCATGCAGCAGCTCGTGAAAATACACGCCGTCAACGTCTTTGAAGTCGTTGTCGACGCGGAACTGCGCTTCGATTTCGTTCAGCGAGTGGCCTGCCATGTGCCACTGATACAGAGCCTGCATCGCCAGCTGGCGGGCTTCGCGGCGCTTGGCGCTACGATTTTTGGCAGCCTCGGGCGACTTGGCATCGCGCGGGTTGAACTGGTCGCTTTCGTCGTTAATCACTTGGCCTCCAACTGCGCCAACAGGCTGACCATCTCAACGGCAGACAGCGCGGCTTCGGCACCTTTGTTACCGGCTTTGGTGCCGGAACGTTCGATGGCTTGCTCGATGGAATCAACGGTGAGGACGCCAAAGGCGACTGGCACACCGAACTCCATGGAGACCTGGGACAGGCCTTTGACGCACTCGCCAGCAACGTATTCAAAGTGCGGAGTACCGCCACGAATGACAGCGCCCAGGGCGATGATCGCGGCGAATTCGCTACGTTGAGCGACCTTCTGCACGACCAGGGGAATTTCGAAAGCACCCGGCGCGCGGATGATGGTGATGTCGTCTTCGCTCACGCCATGGCGAACCAGGGCATCAACGGCACCGCTCACCAGGCTTTCCACGACGAAGCTGTTGAAGCGGCCAACCACCAGGGCATAGCGGCCTTGTGGGGCGATGAAGGTACCTTCGATGGTCTTCAGGGTCATTCGGCTGAGTCTCGTATTCTCGTATTAAAGAGCAAGCAAGCGCGCATCAGATGCGCGCTTCCAGGGATTTTAGGCCACGAAACAGAAACGGCAGCACAAACGTGTTCAACAAGGGGGTTTCGCACGTATTCGCTGCCGGTCTTTATTCGGAGGGCACGTATTCTACAACTTCCAGATCGAAACCGGATATCGCATTGAACTTCATTGGCGAACTCATCAGGCGCATTTTGCGTACGCCCAGGTCACGAAGGATCTGCGAACCGGCACCGACGGTGCTGTAAGTGGTCGGCGATTTAGGCGTGGTGTTCTCAGCCGTGTCGCGAATATGCGCCAGCAGCACGTCACCATCGAGCGGATGACCGAGTAGCAAAACCACACCGCTGCCCGCTTCTGCAACCGCGCTCATGGCGGCGCGTAGGCTCCAGCGGCCGGGCTGCTTGACCATCAACAGGTCGCGCAGTGGGTCCATGTTATGAACGCGGACCAGGGTCGGTTCCTCGGCGCAAATCTTGCCCAGCGTCAGCGCCAGGTGCACGTCGCCTTCGACCGAATCGCGGTAGGTCACCAGATTGAACTGGCCCAGTTCGCTGTCCATCGGCTGCTCGGCAATCCGCTGAACGGTACGTTCGTGGATCATGCGGTAATGAATCAGGTCGGCGATGGTGCCGATCTTGATGTTGTGTTCAGCGGCAAATGCTTCGAGTTCTGTGCGACGGGACATGGTGCCGTCGTCGTTCATCACTTCGCAGATCACGCCCGATGGCTCGAAACCGGCCATTCGCGCCAGATCGCAGGCCGCTTCAGTGTGGCCTGCGCGGGACAAGGTGCCGCCCGCCTGCGCCATCAACGGGAAGATATGGCCGGGGCTGACGATATCGTCGGCGCGGGCATCTTTTGCAGCGGCAGCCTGGACGGTGCGCGCACGGTCAGCGGCGGAAATGCCGGTGGTCACGCCTTCGGCAGCTTCGATGGAAACGGTGAACTTGGTGCCGAAGCCCGAGCCATTGCGTGGAGCCATCAGCGGCAGCTTCAGGGTTTCGCAGCGCTCGCGAGTCATGGGCATGCAGATCAGGCCACGGGCATAACGCGCCATGAAGTTGATGTGCTCGGCCTTGACGCACTCGGAGGCCATGATCAGATCGCCTTCGTTTTCGCGATCTTCGTCATCCATGAGGATGACCATCTTGCCTTGGCGAATGTCTTCAACCAGTTCTTCGATGCTATTGAGCGCCACGCGGCACCCCCTTAATCAGGATTTGAGGTAGCCGTTGGCGGCAAGAAAACCTTCGGTGATGCTGCCGCCCTGGGCTGGCGTCGGGTCAGCGGCCTTGTCCCCCAGCAGCAAACGCTCGAGATAACGCGCCAGCAGGTCGACTTCGAGGTTGATCTTACGGCCCGGACGGTAGTCGCCCATGATGGTTTCGGACAGCGTGTGCGGGACGATGGTCAGTTCGAATTCGGCGCCATTGACCGCGTTGACCGTCAGGCTGGTGCCGTCGACGGTAATCGAACCCTTGTGGGAAATGTACTTGGCCAGCTCACGGGGCGCGCGCATGCGGAATTGAATCGCGCGGGCGTTTTCTTCGCGGGAGATGACTTCGCCGACGCCGTCGACATGGCCACTGACCAGATGGCCGCCCAAACGAGTAGTCGGCGTCAGGGCTTTTTCCAGATTGACCCGGCTGCCGGCCTTGAGGTCGATGAATGCAGTGACGTCCAGCGTTTCACGGCTGACGTCAGCCCAGAAACCATCGCCGGGCAGCTCGACCGCTGTCAGGCAAACGCCGTTGACGGCGATGCTGTCGCCCAGTTTGACGTCGGAAAGATCAAGTTTGCCGGTCTCGACATAAACGCGGACATCGCCGCCTTTAGGAGTCAGGGCGCGGATGCTGCCGATGGATTCGATAATGCCGGTAAACATGGGTCCTCCAGGAGAACAAGGCCAGCGATGAGCAATGGCCGGAAATTATACGCCGGGGTGCGACGTGGGTATTGCGATCACGCGCCAATCATTTCCGATGGCGCGCATTTCGACGATTTGTAGCTCAAGGGCTTCGTTCATTTGCGCTAAGGGCAAATCCAGCAATGGTCGCGCACTTGAGCCCATGAACTTGCCAGCGACAAATATCTGGAATTCATCCACCAGGCCCAACCGCGTAAACGCACCGGCAAGCTTTGGCCCGGCTTCGACCAGCACGTCATTGACGCCCCGTGCCGCCAGCTCGACTAACAGTTTGCGCAAATCCACGTGCCCGCCACTGCTTGGCAGCGCCAGCATGTCGTGGCCTTCGGCGTGATAACGCTCGCGAGCCGACGCTGCAGCGCAGGTCACCACCAAGGCGCTACCGGCCTTGAAGAACGGCGCATCGAGCGGCACGCGCAAACGGCCATCGATCAGTACGCGCAACGGCGGACGAGTGACGGCCAGCGCGGTCAGTTCGGCATTCAGACCCAATTCATCGGAGCGAACAGTCAGGCGTGCATCGTCGGACAGCACCGTATCGGCGCCCGTCAGCACCACGCTCGATTGCGCGCGCAGACGCTGCACCGCCGAGCGCGCTTCGGGGCCGGTGATCCATTTGCTTTCGCCGCTGGCCATGGCCGTGCGACCGTCCAGACTCATCGCCATTTTCACGCGCACATACGGCAAGCCGTGCTCCATGCGCTTGAGAAACCCTTTGTTGATCGCCCGCGCTTCGCTTTGCAGCACGCCGCTTTGCACGTTGACCCCGGCATTCATCAGACGCAGCAAGCCGCGTCCACCGACATCAGGATTGGGGTCTTGCATGGCGGCCACGACACGAGAAACGCCTGCTTCGAGCAGCGCATCGGCGCACGGCGGGGTGCGCCCGTGGTGGCTGCAGGGTTCGAGGGTGACGTAAGCGGTGGCGCCGCGAGCTTTTTCGCCGGCATGGCGCAGGGCGTGGACTTCGGCGTGGGGCTCACCGGCGCGCACATGCCAGCCTTCGCCGACAATCGCTCCGTCGCGCACGATGACGCAACCGACCCGTGGATTGGGGTGCGTGGAGTAAACGCCTTTGCGCGCCAATTCCAGCGCGCGGGCCATGTAAAAGGCGTCCAGTGCTGCTTGCTCAGTCGAAGACATGCTCACTCTTTAGCCGGCTCTCGCGCCAGTCGGTCGATTTCTTCACGAAACTCATTGAGGTCCTGGAACCGCCGATAAACAGAAGCAAAGCGGATGTAGGCCACTTCATCGAGTTTTTGCAGCTCGCCCATTACCAGTTCGCCGACGATCAATGACTTGACCTCGCGTTCGCCAGTGGCGCGCAGCTTGCTTTTGATGTGGGCGATGGCGGCTTCAAGGCGCTCGACGCTGACCGGGCGCTTTTCCAGCGCTCGCTGCATGCCGGCACGCAGCTTGTCTTCATCGAACGGTTGGCGGCTGCCGTCTTGCTTGATCAGCCGTGGAAGTACCAGTTCAGCGGTCTCGAACGTCGTAAAACGCTCGCCGCAAGCAACGCATTCGCGGCGACGGCGGACTTGATCGCCCTCCGCAACAAGGCGTGAATCTATGACTTTGGTGTCGTTGGCACCGCAAAAGGGACAGTGCATGGTGGCAGGCAACAATAAAAGGGAGGGCCATGGTAGCGCATCCCGCTGGCAAGACAAGTCTCGGGGTTTGCGGTATATAGACGCCCATCAGGCGATGCTAAAGCGGCCGCCGTCGGCGATACTGCGTGACATCACGCCCCGCCGCCCCTCGTATTGGTTTCTCCCGGAGTTGTTCATGACGCTACGATTGCTCGCCGTATTCAGCTTTGCCGGCCTGCTGGCCGCGTGTAGCAGCACTGAACCACCGACCCCTGCCCCGGCGCCCACCGCCAACAAAACCGCCCCGCTCAAATTGCCGGAAGGCCCGGGGCCGTTGCTACCTTATCAGCGCGAGCTGAGCGGCCAACTGCTTGGCGTGCCTGCGGGCGCAGAAGTCGAAATGGCACTCTTGGTGATCGATGACCGTAATCGCCCACAGAAGCTGCTGTCGAGCACCAAACTGATTGGCAACAGCAAGTCGTTGCCCTTCCAGTTGCGCTTTAACCCTGAAGCCTTTCCGGTGGGCGCTCGGGTCGAATTGCGTGGCCGCGCCAGCCAGTCCGGTCAGTTGATTCTGCATTTGCCGTCGGTGCTGATCCAGACGCCAGAGACTCAAGCCCTGGGCCAGTTGCAGTTCGTCACTGCGCCATGAGTCCACCGCTTCAACTCCAGGCAGCGCTGAGCGAATTGCTCGGCGATGCCCGGTTAGTGGCCGAGTCATTGCCCGACACCGATTTGAAGTTGTGGTTAATCGATGCGCAGAACATGGATCGCGCGTTCAGCCCTGATGAAACCCGGCGCATCCTTGAGGACCCACCCTACTGGGCGTTTTGCTGGGCCAGCGGCTTGGCCGTTGCGCGGTTTATGGCTGAGCAACCGCGCTGGGTCGCAGGCAAGCGCGTGCTGGATTTCGGCGCCGGTTCCGGGGTGGCAGGGATTGCGGCGATGAAAGCTGGCGCGCTGGAAGTCGTGGCGTGTGATCTGGATCCGTTGGCGCTTGAGGCCTGTCGGGCCAACGCTGCGCTGAATGACGTGGCGCTTGGGTTTTCGGACGATTTTTTTGCCGAGGCCGATCGCTTTGATTTGATTCTGGTCGCCGATGTGCTCTACGACCGAGCGAATCTGCCGCTGTTGGATGCCTTTTTGAGTCGTGGTCGGGAGGCGCTGGTCGCTGATTCCCGGGTGAGGGATTTTCAGCATCCGCTGTATGAACGGCTGGGCATTCTTGAGGCATTGACGCTGCCGGATCTGGCCGAGCCATGGGAGTTTCGCAGGGTGAGTCTGTATCACGCAAAACGCTGCGGGACGGACAGCAATACCCTGTAGGAGCGAATTCATTCGCGAGGCGGCAGTACATCCGACAGACTTTCGGCGCCTGGGACATCCCATCGCGAATAAATTCGCTCCGACAGGATGGAAGATGCAACCTGTTCGTGGGCGAAGTGCCCGAATGCTTCCGACAATCACCTCAGCGCTTTATAGTTGCCCCATTCACGATTCCCCGAGATTACCGATGAGCCAGGCCACTCCCTACATCTTCGACGCGACCGTTGCTGACTTTGATCAGTTGGTCATCGAGAACTCGTTTCACAAACCCGTGCTGGTGGATTTCTGGGCCGAATGGTGCGCGCCGTGCAAGGTGCTGATGCCGCTGCTGCAAAAGATTGCCGAGGACTACCAAGGCGAATTTCTGCTGGCCAAGGTCGACTGCGACGCTAACGAAGATATCGTCGCGCGCTTCGGCATTCGCAGCCTGCCGACCGTGGTGCTGTTCAAGGATGGTCAGCCGGTGGACGGTTTCGCCGGCGCTCAGCCTGAGTCGCAAATCCGCACCCTGCTCGAACCTCATGTGCAGATGCCCGAGCCCATCGACAGCGAGGCCGATCCGCTGGAAACCGCTCAGTCGTTGTTCGCCGAAAGCCGTTTTGCCGATGCCGAAGCCATTCTGAAAACCCTGCTGGCAGAAGACAACACCAATGCAGCGGCGCTGATTTTGTACGCTCGCTGCCTGGCCGAACGTGGCGAATTGACTGAAGCGGGCGCTGTGCTCGACGCTGTGAAAAGCGACGATCACAAAGCATCACTCGCTGGCGCAAAGGCGCAATTGACCTTCCTCGCCCAAGCCGCCGCCCTGCCCGACGCCGCCGATTTAAAGACGCGTCTGGCGCAAAACCCGCAGGACGATGAAGCGGCTCATCAGTTGGCAATGCATCAACTGTCGCGCCAGCAGTACGACGCAGCGCTGGAAGGGTTACTCAGGCTGTTTATCCGCAATCGCAATTACAACGAAGGTCTGCCGCATAAGACGTTGTTGCAGGTGTTCGATCTGCTGGGCAATGACCATCCTCTGGTGACCACCTACCGCCGCAAGCTGTTTGCTGCGTTGTATTGATCTTGAGGAGCCTGTGGGAGCGGACCTGTCCGCGAAGAGGTCGGTACATCCGCCGCATTTATTGCGCCTGATGAATTGCCTTCGCGGACAGGTCCACTCCCACATAACATCCAAACTCCGCGCATCACCCCACCCAGCAATAAACCGGCGTGTCCGCGCCGCTCTCGACCTTCACGTTCGGGTTATGCCGCAGCCGAACCAGCAGGCGCTTGCCTGCCGCTGAGCTGCCGGTCAGTCCTTCCAGCTGCTCCAGCAAATCCGGCCCGGTGATTTGCCCGGCCTTTTGCAGCAACTCTTGGGCTATCTCCCAGATCTTGTCGTCCTGGCGCATCGGTGCTGGTTTCACCTCTTCAGCCGCCGGTTTCGCCGCCTGAAGCTGCGCGCCCAACTGCGCCCAATCACCCTCGTCCAGCTCAAGGGTCAAATCCACCGGCAGATCGCCGATGGTTCCACGGATACGTAGCATGGTTCGATTCCTTTGATTTGGCTGGCAGCATGGTCCCACAGCTGTTGTCAGGCTGCACGCGGCCCCCTGTAGGAGCGAATTTATTCGCGAGGCAGGGCGCCTGATACATCGATTCAATCTCTGGCTAACAAGTTGGCTCCTTCAGGATCAGCGCAAAAAGTTAGAAACCACCAAGCCGTATTGTTATAAGATCACATAACAACATCCACACCCTACCCCGGAGCCCCGCCCATGCGTCGTCTGCTGCTCGCCCTTCCTTTCGCTGTGTTACCCCTCGCCATCGCCCACGCTGCCGACGATCATGAGCACGCCAGCCTCGGCGCTCACGAACACGGGGTTGCCCGGCTAGACGTAGCGCAAGAAGGCACGACGCTGGAATTCGACTTCAACACCCCCGCCATGAACATCGTCGGTTTCGAGCACGCCGCCAGCACCGACGCCGACAAAGCCAAACTCGCTGACGCCCGTGCGGCGCTTCTCAAGCCCCACGGCCTTTTCAGCGTGCCAGAGGCCGCGCAGTGCTCGGTGATTTCGCAGAAACTGACCAGCCCGCTGTTCGGCGACAAGGATGAAGACGGCGATGCCGACGAACATGGCGATGATCACGACCATGAGCACAGCGAAATCCACGGCAACTACCGGTTCACCTGTAACGTGCCCTCAGTGCTGACCCAGCTGGACCTGACGCAGATCTTCAAGACCTTCCCCGCCACCCAGAAAGTTCAGGTGCAATTGATCACCGCCAAGCGCCAACTCGGCGCCGAAGTGCGGGCCAGCAATCCGGTGATCAAGTTCTAAAACGCTTGCCCCTAATACGACCGGCGCGCCCGCTCGTTATATTTTTCGACATGACGCAGGCCATGACTCAAGCACTCATCGAACTGTCCGATCTCGGTTTCAGCTGGCCCGGGCACCCGCCGTTGCTGGATATCCCGGCGTTCCGTCTGGAGCCCGGGGAAACGCTGTTCCTCAAAGGCCCCAGCGGCAGCGGCAAAACCACGCTGCTCGGTTTGCTCGGCGGCGTGCAGACACCCGATCGCGGGAGCATCCGGTTGTTGGGGCAAGAGCTCAAGCAAATGTCAGCCGGCGCTCGCGACCGTTTTCGCGTCGATCACACCGGTTACATCTTCCAGCATTTCAACCTGCTGCCGTTTCTGTCGGTGCGCGAGAACGTCGAGTTGCCGTGTCACTTCTCCAAACTGCGCACGCAGCGGGCGACGCAGCGCCACGGCAGCGTCGATCAAGCCGCCGCCACGCTGCTCGGCCACCTGGGCCTGAAAGACGCGGAAATCCTCAGCAGACGCGCCGATTCACTCTCTATCGGCCAGCAACAGCGCGTTGCCGCCGCACGGGCCTTGATCGGTCAGCCTGAATTGGTGATCGCCGACGAGCCCACTTCTGCGCTGGACGCCGACGCCCGCGAAGCGTTCATCCGCTTGCTGTTCGCCGAATGCCGCGACGCCGGGGCCAGCCTGTTGTTCGTCAGCCACGATCAAAGCCTGGCGCCGCTGTTCGACCGAAACCTGTCGTTGTCCGAACTCAATCGCGCCGCTGTCGCCCCCGAGGTCTGAGATGTATCTTTTTCGTCTGGCGATGGCCAGCCTTGCCAACCGCCGCTTCACCGCCTTTCTCACGGCCTTCGCCATCGCACTGTCGGTCTGCCTGCTGTTGGCCGTAGAGCGCGTACGCACGGAAGCACGGGCCAGTTTCGCCAGCACCATCAGTGGCACTGATTTGATCGTCGGCGCCCGTTCCGGCTCGGTGAACCTGCTGCTGTATTCGGTGTTCCGCATCGGCAACGCCACCAACAACATCCGCTGGGACAGTTTCGAGCATTTCGCGCAGAGCAAGCAGGTGAAGTGGGCGATCCCTATTTCCCTGGGCGATTCCCATCGCGGCTACCGGGTGATGGGCACCAACGAATCCTATTTCGAGCATTATCAGTTCGGCAGGCACCAGAGCCTGGAGCTGGCCGAAGGTCGGGCGTTTGCCACTGACCCGTTTGAAGTGGTGCTCGGCGCCGAAGTGGCCGATGCGCTGAAGTACAAGCTGGGCGACAAACTGGTGCTGGCCCATGGCGTAGCGGCGATCAGTCTGGTCAAGCACGACGACAAGCCGTTCACCGTGGTCGGTATTTTGAAGCGCACCGGCACGCCAGTGGACCGCACGCTGCACATCAGCCTCGGCGGCATGGAGGCGATTCACATCGATTGGCATAACGGCGTTCCGGCCCAGGGCGCAGGAAGGATCAGCGCCGATCAAGCGCGCAACATGGACCTGACGCCCACGGCGATCACCGCGTTCATGCTGGGCCTGAACAGTAAAATCGCGACCTTCGCCGTGCAGCGCGAGATCAATGAATTCCGCGGCGAACCGATGCTCGCAATCTTGCCGGGCGTGGCGCTGCAAGAGCTGTGGAGTTTGATGGGTACGGCGGAAAAAGCGCTGTTCGTGATTTCGCTGTTTGTGGTGCTGACCGGGCTGATCGGCATGCTGACGGCGATCCTCACCAGCCTCAACGAGCGTCGTCGGGAGATGGCGATTCTGCGTTCGGTGGGCGCGCGGCCTTGGCACATCGCCAGTCTGCTGGTCCTTGAGGCGTTTGCCTTGGCGCTGGCCGGCGTCATCAGCGGCACAGTGCTGCTGTATATCGGCATCGCGGCGGCGCAGGGTTATGTGCAGGCCAATTACGGTTTGTTCCTGCCGTTGTCGTTGCCCAGCGAGTATGAATGGACGTTGCTCGGCGGTATTCTCGGCGCTGCCGTGTTGATGGGCATCGTCCCGGCATGGCGCGCTTATCGGCAGTCCCTGGCCGATGGTTTGTCGATCCGTTTATGAGGAAGTGGATGATGCGTTGGCTGTGGTTGGTCGGGTCGCTGATGGTATCGATTGGGATCGCTGCGCCGGCGTGGGCCGATCAGATTCGTGTGCTGACGTGGCAGGAAATGATCCCCGCCGACGCCCCACCTGTGAAGCTAATCACCGCGCCCATGCACGATCTATCGAAGATGGCGGACACGTTGTCGATGGAGTCCGCGCCCGCCGCGCATCAATTGGCGCCTCACGCGCCGGTGGTCAAGTCCCTGAACGGCCAGACCGTCCGCCTGCCGGGTTACATCGTGCCGCTGGAAGTCAGCGAAGAAGGCCGCGTGACGGATTTCTTGCTGGTGCCGTATTTCGGTGCCTGTATTCACGTTCCCCCGCCGCCGCCGAACCAGATCGTCCACGTCACCAGCGAGCTAGGCGTCAAGGTCGATGAGCTGTACCAGCCGTACTGGATCGAAGGGCCGATGCAGGTCAAATCCTCGACCACGGACCTGGCCGATGCGGGGTATCAGATGGAAGCTGACAAGATTCTAATTTACGAACTACAGGATCAATGACTCTGTAGGAGCGAATTTATTCGCGAGGCAATGGAACAGACGACGAATTTGTATGGCCGTGCCGCCGCCTCGCGAATAAATTCGCTCCTACAGGAACATTTCATTGAGCTGGGTCAAAACCGGCAGCCCAGGGCCTCCGTAACATCAGACATCCTTTTCTGATGCCCTTATGGAGCCCCCATGAACACCTCACTGCTCAGCGCCTCCCTGCTCGCGCTAGCCCTTTGCCCATTCGCTGCCAACGCTCACCAGGCCGGGGACATCATCGTTCGCGCAGGCGCAGCCACCACGGCGCCGAACGAAGACAGCGGCAACCTCAAACTCGATGGCGCGAAGGTCGCGGGCACCAAAGCCACGCTGGACAGCGACACGCAATTGGGTCTGACCTTCGCCTACATGCTCACCGATCACGTCGGCCTTGAATTGCTGGCCGCCACGCCGTTCCAGCACACCGTCGCCGTCAAAGGGCTCGGCGCAGGCCTGGACGGCAAGCTGGCGGACATCAAACAGCTGCCGCCAACCCTTTCGTTGCAGTACTACCCGATGGAATCTGCATCGAAGTTTCAGCCGTATGTAGGCATGGGCGTGAACTACACCTGGTTTTACGACGAGGATTTGAGCAGCACGCGCAAGAACGAAGGCTTCAGCAATCTGAATCTGAAGAACTCGTGGGGTTGGGCTGGGCAAGTGGGGATGGACTACATGCTGACCGACCGGATGATGGTCAACGCCTCGGTCTGGTATGTGGACATCGACACCGAAGCGACCATGGACGGGCCGTCAGCACTGAGCGTCGGGCGGACCAAGGTCAGTGTCGATGTGGACCCGTGGGTTTATATGGTGGGGATTGGGTACAAGTTCTAGATTTTTAGCGGCTGGTAGGCCGCATTCGCGGACAGGTCCGCTCCCACAGTTGAAATCGGTTTCCATGTGGGAGCGGACCTGTCCGCGAAGGGTCGTTATTGCGATAAAGATGTCTCGGCGAAGATGGGTGCACGTAGGCGCCGCGCCCTTGGGTTTAGCGCCCCAGCAACTTCGCCAACCCAACACTCAATGGCGTCGGCTCGGGCATGTCGAATCGCTCGACCAACCGCTGATTATCCGCACGCGAATGGCGGATATCCCCCGAACGTTTCGGCAGGTGAGTGATCGCAGGCAAATCCCCCACCACTTCCGCCAGCGCCGCCAACAGTTCATTGAGCGAAGTCGTGGCGTTCAAGCCGACATTGATCGCGCCCTCCTGCACAACTGACTGCTCCAGCGCTTGAACCAGAATCCCGGCCAGATCGCCCACATAGAAGAAGTCCCGCGTCTGTTCGCCATCGCCGAACACGCTGATCGGCAGGCCTTTTTCGGCGCGCTCGGCAAAGATGCTGATCACCCCGGAATAGGGCGAGGACGGGTCTTGGCGTGGTCCGAAAATATTGAAAAACCGGAACACCACAGGCTCCAGGCCATGCTGACGCCGGTAGAAATCCAGGTAGTACTCGCCAGCCAGTTTGTCTGAAGCGTAGGGCGTAAGCGGCGCTTTGGGCGTGTCTTCGCTGATTGAATCGCCTTCGCCGTTGTTGCCGTAAATAGCCGCACTCGAGGCAAAGATGACCCGCTTGATCCCTGCTCGCCGCATGGCTTCGCACACGTTCAGCGTGCCGATGAAGTTGCTTTGATGGGTTTTGACCGGGTCGTCCACCGACGCCTGAACCGAGGCAACAGCCGCCAAATGCAAGACCGACTGGCAGCCCTGCGCCGCACGGGCAACGCTGTCGGCGTCGGCGACATCGCCTTCAATCAACTCGACGCGAGGATTGTCCAGCGGCAGATTGCTGCGCTTGCCAGTGGAGAGGTCGTCGAAAACTCGAACCGCGTAGCCCTTGGTGAGCAAAGCGTCGACCAGGTGCGAACCAATGAAACCGGCACCGCCGGTGATCAAGACGGGTGCATCAGACATGGCGGTAATAACGATCCAGTAAGCCTGGCAGGCCGGCACGCCAGGCGCGCGGCTTGATGCCAAAAGTGTGAAGGATTTTCTTGCAGGCCAGTACGGCGTTCTGCGGCTCTTCGGCGGCATCAGGACGTGCGGCGTGAGCCTGCGCGGTTGGCGCCTCGATGGCCAGCGGATGCATCAGCCGGGCTTCGGTGAGTATCGCCTGGCCTAGCGCGAGCGGCGTGGTCGCCTCGTGACCGGCGTAGTGATAAGTGCCCCACAGCGGCGCAGCGCAGTCGAGTTGCTTGAGCACGGAGATGATTACCCGCGCTGCATCGTCCACAGGCGTCGGGTTGCCGCGGCGATCGTCCGCCAATAGCAGCTCAACGGGGGATTGCGCTTGAGTCAGCAACCGACCAAGCACGCCATCGACGCTGTCATCGAGCAACCAGCCAAAACGCAGCAGCACATGCTGCGGACAGGTCGCGCGCACGCTTTGCTCGATACGCCATAACGCCTGGCCTCTGGAGCCCAGAGGCACGGGTTCGTCTTTTTCGCTGTAGGCCGTGGCACGCGAGCCATCGAACACGCGATAGCTCGAAGGCTGCACAAGGACGATGTTGTGGTGCTGGCACAGTTCCGACAGGCGCTCGACGGAGCGTTCCTGATTGGCAAGACGCTCTGCGCTCACACTCTGCGCCTGGAACCAGTCGAAGTAGTAAGCCAGATTGATCAAGGCATCCGGGCGGGTGTCGTCGAGCAGTTGCGTCAGGCTGGCCGCATCCCAACCGTCTTGCGGTGGACGCGGTGCGAGGAAGCCAATGTCCTCCTCGGCACCCAGACGAATCAACGCCTGCCCAAGGGCATTCCCACCGCCCAACAGCATAAGGCGCATTCGCATAAAGTCAGTTGGCTCAGTCTCAGGAATCAGTTGAAAAAACGGGTGAAAACCGCCCGCAAACATAACACGTCATGTGTTTTCTCCCAACAGTCACCGGCTGCCCAGCGAACGCCTTCACCAACGGCCGTTGCGATAATCCTGTGGGAGCGGACCTGTCCGCGAAGGCAGTCACTCAGGCGATAAAGCTGTGTTGAATGTACTGACCTCTTCGCGGACAGGCCCGCTCCCACAGGTTTGCTGCTCGCCCCGCCGATCACCGGCGCTTGCATCTGCAGCACGGCGCCCTCATAAATCCGGACATGAACCTACCCCAGACGCTTGCCCCGGTGCTCAGCGATTTTCACCCTGCTGTCAGCGCCTGGTTTGGCAGTACTTTCCCGGCGGTTACGCCCGCTCAGGCCCAGGCGTGGCCGTTGATCAAGCAGCGCCGGTCAACACTGATCGCAGCGCCCACCGGCTCAGGCAAGACTCTGACGGCGTTTCTTGCCGTGATCGATGATCTGGTTCACAAGGGCCTGGAGCTGGGCGGCGAACTGCCGGATCAGACATTCGTGGTCTACGTTTCTCCGCTCAAGGCGCTGTCCAACGACATCCAGATCAACCTGCAAAATCCGCTCACGGGTATCACCGATCATCTGTCGCGTCTGGGGCTGCCGGAACTGCGCATCAGCACCGCCGTGCGCACCGGGGATACGCCGCAGAAAGACCGCACCTCAATGCGCAAAACTGCGCCGCACATTCTGGTCACCACTCCGGAATCGCTTTACGTGCTGCTGGGCTCTGACTCAGGCCGGCGCATGTTGTCGAGTACCGAGACGGTCATCGTCGATGAAATCCACGCCATCGCCGCCAGCAAACGCGGAAGTCATCTGGCTTTGAGCCTGGAGCGTTTGCAGGCGCTATGCAGCACGCCGTTGTTACGCATCGGCCTTTCCGCAACGCAAAAACCCATTGAGCGCGTATCGCGTTTTCTGGTCGGCAGCGATCCGGTGAAACGCCCCTGCGCTATTGTCGACATCGGCCACGCTCGCCCTCGGGATCTGGCAATCGAAGTCCCGCCAGTGGCGCTGACCGCGATCATGGCCAATGACGTGTGGGAACTGGTCTACGACCGCCTCGCCGACCTCGCCCGTAAACACCGCACCACCCTGATCTTCGTCAACACCCGGCGCATGGCTGAACGCATGGCCCGCCACCTGAGCGAACGCCTTGGAAAACAGGCCGTGGCGGCGCATCACGGCAGCCTGGCCAAAGAGCAACGACTGGACGCCGAACAGCGGCTCAAGCGTGGCGACTTGCAGGTGCTGATCGCCACCGCGTCGCTGGAATTGGGCATTGATATCGGTGATGTGGATCTGGTCTGCCAGATCGGCTCGCCACGTTCGATTGCCTCGTTTCTGCAGCGCGTCGGTCGCTCGGGGCATCAGGTAGGCGGCACGCCCAAAGGCCGTCTGTTCGCGACGTCCCGCGATGATCTAATTGAATGCACCGCATTGCTCGACTGCGTGCGCCGGGGCGAACTGGACACGCTGCTGATCCCCACCGCGCCGCTGGACGTGCTGGCGCAACAGATCATCGCCGAGGTCAGTTGTCAGGAATGGGAAGAGCGGGCGCTGCTGGACATGTTTCGGCAAGCCTCGCCTTACGCCAACGTCAATGAAGAACATTATCAGGCGCTGCTGCGCATGCTGGCCGAGGGTTATACCGGACGCCAAGGCGTGCGCAGCGCTTATCTGCACCGCGACGCAATCACCCGAACCTTGCGCGGGCGTCGCGGCAGCAAGCTGACAGCCGTCACCAGCGGCGGGACGATTCCGGACAACGCCGACTACAGCGTAATGCTCGAACCTCAGGCGCTGAACATCGGCACGGTCAACGAAGACTTTGCCGTTGAAAGTCTGGCTGGTGACATCTTTCAGCTGGGCAATACGTCCTACCGCATCCTGCGCATCGAGGCCGGTCGCGTGCGGGTCGAGGACGCCCAAGGCATGCCGCCGAATATTCCGTTCTGGCTCGGCGAAGCTCCGGGGCGCAGCGCTGAATTGTCGTTCGCCGTCGCGCGCCTGCAAGAACATCTGGACGAGTTGCTCACCGCCCACCCCGGCGAATTGTCGCGGTGCATGGAATGGCTGATGGACACCCTCGGTCTGGATTACGCCAGCGCCGATCAGATTGTCGAATATCTGGCGCGTGCTCACTCGGTGCTGGGCGCCCTGCCCTCACAAAACACACTGGTGATGGAGCGTTTTTTCGACGAATCAGGCGGTACGCAATTGGTGATTCACACGCCGTTTGGCAGTCGCATCAATCGCGCCTGGGGCCTGGCGCTGCGCAAGCGTTTCTGCCGCACCTTCAATTTCGAGCTGCAAGCCGCCGCCAGTGAAGACGCCATCGTCTTGTCGCTGTCCACCAGCCACAGCTTCACGCTGGATGAAGTGTGGCGTTATCTGAATTCCAATACTGCCGAGCATTTACTGATTCAAGCCGTGCTTGAAGCCCCGCTATTTGGCGTGCGTTGGCGCTGGAACGCTGGGGTTGCGCTGGCGCTGCCGCGTTATACCGGCGGGCGCAAGGTCGCGCCGCAATTACAGCGCATGAAGAGCGAAGACCTCATCGCCACGGTGTTCCCCGATCAGATCGCCTGTCTCGAAAACCTGGTGGGTGAGCGCGAAGTACCCGAGCATCCGCTGGTGGAGCAAACTCTGGACGATTGCCTTCACGAAGCGATGGACGCCGAAGGCTGGCTCGCATTGCTGCGGCGCATGGAAAGGGGCGAAGTGCGGCTTATCAGTCGCGACCTGCCAGCACCTTCGCCGTTGGCGGCAGAAATACTCAGCGCCCGGCCCTATGCGTTCCTTGATGACGCGCCACTGGAAGAACGCCGAACCCAAGCGGTATTGAATCGGCGCTGGAGTGATCCGCAATCTTCGGACGATCTGGGCGCGCTGGATGCCGACGCTATCAGCGCAGTTGGCGAGGAAGCCTGGCCGCAGCCGCAAAACCCGGACGAAATGCACGAAGCGCTGATGACGCTGGGTTGTATCAGCGGCGCAGAGGCTCGCGCACAGCCTAACTGGATGAAGTGGCTGGAAACCCTGGCCACAGCCGGTCGTGCAACCCGATTGCAGGTCGATCCCGAGCACGGGATGTGGATTCCACTGGAACGCCTGACATGCCTTCAAGCACTTTATCCAACGGCAGAAATGCACCCACCGCTGGCCGCACTCGCGGGCTTCAACGACGCTTGGGATGAAGAAGACGCTGGCGTCGAGATTGTTCGCGCACGCATGAGCGGCTTCGGACCCTTGACGCTGTCAGCCATAGCCGAACCGTTGGCAATGGCTGACAACCAGATCGCTCAGGCGCTGGCAAACCTGGAGGCCGAAGGCTACGTGCTGCGAGGCCGTTTCAGCCTCGGCGCCAGCGATGATCAATGGTGCGAGCGGCATTTGCTGTCACGCATTCATCGCTACACGGTCAAGCGTCTGCGCCGGGAAATCGAGCCGGTGTCGTTGCAGGACTTCATGCGTTTTCTGTTCGATTGGCAGCATTTGTCCAGCGCGACGCAAAGCCAGGGCAAGGCCGCGCTGCCGGAAGTGCTCGATCAGTTGGAAGGTTTTTCCGCCGCTGCGGGTTCATGGGACAGCGATATTTTGCCCGCGCGTTTGAAGGACTATTCGCAAAGCTGGCTCGATGACATTTGCCGGTCGGGCAAAGTGGTGTGGATGCGTTTGGCTGCACGCAACAAAGTCGGCGCCGCTGCACTGCGCAGTACGCCGATTGTGTTGCTGCCGCGCTCACAAGTGAGTGTGTGGAGCGGGCTGACCGAGCAATCCGCGCCCACCGAATTGTCGTTGCGCGCGCAGAAGGTTCACGAAACGCTGACCTTGCACGGGGCGATGTTTTTCGATGAGTTGACGTCCGAGGCCCATTTGCTGCGTACGGAACTGGAGAATGCGCTGCAGGAGTTGGTCGGCGCCGGGCTGGTCAACGCCGACAGTTTCGCTGGCTTACGCGCCCTGATTACGCCCGCCAGCAAGCGCTCGGCGCACACCAGTCGGCGTAATCGCGGGGCGTTCATCGGCGGCATGGACGATGCCGGACGCTGGGCGCTGTTGCGTCGGGGTTCGGCGCCAGCCGTAGCTGATTCGAAACGTACGCCGCCCACCGACCCAGCGACACTGGAACATATCGCCATGACATTGCTGCGTCGCTACGGCGTGGTGTTCTGGCGGGTGCTGGAGCGCGAGGCCGACTGGCTGCCAAGTTGGCGCGAGTTGCTGAGGACGTTTCATCGGCTTGAAGCGCGCGGGGAGATTCGTGGCGGACGCTTCATCAGCGGTCTGGCGGGCGAGCAATTCGCTTTGCCAGAGGCAATTCCATTGCTGCGCGAGATTCGCAAGCGACCGCTGGACGGCAGCGTGATCAGCATTAGCGGCACTGACCCACTCAATCTGGTCGGGACGCTGTTACCGGGTGCGAAAGTGCCAGCGTTAGGGGGCAATCGATTGGTGTATCGGGACGGGATTGCGGCGGCGGCAGTGATTGCGGGCAAGCCGATGTATTGGCTGGAACTTGATGCGTTGGCGACCGCGCAGGTCAGGGATCGGTTGTTGCGGTGATGCTAAGTCCGAGAGCCATGCTAGCCCTGTTGGAGCGAGGCTTGCCCGCGAAGCTACCGCCTCCGTTTGCCTGACGCTCCGCATGGGCAGCTTCGCGGGCAAGCCACGCTCCAACGCCTGCGGCAGAAGCTTTCATACCGGGGTTTCGGAGCCGTCCTTGTTGACCAGGGTCGCCTTGCCCGGTGCAGGTTGTCGGTCGGCGCCCTCTTCCTGTATCTGCGGCACAGACCCATTGTGCGGGCTCATCACCACTTGTGGATAAGTTTGCGCAAAGCGCACATCGCTGGACTTATCCACAAGCCGCTTGAGCCGGTCATTGAACGCGCGACTCACCGCATATTGCCCACCGGATGAAGTGCGGAACTGCGCGGTAATCACGATCCCGTTCATGTCCATCCGATCCAGCCCGAACACTTCCAGCGGCCCTTGCAGCTTGCCCTTGAGCAGCAAATCGTCGCTGATCGACTGCCCCGCTTCACGAATCAACGAAGTCGCCGAGTCAACGTCCGAGTCGTAAGTGAACTGGAACGAGAAGAACGCGTATGCAAACTGACGAGACTGGTTGGTGACCGCTTTGATCTGCCCGAACGGCACCGAATGCACGAAGCCCTTGCCGTCGCGCAAACGCAGCGTGCGAATGGTCAGGCTCTCGACCGTACCTGCGTGGCCGGAATCGAGCACCACCCAGTCGCCAATCGAAATGGTGTCCTCGATGATAATGAACAAGCCCGTGATCACATCCTGAACCAATTGCTGCGAACCGAAACCAATCGCCAGACCGACCACACCGGCACCGGCCAGTAGCGGGGCGACGTTGATACCCAGGTTGGCCATGGTAGTAATCGCACAAATCACCACCAGTACGATTTTGATCGCGTTACGCAACAGCGGGAGGATGGTTTTGACTCGAGTGCTCGGTTGCCGGGATGAACGACTGTTGACCGGAGGTTTCAGGGCTTCCTGAATCGCAGTGTCCATCACTACCCACAGCAGCCACGTCACCAGAAAGATCAAACCAATACTGCTCAGTGAGTCGCTGATCACTTTTCCCAAGGCATTACGCTGGGCAAATTCGAACAGTGAAAAGCCCCAGATCCGACCCAGCGGTTCGATGAAGCCGATGGCCAGGCCGATGCGCATCAACGCGTGCAGCAAACTCAACAGCCGCTCCTTGTAAGCATGCTCGACCCGCGCGTCGGTGGGCTTGAACATGTGCTGGAACAGCGTGCTGAGAAACACCGTCGAGATCAGCAAAACGGTGGTCAGTAACGCGCAACGCAGGGCCTTCTGGCTGTCTTCGCCAGCGCCGATCAGGTTGACCGCCGACACCAGAATCATCAGCAGAATCGGCCAGTGCCAAAGGCTGGAGAAAATCTTCAGCGTCTCTTGTAGCGCAGGCCGCGCCATGCGACTGGCCAAAGGACGGTTGCGAATCAGGTGCGCAACGGGGCGCCGCACTCGAAGTATCAGCATGCAAAACACCGCCGAAGCAAATAGCCCGGTGAATACCGCGATGCTGGTGGTGACGTTGCTGCCGATTTGCCGGGCAATTTGCGGGCTGGTCAGGGCGTCGCTGAGTGCCGCGAGAAAGCCCACGACAAACAATTGTTTTGGGCTAAGGCGCCGGATCAAACGCACAGCCGGACGTTTGTGACCGCTGTTGAACAGCACAATCACGCTCAAAATAATCGAGGTGGAAAAGATACCGCTGCTGGTGGAGTACGCCAGGCACAGTGCCAGCGCGCGTCCGGCCGACAATTGCAGGAAGTGGCTGACGTAGAGCGTGAGCGGCAGGCTGATCATCGCTGGAATCGTGAACGGGACCAGGTAACCCAACACGCCTCGAACCCGCTCGCGCTTGAGCAGATAACGGTGCCGGCTGACCCTGGCGACGATGAATTTGCCCAACAGGTGCAACAGCGCAAAGGCACTGATCCAGGCTGCGGACAAAATCGCGAAGTCGCCTGCGACGCTCAATTTGCTACGCGGAGACGGCTTGTTGACCAGCTTGTCCAGCTCGTCCGCCGCACGGTCAGCCCGCAAGCGCCAAGAGTCGAACAGATCGTCGTCGAGATTGAGCTTGTCCTGGACGTCATCGATGCTGGAGCTGATGGCGCCGAGCAATCCTCCCTGAAGCAGGATCTCAGGCTTTTCAGGTTCAGCGGCAGGGGCAGGATCGGCGGATGCGGCGGCCGGCGTGGAAGCGGGCGCTGCGGCGGCGGGAGCATCGGCGGCCTGTAAATTGAAACTGCCGATGAAAAAAACGATGCACAGCAACATGGCGGTTTTGAAGTTCGACAAAACGCTGATCACTCCTCACTCGCAGGATGGTGGATGACAGGGAACAGGGATAAAACCCACAGAAACTGATCGGTTTTCATCCAGCAAGTTCGGTTTTTGGCTGAGATCGGCCCGGTAATATTTACTCACTGAACCGAAATAAAATGTAACGAACCTTTGACCAGCCGCTTCGTCACAGCTTTAAGCGGGCCTGTTCCGGGCGCCCGCGCTCCCGAGACCGATGCTCATGACACTCATTTTTCCTAAGGCTCATTTTCGTCCCTACACGTCGGCCTCCGGTGGTTGGGGTTCGGCCAAATCGGTGATGGAGATCCTCTGGCGCGAGCAAACCCTGACGCGCTCGGCGCTACCGCTGGTGAAACAGAACAAACATGGCGGCTTCGCTTGCGTGAGTTGCGCCTGGGCCAAGCCGGGCAAGCCCCATCACCTGGAGTTCTGCGAAAACGGCGCCAAGGCCACGGCCTGGGAGCTGACGTCGCTGAAGACCAGCCCGGCGTTCTTTGAGAAGTACTCGGTAAGCGAGCTGTTGCAGTGGTCCGACTACGACCTTGAACAGCACGGTCGTCTGACCCATCCATTGCGCTACGACCCCGCTACCGATCATTACCGCGAGACCACCTGGACCGAAGCCTGGCATGACATCGGCGCGCAGCTTCGAGCGCTTGAACCCGACAGCGTGGCGTTTTACGCCTCAGGTCGCGCATCGCTGGAAACATCGTTCATGTACCAGCTGTTTGCACGGGCCTATGGCACCAATAATTTGCCGGACAGTTCGAACATGTGTCACGAAAGCACATCGGTCGGCCTGCAGGCCAGCATCGGCGTACCGGTGGGCACTGTCACGCTGGACGATTTCGAGCACACCGACTGCATTCTGTTTTTCGGGCAAAACGTGGGCAGCAATAGCCCGCGCATGCTGCATCCGCTTCAGGAAGCCCGGAAGCGCAATGTGCCGATTATCACGTTCAATCCGATCCGCGAGCGCGGCCTTGAGCGCTTCGTCAATCCGCAATCGCCAGTGGAAATGCTCGGGCCGGATTCGACGATCATCAGCACTCAATATCATCAGTTGGCAATCGGCGGCGACACAGCGGCCGTCATGGGCATCGCTAAGGCGTTGTTTGAAATGGACAGGGCGGCGCTGGTCAAAGGCGAGCCGGCGATTATCGACCAGACATTCATCGCTGAACACACAGAGGGCTTTTCCGGCTTCCTGACAGCGGTCATGGGTACGTCGTGGGAATCGATCGAGCTCACGGCAGGATTGAGCCGCAGCGCGCTGGAAGCAGCTGCGACCGTTTACGCTCAGCATGATCGCGTGATGCTGGTTTACGGGATGGGCATCACCCAACACCGTTTGGGTGTTCAAAGCGTGCAGATGTTGGTCAACCTGCTTTTGCTGCGCGGCAACATTGGCAAACTGGGCGCTGGGATTTGTCCGGTGCGTGGGCACTCGAACGTCCAGGGACAACGCACGGTCGGGATCACTGAAGACCCGAAAAAAGTGCCTGTGGATAAGATCCACGCCCTTTACGGGTTTCATGTGCCGGAGAAGAAGGGCCGCAATACCGTGGAAGTCTGCGAAGGCATTCTCGATGGCAGCGTGCGAGGCTTCATCGGTTTGGGTGGGAATTTTCTAAGGGCCATACCGGATACATCGCGCATGGAACCGGCATGGGCAGATTTGCAGCTCAATGTTCAGATCGCGACCAAGCTCAATCGCACTCACCTGGTGACCGGGAAAAACGCTTGGCTACTTCCCTGCCTGGGCCATATCGAACGGGACCTGCAAAACGGTATCGAGCAGGTTTACAGTACGGAAGACAGCACGGGATGCGTTCATGGCTGGCGCGGGCAAAGCGAGCCCATCAGTGCCGAGGCGCGCTCTGAGACGGCGATTCTCGCCGGCTTGGCTCAAGCGACTTTATCTGGCGTGGAGCGGATCGACTGGGAGGCGTGGCGCAGCGATTACGCGCTGATCCGCCAGGGCATCGCTCAGGTTTATCCGGAGATTTTTCACGATATGGAAACTCGCATGTGGGAGCCCGGTGGCTTTCATCGGCCCTTGCCCGCCGCCAAACGCGAATGGAAAACCGAAAGCGGCCGCGCGCAGTTCATTACGCCCAAATCTCTCGACGTCGACCCTGATGTGTTCCCGGATCACGACCGACGCAACGTGCTGCAGTTGATGACGATCCGGAGCAACGATCAGTTCAATACGACGATCTACGGCTATGAGGATCGCTTTCGCGGGGTGAGCGGGACGCGCAGCGTGATATTCATGAACCGCAATGATGTGGTTCGGCTGGGTTTCAAAGCGGGAGATTGGGTCAATGTCACGACGGCCATCGAACCAGAAATCAAGCGTCAGGTAGGGCCGTTGCAAATCATTGCGTACGACATCCCCGAAGGTTGCAGCGCGGCTTACTACCCAGAATGCAATCCGCTTGTGCCGCTGTGGCATCACGCTGAAGGCAGCAAAGTGCCTGCGGCCAAGTCGGTGCCAGTGGTTCTGAGCCGGGCGGTTCCGAGCGCTGATGACATGAAACGCGCGTTGCCTGAAACCGATCAGGTGCGCTGAATCACGCTTCGTAGGAGCGCGCTCGCGAAAGCGTTTGACCTGCGCCAGAAATTGGCACTGACAGACCTGATTCGCGGGCAAGCGCGCTCCTAGATATCTGCACGAATCCTGCGCGTCTGAATAATCTGCTTGACCGAGGAGAACGATCGTTCTACCTTTCCACCCATGACGAACACAACCCTAGACACCCGCGACAAAATTCTCGCCACGGCCGAGCAATTGATTTATCAAAACGGCATCCACGCGACCGGCATGGACCTTTTGGTAAAAACCTCCGGCGTGGCACGCAAGAGCATCTACCGCTATTTCGCCACCAAAGACGAGGTGGCAGCGGCGGCCTTAAATGTGCGCGACGTACGCTGGATGGCGTGGTTCAGCAGCGAGGCCAATAAAGCCGCGACGCCCGAAGCCCGCGTTCTGGGGATGTTTGACGTGCTCACAGGCTGGTTTGAATCCGAAGAATTTCGCGGCTGTGCGTTCATTAATACAGCAGGCGAAATCGGCGATGCCGATGATCCGATTCGCCTGATCGCGAAGCTGCATAAGCAGAAGTTGTTCGATTACGCGCTGTCGCTATGTGAACAACTGGCGATTGAGCAACCCGCAATGCTGGCTAAGCAACTGCTGATTCTGATGGATGGTGCGATCACACTCGCCCGCGTCATGGGCGATTTCAGCGCCGCCGATAGCGCCAAGGACGTTGCGCAGTTGCTGCTTGAACGAGCTTCCCCGCAGGTGCTCGCCGAATAGAAAGCATCACCTCACCGCTGACTCAATACACCCTGGAGGCTCCGCCATGTCGTCCAATGCCCAAACTCGCCCGCCACTTCCCCCTTTCACCCGAGAATCAGCCATTCAGAAGGTTCGTCTGGCCGAAGACGGATGGAACAGTCGCGATCCGGAAAAGGTCGCCCTGGCCTACACCGTCGACACCAAATGGCGTAATCGCGCCGAATTCGTTACCAATCGCGACCAAGCTCAGGCTTTTCTCGCGCGCAAGTGGAAGAAGGAGCTGGACTACCGGCTGATCAAAGAGCTGTGGGCATTCACCGATAACCGCATCGCTGTTCGCTATGCCTACGAATGGCACGACGATTCGGGAAACTGGTTTCGCTCCTACGGCAACGAAAACTGGGAGTTCGCAGAAGACGGCCTGATGGTCAACCGCTTCGCGTGCATCAACGACATGCCGATCAAAGAGTCTGAGCGCAAATTCCATTGGGCGCTGGGACGTCGCCCGGATGATCACCCGGGGTTGTCGGAGCTGGGGCTTTAATCGCGCGAGCCGAATATCAATACAAAAAGCCCCCGGCAGCTTGAACTGTCCGGGGGCTTTTCAATTCGGTTCGTAGCGATCTAGTCGGATCCTAGAACGGAATGTCGTCATCAAAGCTGTCGAAATCAGGCGCCGGCTGTGGCGACTGTTGCGGAGCTGGACGGGATTCGCGTTGTGGCTGTTGCGGCTGCGAGTTCGACTGCTGAGGCGCCGATTGCTGCGGGCGCGACTGCTGTGGACGAGGCGCGGAGTTCTGCTGATAACCGCCACCACCGCCTTGACCCTGTGGAGCGCCTTCGCCCTGAGGACGGCCGCCCAACAGTTGCATAGTACCCTGCATGTCGACGACGATTTCAGTGGTGTAGCGCTTGATACCGTCTTTTTCCCACTCGCGGGTTTGCAGCTTGCCTTCGATGTAGACCTGCGAGCCTTTGCGCAGGTATTCACCAGCGATTTCGGCGACTTTGCCGAACATCGATACGCGGTGCCATTCGGTCTTTTCGACTTTCTGACCGGTTTGCTTGTCGGTCCACTGCTCGCTTGTCGCCAGACTCAGGTTGGTCACGGCGTTACCGTTTGGCATGTAGCGAACTTCGGGATCCTGGCCACAAGTACCGACCAATATGACTTTGTTAACCCCACGGGCCATAACTTTCTCCTAGGCTTCACACGTTTGCGACGCTGGATTGACCAATTCGTCGAAAGACGCCCGATCCAACAGTTCTTTGTCAAATTTGATATAGATGGCGCCCTCTTCAAGCACCACTACTGCATCTGTTACTCCACGTACAGCCAGCAATCGCTCGGCCAGACCTGTGTCGCGTTGAGCCTCGGGCGACAGCGGCAAGCGTAGGCTTGTGACATATGGAGGTTCGCGCATGGTAACAGCAAACACTAGCCAAAGCGCTGCCAGACCCGCACCGCCGAGGAACACAACGCTCAACCCCCCGTGCTGAAACAGCCAGCCGCCGAGGATGCCGCCAACCGCCGAACCCAAGAACTGGCTGGTGGAATAAATTCCCATCGCCGTGCCCTTCCCGCCTGCCGGAGACACTTTGCTGATCAGTGACGGCAGTGACGCCTCCAGCAAATTGAAGGCGGTGAAGAACACCACCGTCCCGATGACCAGCGCCCTGAGCGTATCCCCGAACTCCCAGAAGAATAGCTCAGTGAGCATCAGCGTCGTCACGGCGCCTAGCAAAATGCGCTTCATTTGACGCTTCTTCTCGCCGTAAATGATGAACGGGATCATTGCGAAAAAGGAGATCACCAGTGCAGTCAGGTAGACCCACCAGTGTTGTTCCTTGGGCAAACCGGCTTTTTCCACCAGTGCCAACGGCAGCGCGACGAAGCTGGACATCAGCATGGCGTGCAACGCGAAGATACCTAAATCCAGACGCAGCAAGTCGGGATGGCGCAGGGTCGCGCGCAACGCCTGCTTCGCGAGGCCTGATTCGCGATGCTGCAAGGTGACGGTGGATTTGGGAACTACAAACGCGGTGATGACGATGCCGACCAACGCCATCGCCCCCGTTGCCAGGAACAAACCAGACAGCCCAAACGCGCCGGTAATGATCGGGCCCACCACCATCGCTACGGCGAATGACACACCGATGGTCATGCCGATCATCGCCATGGCCTTGGTGCGATGCTGCTCACGCGTCAGATCTGACAGCAACGCCATGACGGCAGCCGAGATGGCACCGGCACCCTGCAACACCCGGCCGGCGATCACGCCCCAGATGGAAGTCGCGTCGGCGGCCAGTAAACTGCCGATGGCGAAAACGATCAGTCCGAAATAAATCACCGGACGCCGACCAATTCGGTCGGAAATCATGCCGAACGGTATTTGCAGCACGGCCTGTGTCAGCCCGTAAGCACCGATGGCCAGGCCAATAAGTGCCGGGCTCGCGCCTGCCAGGTCCATGCCGTAGGTCGCCAGAACCGGCAACACCATGAACATGCCCAGCATCCGGAACGCGAACACCAAGGCCAGACCGCCTGCCGCGCGGGTCTCGCTGCCACTCATGCGCTCGCTGTGTGAATCGTGCATGGAAGAACCTCGTGTGAACCGGCGGCGATTCTACCAGTCCCATCGGTGTACAGCACACACGCGACGCTTTGCCGCGCGTAGATGAAGCAGTCTTCATGTGAGCCTGCGTCGCGTGATTTGATAGTGTGCATCCATCCAGTATTTGACCGTATACTCCTTCGTTTTACGACGCCCGCCGCGCGAGGCCATTTTGGACAAGATCCTGATTCGTGGGGCCCGCACCCACAACCTGAAGAATATCGACCTCACCCTGCCACGTGACAAACTGATCGTCATTACCGGGCTTTCCGGTTCTGGTAAATCGTCGCTGGCTTTTGACACGCTTTACGCCGAGGGGCAACGACGCTACGTCGAATCCCTGTCCGCGTACGCCAGACAGTTCCTGTCGATGATGGAAAAGCCCGACGTCGACACGATTGAAGGTCTGTCGCCAGCCATTTCCATCGAGCAAAAATCCACTTCTCATAACCCGCGCTCGACCGTCGGCACGATCACCGAGATCTACGACTACCTGCGCCTGCTTTATGCCCGTGTGGGTCAGCCGCGCTGCCCGGACCACGATATTCCGCTGGAAGCGCAGACAGTCAGCCAAATGGTTGACCTGGTCATGGCGCAGCCGGAAGGCAGCAAGCTGATGTTGCTGGCCCCGGTTATCCGTGAGCGCAAAGGCGAGCACCTGGCCATATTTGAAGAGCTGCGCGCGCAGGGTTTTGTGCGAGCACGGGTCAACGGCCGGCTGTGCGAACTCGATGAGCTTCCCAAGCTCGACAAGCAGAAGAAGCACTCCATTGATGTCGTCGTCGACCGTTTCAAGGTTCGGGCCGATCTGCAGCAGCGGTTGGCCGAGTCTTTCGAGACCGCGCTGAAACTGGCCGATGGCATTGCATTGGTCGCACCGATGGACGACGAGCCGGGCGAAGAGATTATCTTCTCCGCACGTTTTGCCTGTCCCATCTGCGGCCATGCCATTAGCGAACTTGAGCCAAAGCTGTTTTCGTTCAACAACCCGGCCGGCGCTTGCCCAACCTGCGACGGTCTGGGGGTTAAGCAGTTTTTTGATATCAAGCGCCTGGTCAACGGCGAACTGACATTGGCAGAGGGGGCGATTCGCGGCTGGGATCGACGAAACGTCTATTACTTCCAGATGCTCGGCTCGTTGGCCAAGCATTATGGTTTTAGCCTTGAGGTGCCGTTCAAAGAGCTGCCAGCCGACCAGCAGAAGACCCTGCTCAATGGCAGCGGCTCGCAGAACGTTGACTTCCGTTATCTCAACGACCGTGGCGACATCGTCAAGCGCGCGCACCCTTTTGAAGGCATTGTGCCGAATCTAGAGCGGCGTTATCGAGAGACCGAATCTACAACGGTGCGTGAAGAACTGGCCAAGTTCCTTAGCACTCAGCCATGCCCGGATTGCCGTGGTACGCGCCTGCGCCGGGAAGCTCGGCATGTGTGGGTCGGGGAGAAAACGCTCCCGGCCGTTACCAACATGCCAATCGGCGATGCGACTGACTATTTCGGCAAACTGAAGCTGACTGGTCGCCGAGGGGAAATTGCCGACAAGATCCTCAAGGAGATTCGTGAACGACTGCAGTTTCTGGTTAACGTCGGGCTTGATTACCTGACGCTCGACCGCAGTGCCGATACGTTGTCTGGTGGGGAGGCGCAGCGTATTCGTCTTGCCAGTCAGATTGGCGCTGGCCTGGTTGGCGTGATGTACATTCTCGATGAGCCGTCCATCGGCCTGCACCAGCGGGACAATGACCGGCTGCTGGACACTCTTCGCCATCTACGCGATATCGGCAACACGGTCATCGTGGTGGAGCACGACGAGGATGCCATTCGCATGGCTGACTACGTTGTCGACATCGGGCCGGGCGCCGGTATCCACGGCGGACATATTGTTGCTGAGGGCACTCCGGCAGAGGTCATGTCGCATCCTGACTCACTGACCGGCAAGTACCTCTCAGGCCGCGTCAAAATCGCAGTGCCTGCCAAGCGCACTCCACGCAACAAGAAACTGTCACTGAAGCTCAAGGGCGCACGCGGCAACAACCTGCGCAACGTCGATCTGGAAATCCCGATCGGCTTGCTGACGTGCGTCACGGGCGTTTCAGGCTCGGGCAAGTCGACACTCATCAACAACACGCTTTTCCCGCTCAGCGCTACGGCGCTCAACGGTGCAACGACGCTGGAAGCCTCAGCCCATGACAGCATCGATGGCCTGCAGCATCTGGACAAAGTGGTAGACATCGATCAAAGCCCGATTGGCCGCACACCGCGCTCGAATCCGGCGACGTACACAGGGCTGTTTACGCCGATTCGCGAGCTTTTCTCGGGTGTGCCTGAGTCACGCTCACGCGGGTATGGACCGGGTCGTTTCTCGTTTAACGTGAAAGGCGGTCGGTGTGAGGCTTGCCAGGGCGATGGTCTGATCAAGGTTGAAATGCACTTCTTGCCTGATATCTACGTCCCCTGTGACGTGTGCAAGAGCAAGCGCTACAACCGTGAAACTCTTGAGATCAAGTACAAGGGCAAGAACGTCCACGAAGTGCTGGAAATGACCATCGAAGAAGCGCGGACCTTCTTCGACGCCGTTCCTGCACTGGCGCGTAAGCTGCAAACGCTCATGGATGTCGGGCTGTCCTACATCAAACTTGGTCAGTCAGCCACGACGTTGTCCGGTGGTGAAGCGCAGCGGGTCAAGCTGTCTCGTGAGCTCTCCAAACGAGATACCGGCAAAACCCTGTATATCCTTGATGAGCCAACCACCGGGCTGCATTTCGCGGATATTCAGCAATTGCTGGACGTGCTGCATCGCCTGCGCGACCACGGCAACACTGTCGTCGTGATCGAACACAATCTGGACGTAATCAAGACAGCGGACTGGTTGGTGGACTTAGGTCCAGAAGGCGGTTCTAAAGGTGGGCAGATCATTGCCACCGGTACACCGGAGCAGGTTGCGGAGATGAAGCAATCGTACACCGGTCATTACCTAAAACCGTTGCTCGAGCGAGACCGAGCTTGAAACGCTGAGTCTGTGAAATGAAAAAGCCCCTATCGTGGAATACGCGACAGGGGCTTTTTTGTAACCAGTGAATCAGAATTGCGACTGCAGATAATTTTCCAAACCGATGGATTTGATCAACCCCAGCTGTTTCTCAAGCCAATAGGTGTGATCTTCCTCCGTATCAGCCAGCTGAATGCGCAAAATCTCGCGACTGACGTAATCCCTGTGCAGCTCGCAGAGCTCAATACCTTTGCAGAGTGCGGCACGCACTTTGTATTCCAAGCGTAGATCGCTGGCGAGCATCTCAGGCACCGTCGTGCCCACATCCAAGTCATCCGGGCGCATACGGGGCGTACCTTCAAGCATCAGAATCCGGCGCATCAACGCATCAGCATGCTGTGCCTCTTCTTCCATCTCGTGATTGATACGCTCGTAAAGCTTGCCGAAACCCCAATCCTCATACATCCGTGAGTGGACGAAATATTGGTCACGCGCTGCAAGCTCACCTGTCAGCAACGTGTTGAGATAATCGATTACATCCGGGTGGCCTAGCATCGCCGCACTTCTCCTCGTGAAAGGCATAGTCTGAACCATGCAAGCGAAGAGGTCACTTCACCATAGGCAAAAAGAGGAAGAAATGTGGTGAAAATCTGACATTTGGTGTCGAAAATGCCGGCAAATGAGGAAGCTTCCGTTTATCACTACGAGTTAGCACAATAAATCAGCAACTTTGAGATTTAAAACTTTTTGAATCCCAAATCCAGAAAACAAAAAACCGGGCACTAGGCCCGGTTCTTCGTAAGACTCATGTCTTATTCAGCGGCTTCTACAGAACCACCGACAGGACGATCAACCAGCTCGACGTACGCCATAGGCGCGTTGTCGCCAGTGCGGAAACCGCACTTGAGGATACGCAGATAGCCGCCCTGACGGGTTGCATAGCGTTTGCCCAGATCGTTGAACAGCTTACCGACGATTTCTTTCGAACGAGTACGGTCGAAAGCCAAACGGCGATTAGCTACGCTGTCTTCCTTAGCCAAGGTGATCAGCGGCTCAGCAACGCGACGCAGTTCTTTGGCTTTCGGCAGGGTAGTCTTGATCAGCTCGTGCTCGAACAGCGACACCGCCATGTTTTGAAACATGGCCTTGCGGTGCGAGCTGGTACGGCTCAGGTGACGTCCACTTTTACGATGACGCATGGTTCATTCCTTACCAAACTCACGTTCGGTGATTACGACGATCAGGCCGTAGCCTTGTCGTCCTTCTTAAGACTTGCCGGCGGCCAGTTATCCAGGCGCATGCCGAGGGAGAGACCACGAGAAGCCAGAACGTCCTTGATTTCGGTCAAGGATTTCTTGCCTAGGTTCGGAGTCTTCAACAGTTCTACTTCGGTGCGCTGAATCAGGTCGCCGATGTAGTAAATGTTCTCCGCCTTAAGGCAGTTGGCCGAACGTACGGTCAGTTCCAAATCGTCAACCGGACGAAGCAGGATCGGATCGATCTCGTCTTCCTGTTCGACTACCACTGGTTCGCTGTCACCTTTGAGGTCGACGAACGCAGCCAACTGCTGTTGCAGAATGGTTGCTGCACGACGGATTGCCTCTTCAGGATCCAGAGTACCGTTGGTTTCCAGATCAATAACCAGCTTGTCTAAGTTGGTACGCTGTTCGACACGGGCGTTTTCCACCACGTATGCGATACGACGGACCGGGCTGAACGAGGAATCGAGCTGCAAGCGACCGATGCTGCGGCTTTCATCTTCATCGCTCTGACGCGAATCTGCTGGTTCATAACCGCGACCACGAGCTACAACGAGCTTCATGTTCAGGGCGCCGTTAGACGCCAGGTTAGCGATTACGTGATCGGGGTTAACGATCTCGACATCGTGATCCAGCTGAATATCGGCAGCGGTAACCACCCCCGAACCCTTCTTCGACAAGGTCAGCGTAACTTCGTCTCGACCGTGCAGCTTGATAGCCAGACCTTTAAGGTTCAACAGGATTTCAATGACATCTTCCTGTACACCTTCGATGGCGCTGTACTCATGGAGTACACCGTCAATCTCGGCCTCGACTACTGCACAGCCGGGCATGGAGGACAACAGGATGCGGCGCAGCGCGTTGCCCAGGGTATGGCCGAAACCACGCTCGAGAGGCTCGAGCGTGATTTTGGCGCGGGTTGGACTGACAACCTGCACATCAATGTGGCGGGGTGTCAGGAACTCATTTACCGAAATCTGCATGGATGCACCTATTTTCTAGCCCTTACTTGGAGTAGAGCTCGACAATCAGGCTTTCGTTGATGTCGGCGGACAGATCACTGCGAGCTGGAACGCTTTTGAAGACGCCAGATTTTTTCTCAGTGTCTACTTCTACCCATTCTACGCGGCCACGTTGGGCACACAGATCGAGAGCCTGCACAATACGCAGTTGGTTCTTCGCTTTTTCACGAATAGCCACTACGTCACCAGCACGAACCTGGTAGGAAGGAACGTTAACGGTTTTGCCGTTTACGCTAACCGACTTGTGCGATACCAGCTGACGAGATTCGGCACGAGTAGAGCCAAAACCCATACGGTATACGACGTTGTCCAGACGGCATTCGAGCAGTTGCAGCAGGTTCTCACCAGTAGCGCCTTTCTTGCCGGCAGCTTCTTTGTAATAACCGCTGAATTGACGCTCGAGAACGCCGTAGATACGACGAACCTTCTGTTTTTCACGCAGCTGAGTACCGTAATCGGACTGGCGACCGCGGCGTTGACCGTGGATGCCTGGAGCTGCTTCGATGTTGCACTTGGATTCGATAGCGCGAACGCCGCTCTTCAAAAAGAGATCGGTGCCTTCACGACGAGCAAGTTTGCATTTTGGACCAATGTAACGAGCCATTTCTTACAGTCTCCTGGATTACACGCGGCGCTTCTTCGGCGGCCGGCACCCGTTGTGCGGGATTGGCGTCACGTCGGTGATGCTGGCGATCTTATAGCCACAGCCGTTCAAAGCACGGACAGCGGACTCACGACCTGGGCCTGGACCTTTGACGTTAACGTCGAGGTTCTTCAGACCGTATTCCAGCGCAGCTTGACCAGCACGTTCAGCAGCTACTTGAGCAGCAAACGGAGTGGACTTGCGTGAACCGCGGAAACCCGAGCCGCCGGAGGTAGCCCAAGAGAGAGCGTTACCTTGACGATCGGTGATGGTGACGATTGTGTTGTTAAACGACGCGTGGATGTGGGCGATGCCATCAACCACTGTCTTTTTAACTTTTTTACGAGGACGAGCAGCAGGTTTTGCCATGACTAAATTCCTGTCGATGCGCTGGTGCGATTACTTGCGGATCGGCTTACGCGGACCTTTGCGAGTACGCGCGTTGGTCTTGGTACGCTGACCGCGTACTGGAAGACCACGACGATGGCGCAGACCGCGGTAGCAGCCCAAATCCATCAAGCGCTTGATTTTCATGTTGATTTCGCGACGCAGGTCACCTTCAGTGGTGAACTTCGCCACTTCGCCACGCAGCTGTTCAATCTGCTCGTCGCTCAGATCTTTGATCTTCGCCGCTGGGTTTACCCCAGTGGTTGCACAGATATTCTGTGCGGTAGTGCGACCAACACCATAGATGTAGGTCAGCGAGATAACAGTATGCTTGTTATCTGGAATGTTAACGCCTGCAATACGGGCCATTCAGTGGGACTCCAATTGACAGCTACCTACGCCCCGGAAGCCAAGAAATAGGGCGCGAGATAATATCGCTGTAATAACAAATAATCAACCCAGCAGCGCACTAGCTGCTGGGCTTAAGCACAGATCACACTCAGCCTTGGCGCTGTTTGTGACGTGGTTCCGCGCTGCAAATTACTCGAACAACACCTTCGCGGCGAATAATCTTGCAGTTACGGCACAGCTTTTTCACCGATGCACGAACTTTCATCACCAACTCCTCGAACCTTATGGGTACATCAGCGAAGCATGCCGCTGCCGTAACCCTTCAGGTTGGCTTTCTTCATCAGGGATTCGTACTGGTGCGAAACGAGGTGAGATTGCACTTGCGACATAAAGTCCATCACAACCACGACCACGATCAGCAACGAGGTCCCGCCAAGGTAGAACGGTACGTTTGCTGCAACCACCAGGAACTGGGGAAGCAAGCACACGGCCGTCATATAGAGAGCACCGAACATGGTCAAACGCGTCAGCACACCATCAATGTAGCGTGCAGACTGCTCACCAGGACGGATACCCGGAATAAAGGCACCGGACTTCTTCAGGTTTTCCGCTACGTCTTTCGGATTGAACATCAACGCCGTATAGAAGAAGCAGAAGAAAATAATCCCTGCACTAAACAGCAGAATATTCAACGGCTGACCAGGAGCGATCGACTGCGAGATGTCCTGCAACCAGCCCATACCTTCAGACTGACCAAACCAGGCACCCAACGAAGCAGGGAACAGCAAGATGCTGCTCGCGAAAATAGCTGGAATCACACCAGCCATGTTCACCTTCAACGGTAGATGGCTCGTCTGCGCAGCAAAAACCTTACGGCCCTGCTGACGCTTAGCGTAGTGAACAGCAATACGTCGCTGACCACGCTCAATGAACACCACGAAACCGATAATCGCCACTGCCAACAAACCGATAGCGACCAATGCGAAAATGTTGATATCGCCCTGACGTGCAGACTCAAAAGACTGCCCTATCGCTCTCGGAAGACCGGCGACGATACCCGAAAAAATCAACATCGAGATACCGTTACCAACACCGCGCTCGGTAATCTGCTCGCCCAGCCACATCATGAACAGCGCACCGGCCACAAAGGTGGTGACTGCAACAAAATGGAAGCCCAGGTCTGCAGAGAACGCAACGCCCTGACCAGCCAAGCCGATGGACATGCCAATAGCTTGAACCAGCGCCAGGATAACGGTGCCATAGCGGGTGTACTGGCTAATCTTGCGACGACCAGCTTCACCTTCCTTCTTCAACTGCTCCAGCTGTGGGCTGACAGCGGTCATGAGCTGCATGATGATCGACGCCGAAATGTACGGCATGATCCCCAATGCAAAAATGCTCATTCGCTCCAGCGCACCGCCGGAAAACATGTTGAACAAGCTAAGAATGGTCCCCTCATTCTGTCGAAACAGTTCTGCCAGCCGGTCCGGATTGATACCTGGAACTGGGATGTGCGCACCTATTCTATAGACGATAATCGCCAGGAACAGGAAACGCAGCCGGGCCCAGAGTTCGGACAACCCGCCTTTGCTGAGCGCTGAGAGAGCACCTTGCTTAGCCATTTATTCCTCGAACTTGCCGCCAGCTGCTTCGATAGCCGCACGCGCACCTTTGGTGGCTGCGATACCTTTTAAGGTGACCGCGCGAGTAACCTCACCGGACAGCATGATTTTCACACGCTGAACATTTTGGTTAATCACGTTGGCATCCTTCAACGACTGCACAGTGATAACGCCTTCAACTTTTGCCAGCTCGGAAGTGCGAACTTCTGCACGATCCATAGCTTTCAAAGAGACGAAACCAAACTTAGGCAGACGACGATGCAGCGGCTGTTGGCCGCCTTCGAAGCCCGGAGCAATGGTGCCACCGGAACGGGAGCTTTGACCTTTGTGGCCACGGCCACCAGTCTTACCCAAACCGCTACCGATACCACGGCCCGGACGATGCTTCTCGCGACGGGAACCCGGCGCAGGACTCAGATCATTGAGTTTCATCGATTAACCCTCGACTCGCAGCATGTAGTAAGCCTTGTTGATCATCCCGCGATTCTCAGGAGTATCGACAACTTCTACAGTGTGACCGATGCGACGCAGACCCAAACCCTTAACGCACAGTTTGTGATTAGGGATGCGGCCGGTCATGCTTTTGATCAGCGTGACTTTAACGGTAGCCATGATCAGAAGATCTCCTTGACGTTCAAGCCGCGCTTGGCAGCAATGGACTCAGGGGACTGCATGGTTTTCAAACCCTTGAACGTAGCGTGAACCACGTTTACCGGGTTAGTCGAACCGTAGCACTTGGCCAACACGTTTTGAACGCCGGCAACTTCCAGCACTGCGCGCATTGCGCCGCCAGCAATGATGCCAGTACCTTCAGACGCAGGCTGCATGTAGACCTTGGAAGCGCCATGTGCAGACTTAATTGCGTACTGCAGAGTAGTGCCGTTCAGATCAACCTGGATCATGTTACGGCGTGCAGCTTCCATTGCCTTCTGGATCGCAGCAGGCACTTCACGTGACTTGCCACGGCCGAAGCCAACACGGCCCTTGCCATCACCTACCACGGTCAACGCGGTGAAGGTGAAGATACGGCCGCCTTTGACGGTCTTGGCTACACGATTAACTTGAACCAGCTTCTCGATGTAACCTTCGTCGCGTTTTTGGTCGTTATTTGACATAACTTAGAACTCCAGCCCGCCTTCACGAGCAGCATCAGCCAGCGCCTTGACGCGGCCGTGGTACTTGAAGCCAGAACGGTCGAAAGCCACTTGCGATACACCGGCGGCTTTCGCACGCTCAGCAATCAGCTGGCCAACCTTAGTGGCCGCGTCGATGTTGCCAGTGGCACCATCACGCAGTTCTTTGTCCAAAGTCGAAGCATTCGCCAAGACTTTGCTGCCGTCGGCCGAAATGACCTGGGCATAAATGTGCTGCGAAGAGCGGTACACGCAGAGACGCACGACTTCGAGCTCGTGCATTTTCAGGCGTGCTTTGCGAGCGCGACGCAGTCGGGTAACTTTTTTGACGGTCATTTGCTATGCCCTACTTCTTCTTGGCTTCTTTACGACGGACGACTTCGTCTGCGTAACGCACGCCTTTGCCTTTATATGGCTCAGGACGGCGGAAGTCGCGGATCTCAGCGGCCACTTGACCAACCAACTGCTTGTCGATACCTCGGATGAAGATATCAGTTTGGTTGGGCGTCTCAGCGGTGATGCCTTCCGGCAATTCGTAATCCACTGGGTGCGAGAAGCCAAGAGCCAGGTTCAGCACCGTGCCTTTAGCTTGCGCTTTGTAACCAACACCGACCAGCTGGAGCTTACGCTCGAAGCCTTGGCTTACGCCTTGGACCATGTTGTTTACCAACGCACGAGTGGTACCGGCCATTGCGCGAGTTTGTTGATCGCCATTGCGAGCAGCAAAACGCAGCTCACCAGCTTCTTCAACAATCTCAACGGACGAATGAATGTTCAGGTCGAGAGTGCCCTTGGCACCCTTCACCGAAAGCTGCTGGCCGACGAGTTTGACTTCGACGCCTGATGGCAACTTAACGGGGTTCTTAGCTACGCGTGACATGCTTATCCCCCCTTAGAACACAGTGCAAAGAACTTCGCCGCCGACACCGGCAGCGCGCGCAGCACGATCCGTCATCACACCTTTGTTGGTGGAGACGATAGACACACCGAGGCCGCCACGAACTTTTGGCAATTCCTCAACGGACTTGTACTGACGCAGGCCTGGACGGCTAACGCGCTTCACTTCCTCGATGACCGGACGGCCTTCGAAGTATTTCAGCTCGATGGATAGCAACGGTTTGATTTCGCTGCTGATCTGATAACCCGCAATGTAACCCTCGTCTTTCAAGACTTTAGCTACAGCTACCTTCAACGTGGAAGATGGCATGCTTACGACGGGCTTTTCAGCCATCTGGGCATTACGGATACGAGTTAGCATGTCCGCTAACGGGTCCTGCATACTCATGGGCTAGACGCTCCTGATACAAAATTAATTAGCCTTGCGGCTACAGCTTTTCGCCGAAAAATACCGTGCACGTGAAGACACGGGCTCTGGCGAGCCGGCAATTCTAGACGCACCCCAGAAATGAATCAAGCCCCAAAAGGGGCCTGATTCAGATTCAGAGGTTACAGCCAGCAATTTCTTCCGAAATCGGTGGCCGAAACCCAAGAATAACGCCTTACCAGCTGGCTTTAACCAGACCTGGCACGTCGCCACGCATTGCTGCTTGACGCAGCATGTTACGGCCAAGGCCGAACTTGCGATAAACGCCGTGTGGACGGCCAGTCAAACGGCAACGGTTACGCATGCGAGCAGCACTTGCGTCACGTGGTTGCTTCTGCAGAGCTACTTGAGCTTCCCAACGTGCTTCTGGACTTGCGTTCAGATCAACGATGATGGCTTTCAATTCTGCACGCTTTTTGGCGTACTTTGCGACCGTAAGCTGACGCTTAAGCTCGCGATTTTTCATGCTCGTCTTGGCCATGGTAACTACTCCAATCAGTTGCGGAACGGGAACTTGAAAGCGCGCAGCAATGCGCGGCCTTCGTCGTCCGTACGAGCAGTGGTGGTCAGGGTAATGTCCAGACCGCGCAGAGCATCGATCTTGTCGTAATCAATTTCCGGGAAAATGATCTGCTCTTTAACGCCCATGCTGTAGTTACCACGACCATCAAAGGACTTGGCATTCAGGCCGCGGAAGTCGCGAACCCGAGGCAGGGAGATCGACAGCAGACGATCCAGGAATTCATACATACGGTCGCGGCGCAGAGTGACTTTGACGCCGATCGGCCAACCCTCACGGACTTTAAAGCCTGCGATGGATTTCCGAGCATAAGTCACAACAACTTTTTGACCGGTGATCTTTTCCAAATCAGCTACAGCGTGCTCGATGACTTTTTTGTCACCGATCGCTTCGCCCAAACCCATGTTCAGGGTGATTTTAGTAACGCGCGGAACTTCCATCACGTTCGCGAGCTTAAGTTCTTCCTTAAGCTTCGGAGCGATTTCCTTCCGGTAAATCTCTTTTAGTCGTGCCATGGTCTTCTACCTAGCAGTGTTCAAGCATCAACCGCTTTTTGGGTCGACTTGAAGACACGAATTTTTTTGCCTTCTTCAACTTTGAAACCAACGCGGTCAGCCTTGTTGGTTGCGCCGTTGAAAATGGCGACGTTAGAAGCGTGCAATGGCGCTTCTTTTTCGATGATACCGCCCTGAATGCCCGCAGCCGGATTAGGCTTGGTATGACGCTTCACGAGGTTGATCCCACCAACGACCAAACGGTCGTCGACGAGAACCTTGAGCACCTTACCGCGCTTACCCTTGTCTTTGCCGGCGATCACGATGATCTCGTCGTCACGACGAATCTTTTGCATGTCGGATCTCCTTACAGCACTTCTGGGGCGAGCGAGACAATCTTCATGAACTTCTCAGTACGAAGTTCACGTGTCACTGGCCCAAAGATACGGGTGCCGATCGGCTCTTGCTTGTTGTTCAACAGAACAGCAGCGTTGCCATCGAAGCGGATGATGGAGCCGTCTGCACGACGAACGCCATGGCGAGTGCGGACCACAACAGCAGTCATCACTTGACCTTTCTTCACCTTGCCGCGCGGAATTGCTTCCTTAACGGTTACTTTGATGATGTCACCGATACCAGCGTAACGACGATGAGAGCCACCAAGCACCTTGATGCACATAACGCGGCGCGCGCCGCTGTTATCGGCCACATCGAGCATGGATTGAGTCTGAATCATATAATTTCTCCGACCCCTAGCCCTTAGACTTCCACAGCGCGTTCGAGAACATCAACCAGGGCCCAAGATTTGGTCTTGGCCATCGGACGAGTTTCACGAATCGTGACCTTGTCGCCGATGTGGCACTGATTGGTTTCGTCGTGCGCGTGCAGCTTAGTCGAACGCTTAACGTATTTACCGTAGATCGGGTGCTTTACGCGACGCTCAATCAAAACGGTGATGGTCTTGTCCATCTTGTCGCTGACAACACGGCCAGTCAGCGTACGGACGGTTTTTTCGGCTTCAGCCATGATTACTTACCTGCCTGCTGGTTGAGCACAGTCTTCACGCGAGCGATGTCACGCTTAACTTGCGAGAGCAGGTGAGACTGCCCCAACTGGCCAGTTGCTTTCTGCATACGCAGATTGAACTGGTCGCGCAGCAGGCCGAGCAGTTGCTCGTTCAGCTGCTGTGCTGATTTTTCACGAAGTTCATTCGCTTTCATCACATCACCGTCCGCTTAACAAAGGAGGTGGCGAGCGGCAGCTTTGCAGCAGCCAGGGCGAAAGCCTCACGCGCCAACTCTTCAGACACACCTTCGATCTCATACAGGACTTTGCCTGGCTGGATCTGGGCAACCCAGTACTCCACGTTACCCTTACCTTTACCCATCCGAACTTCGAGTGGCTTCTTGGTTACAGGCTTGTCCGGGAATACACGGATCCAGATTTTACCGCCACGCTTAACGTGACGGGTCAATGCACGACGCGCTGACTCAATCTGACGAGCGGTGAGACGACCACGAGCAACAGACTTCAGCGCATATTCGCCGAAGCTGACTTTGCTACCGCGCAATGCCAGGCCACGGTTATGGCCAGTCATCTGCTTGCGGAACTTCGTACGCTTTGGTTGCAACATTTGGCGTACCCCTTACTTAGCAGCTTTTTTACGAGGCGCTGGTGCTTGTGGTTTCAGCTCTTCTTGGCGACCACCAATTACTTCGCCTTTGAAGATCCAAACCTTTACACCGATCACACCGTATGTGGTGTGAGCTTCGTAGTTGGCATAGTCGATGTCGGCACGCAGGGTGTGCAGTGGCACACGACCTTCGCGATACCATTCAGTACGTGCGATTTCAGCACCGCCGAGACGACCGCTCACTTGGATTTTGATGCCTTTGGCACCAATGCGCATTGCGTTCTGTACTGCGCGCTTCATAGCGCGACGGAACATTACGCGACGCTCCAGCTGCTGAGCTACGCTCTGCGCAACCAGCATACCGTCAAGCTCCGGCTTGCGGATCTCTTCGATATTGATGTGCACAGGCACACCCATTTGCTTGGTCAGGTCCTGACGCAGTTTCTCAACATCTTCACCTTTCTTGCCGATCACGATGCCGGGACGAGCGGTGTGGATGGTGATACGTGCAGTTTGAGCCGGACGATGGATATCGATACGGCTTACGGACGCGCTTTTTAATTTGTCTTGGAGATACTCGCGCACCTTCAGATCAGCGAACAAATAGTCCGCATAAGTCCGACCGTCTGCGTACCAGACGGAGGTGTGCTCCTTGACGATTCCCAGGCGAATGCCAATGGGATGTACTTTCTGACCCATCTCTTCGACTCCGTTACTTGTCAGCAACCTTGACAGTGATATGGCAAGACCGCTTGACGATGCGATCAGCACGGCCTTTGGCACGTGGCATGATTCGCTTCAGCGAACGCCCTTCGTTGACGAAAACGGTGGAGACCTTAAGGTCATCAACGTCTGCGCCTTCGTTATGCTCGGCGTTGGCTACGGCCGACTCCAGCACTTTTTTCAGGATCTCGGCGGCTTTCTTACTGCTGAAAGCCAACAGGTTGAGCGCTTCGCCCACCTTCTTCCCGCGGATCTGGTCGGCGACCAAGCGGGCTTTCTGGGCGGAGATTCGAGCGCCCGACAACTTAGCGGCTACTTCCATCGTTCCTTACCCCTTAACGCTTGGCTTTCTTGTCTGCCACGTGCCCACGATATGTGCGGGTACCGGCAAACTCGCCTAGTTTGTGGCCGACCATGTCTTCGCTAACGAGAACTGGGACATGTAGGCGACCGTTATGAACAGCGATGGTCAAACCGACCATTTGTGGCAGGATCATCGAACGGCGCGACCAGGTTTTCACCGGTTTGCGATCATTCTTTTCCGCCGCCACTTCGATCTTCTTCAGTAGGTGAAGATCAATAAAAGGACCTTTTTTCAGAGAACGTGGCACTGTCGTATCCCTCTATTTACTTGCGACGACGGACGATCATTTTGTCGGTACGCTTATTACCACGAGTCTTCGCGCCCTTAGTCGGGAAGCCCCACGGCGATACCGGATGACGACCACCAGAGGTACGACCTTCACCACCACCATGTGGGTGGTCAACCGGGTTCATGGCAACACCACGAACGGTTGGGCGAACGCCACGCCAGCGCTTGGCACCAGCTTTACCCAAGGAACGCAGGCTGTGCTCGGAGTTCGAGACTTCGCCCAGCGTTGCACGGCATTCAGCCAGGACTTTACGCATCTCACCGGAGCGAAGACGCAGAGTCACATAGACACCTTCACGCGCAATCAACTGAGCCGAAGCACCAGCAGAACGTGCGATTTGTGCGCCTTTACCCGGCTTCAATTCAATACCGTGAATCGTGCTACCAACTGGAATGTTGCGCAGTTGAAGAGCGTTGCCCGGCTTGATTGGAGCCAATGCACCAGCAATAAGCTGGTCGCCAGCACTCACACCCTTAGGTGCGATGATGTAACGGCGCTCACCGTCTGCGTACAGCAGCAAAGCAATGTGAGCAGTACGGTTCGGATCGTATTCGATGCGTTCAACAGTGGCTGCGATGCCATCTTTGTCGTTGCGACGGAAGTCGACCAAACGATAATGCTGCTTATGACCACCACCGATGTGACGCGTGGTAATACGGCCATTGTTGTTACGACCACCAGTCTTCGATTTTTTCTCGAGCAGCGGTGCGTGAGGAGCGCCTTTATGCAGCTCCTGGTTGACCACCTTGACCACAAAACGGCGGCCAGGGGAAGTCGGTTTGCATTTAACGATTGCCATGATGCACCCCTTCCTTACTCAGCACTGCTGCTGAAATCGAGATCTTGGCCTGGCTGAAGGGAGATAACTGCCTTCTTCCAGTCATTACGCTTGCCCAGACCGCGAGCAGTGCGCTTGCTCTTACCCAAAACGTTCAGGGTAGTAACACGCTCTACTTTCACGCTGAACAGGCTTTCGACGGCCTTCTTGATTTCCAGCTTGGTTGCATCAGTAGCAACCTTGAAAACAAACTGGCCTTTCTTGTCAGCCAGAACCGTGGCCTTCTCGGAAACGTGCGGGCCAAGTAGAACTTTAAATACGCGTTCCTGGTTCATCCCAGCAGCTCCTCGAATTTCTTCACGGCCGACACAGTGATCAACACTTTGTCGTATGCGATCAGACTAACTGGATCGGAACCTTGAACATCACGTACATCAACGTGCGGAAGGTTGCGAGCAGCCAGGTACAGATTCTGGTCAACAGCGTCAGACACTATCAAGACGTCAGTCAGACCCATGTCATTCAGCTTATTCAGCAGATCTTTGGTTTTCGGTGCTTCAACAGCGAAATCCTGAACCACGACTAAACGATCAGTACGAACCAGTTCAGCAAGAATGGAGCGCAGAGCTGCGCGATACATCTTCTTGTTGAGCTTCTGAGAGTGGTCCTGTGGACGAGCTGCGAAAGTGGTACCGCCGCCACGCCAAATCGGGCTACGGATAGTACCGGCACGAGCACGGCCAGTACCCTTCTGACGCCAAGGGCGTTTACCGCCACCAGAAACGTCGGAACGAGTCTTTTGCTGCTTGCTACCCTGACGGCCGCCAGCCATGTAGGCCACGACTGCTTGGTGAACCAGCGTCTCGTTGAATTCGCCGCCAAATGTCAGTTCGGAAACTTCGATTGCTTGAGCGTCATTTACATTTAATTGCATGTCAGCTTCCCCTTAACCGCGAGCCTTGGCTGCTGGACGTACAACCAAGTTACCGCCAGTAGCGCCAGGAACAGCACCTTTGACCAGCAACAGATTGCGTTCAGCGTCCACGCGCACCACTTCCAAGGACTGCACGGTCACGCGCTCAGCGCCCATATGACCGGACATTTTCTTGCCCTTGAATACACGACCAGGAGTCTGGCACTGGCCGATAGAGCCAGGGACGCGGTGGGAGACGGAGTTACCGTGAGTATTATCTTGGCCACGGAAATTGTGGCGTTTGATCGTACCCTGGAAACCTTTACCTTTGGACTGACCGGTCACATCGACCATCTGACCAGCAGCGAAGATTTCAGCATTGATCAGATCGCCAGCCTGGTAATCGCCTTCTTCAAGACGGAATTCCCAAACACCGCGACCTGCGGCAACGTTCGCCTTAGCGAAGTGACCAGCTTGAGCAGCAGTCACGCGCGAAGCACGACGCTCACCTACAGTGACTTGCACTGCACGGTAGCCATCAGTTTCTTCGGTTTTGAACTGGGTGACGCGATTCGGCTCGATCTCAATGACCGTAACCGGAATGGAGACACCTTCTTCGGTGAAAATACGGGTCATACCGCATTTACGACCGACTACACCAATAGTCATGTTGTAAACCTCATGAGTGTACGGGGCTTTCACCCGCTATGGCCGCCCATTTCAGAGCGTTACACGACTAAGACCCAAGTCTTAGCCGAGGCTGATCTGCACTTCCACACCGGCCGCAAGATCAAGCTTCATAAGCGCGTCAACGGTTTTATCCGTTGGCTGGACGATGTCCAGAACACGCTTGTGAGTACGGATCTCATACTGGTCGCGCGCATCTTTGTTGACGTGCGGAGAAACCAGAACGGTGAACCGCTCTTTACGGGTAGGCAGTGGAATTGGACCACGCACTTGAGCACCAGTACGTTTCGCGGTTTCCACGATTTCCTGGGTTGATTGGTCGATCAGGCGATGGTCAAAAGCCTTCAACCTGATACGGATTTGCTGATTTTGCATTGGATTTCAGACTCCAGGCTACTTCCCACCGAGCGCAATACGCCCGTTAAAAGGAGGCGCAATTCTATAGACGGGCCAACCGGGTGTCAACCCAATAAAAAAGCCCCCGCAAGCGGGGGCTTTTTCTTAAATCATCGCTTACGCAATGATTTTGGCTACGACGCCAGCGCCGACGGTACGACCGCCTTCACGAATAGCGAAACGCAGACCATCTTCCATCGCGATAGGCTTGATCAGGGTAACGGAAACTTTCACGTTATCACCTGGCATAACCATTTCGGTGCCTTCCGGCAGTTCGCAGCTACCAGTTACGTCGGTAGTACGGAAGTAGAACTGTGGACGATAGCCTTTGAAGAACGGAGTATGACGGCCGCCTTCTTCTTTGCTCAGAACATAGATTTCAGCTTCGAACTGAGTGTGCGGCTTAACGGTGCCTGGCTTGACCAGAACCTGGCCACGCTCAACGTCGTCACGCTTGGTGCCGCGCAGCAGAACGCCGCAGTTCTCACCTGCACGACCTTCGTCCAGCAGCTTGCGGAACATCTCAACGCCAGTGCAAGTAGTCTTGGTGGTGTCACGCAGACCCACGATTTCCACTTCTTCCTGGATCTTAACGATGCCACGCTCAACACGACCAGTAACAACAGTACCGCGACCGGAGATCGAGAATACGTCTTCGATAGGCATCAGGAACGGCTTGTCGATCGCGCGAACTGGCTCTGGAATGTATGTGTCCAGAGTTTCAACCAGCTTCTTGACCGCAGTGGTACCCATCTCGTTGTCGTCTTGGCCGTTCAGAGCCATCAGAGCAGAACCGATGATGATCGGAGTGTCGTCACCTGGGAAATCGTAAGTGCTGAGCAGGTCACGCACTTCCATTTCAACCAGTTCCAGCAGCTCGGCGTCATCAACCATGTCAGCCTTGTTCAGGAAGACAACGATGTATGGAACGCCAACCTGACGGGACAGCAGGATGTGCTCACGAGTCTGAGGCATCGGACCATCAGCAGCCGAACAAACCAGAATCGCGCCGTCCATCTGTGCAGCACCGGTGATCATGTTTTTTACGTAGTCGGCGTGACCTGGGCAGTCAACGTGCGCGTAGTGGCGAACGGCCGAATCGTATTCAACGTGAGCGGTGTTGATGGTGATACCACGAGCTTTTTCTTCTGGTGCGCTGTCGATCTTGTCGAAGTCAACACGAGCCGAACCGAATACTTCGGAGCAGACGCGAGTCAAAGCAGCAGTCAGAGTGGTTTTACCGTGGTCAACGTGACCGATAGTGCCAACGTTGACGTGCGGTTTGTTACGTTCAAATTTTTCTTTAGCCACGACAAATAACTCCTAGCCTAAAGGCGCTGAATCAGCCTTGTTTTTTGGTTACAGTTTCGACGATGTGCGACGGAGCTGTATTGTATTTTTTGAATTCCATAGAGTAGCTTGCGCGACCTTGAGACATGGAACGAACGTCGGTCGCATAACCGAACATTTCACCCAACGGAACCTCAGCGCGAATTACCTTGCCGGACACCGTATCTTCCATACCCAGGATCATGCCGCGACGACGGTTAAGGTCGCCCATTACGTCACCCATATAGTCTTCAGGCGTAACAACCTCTACAGCCATGATCGGCTCAAGCAACTCACCACCACCCTTCTGGGCCAGTTGCTTGGTCGCCATGGAAGCAGCCACCTTAAACGCCATCTCGTTCGAGTCGACGTCGTGGTAAGAACCATCAAACACGGTAGCCTTCAGGCCGATCAGCGGATAGCCGGCAACAACGCCGTTCTTCATCTGCTCTTCGATACCCTTCTGGATAGCCGGAATGTATTCCTTAGGAACCACACCACCCACTACTTCGTTCACGAATTGCAGACCTTCCTGACCTTCGTCAGCAGGAGCAAAACGGATCCAGCAGTGACCGAACTGGCCACGACCGCCGGACTGACGAACGAACTTGCCTTCGATTTCACAGTTCTTCGTGATGCGCTCACGATAGGAAACCTGAGGCTTACCGATGTTGGCTTCGACGTTGAACTCACGGCGCATCCGATCAACCAGGATGTCCAGGTGCAACTCGCCCATGCCGGAGATGATCGTCTGACCAGTCTCTTCATCAGTTTTGACGCGGAAAGAAGGGTCTTCCTGAGCAAGTTTACCCAGTGCGATACCCATTTTTTCCTGGTCATCCTTAGTCTTTGGCTCAACGGCAACCGAAATAACAGGCTCCGGGAAGTCCATACGAACCAGGATGATTGGCTTGTCAGCGTTGCACAAAGTTTCACCGGTGGTGACGTCCTTCATGCCGATCAAGGCCGCGATGTCACCAGCGCGTACTTCCTTGATCTCTTCGCGGGCGTTTGCGTGCATTTGCACCATACGACCCACGCGCTCTTTCTTGCCTTTAACCGAGTTGATCACGCCGTCGCCGGAGGCCAACACACCCGAGTAAACCCGGACAAAGGTCAAAGTACCCACGAATGGGTCAGTAGCGATTTTGAACGCCAAAGCCGAGAACGGCTCGTTGTCGTCCGCATGACGCTCCAGGTCTTTAGTCTCGTCATCAGGGTCAGTACCCTTGATGGCAGGAATATCGACCGGCGCGGGCAGGTAATCGATAACGGCGTCGAGAACGAGGGGAACACCCTTGTTCTTGAAAGAAGAACCACAAACAGCCAAGACGATCTCACCAGCGATAGTACGCTGACGCAGAGCAGCCTTGATTTCCTCGTTGGTGAGCTCTTCACCTTCAAGGTACTTGTTCATCAGCTCTTCACTGGCTTCAGCCGCAGCTTCAACCATATTGCCGCGCCACTCATCAGCTAATTCCTGCAACTCAGCAGGGATAGCCTCACGACGTGGAACCATGCCTTTGTCAGAATCGTTCCAGTAGACCGCCTCCATGGACATCAGATCGATCTGACCCTGGAAGTTATCTTCAGCACCAATGGCCAACTGGATCGGCACCGGGGTGTGACCCAAGCGCTGCTTGATCTGACCAATTACGCGCAGGAAGTCCGCGCCAGCACGGTCCATCTTGTTGACATAAACAAGACGCGGAACACCGTATTTGTTGGCTTGACGCCATACGGTTTCGGACTGAGGCTCAACACCCGAAGTACCACAGAACACAACGACCGCGCCGTCGAGCACCCGGAGGGAACGCTCAACTTCAATGGTGAAGTCAACGTGGCCCGGGGTGTCAATAACGTTGAAACGGTATTGGTCTTTGTGTTGCTTCTCGGAACCCTGCCAAAAGGCAGTGATAGCAGCAGAAGTAATGGTAATACCACGCTCCTGCTCCTGCACCATCCAGTCCGTGGTCGCGGCGCCATCATGCACCTCGCCCATTTTGTGGCTTTTGCCGGTGTAAAAAAGGACGCGCTCGGTGGTGGTGGTTTTACCAGCATCCACGTGAGCAACGATACCAATGTTACGGTAGCGATTGATCGGTGTAGTACGAGCCATAAAGCCCTCGCAAAATTAGTGACGCTGTGATTAGAAGCGGTAGTGCGAGAAAGCTTTGTTGGCTTCAGCCATACGGTGCACGTCTTCACGCTTCTTAACTGCAGCACCTTTACCTTCAGCGGCGTCCAACAGTTCGCCAGCCAAACGCAGAGCCATAGACTTCTCACCGCGCTTGCGCGCGAAGTCTACCAGCCAACGCATTGCCAGAGCATTACGACGGGACGGACGAACTTCGACCGGAACCTGGTAAGTAGCACCGCCTACACGGCGCGACTTTACTTCGACCAGCGGAGCGATGGCGTCGAGAGCTTTCTCGAAGATTTCCAGGGGATCGCTGTTCTTGCGTTCTTTAACCTTTTCCAGCGCGCCATAAACGATACGCTCGGCAACGGCTTTTTTGCCGCTTTCCATCACGTGGTTCATGAACTTGGCCAGAATCTGGCTGCCGTATTTTGGATCGTCAAGCACTTCGCGCTTGGCTGCTACGCGTCTTCTTGGCATGGATAAGCCCTCAAACGGTCTTCAGGTTCGCTCGGAATCAGTGCCCGTTGCGGGGCGCCTCCGACCTTACTCTTATCGACTCAGAAAAATAGATAATTCAGTGTTTACAAAAAGCCGCTACTACTTAGGCTTCTTGGTACCGTACTTCGAACGACCTTGGTTACGACCTTTGACGCCGGAGGTATCCAGGGAGCCGCGAACGGTGTGATAACGAACACCTGGCAAGTCTTTTACACGGCCGCCACGAATCAAAACGACGCTGTGCTCTTGCAGGTTGTGGCCTTCACCGCCGATGTACGAGGAAACCTCGAAACCGTTGGTCAGACGCACACGGCATACTTTACGCAGTGCCGAGTTAGGTTTTTTCGGCGTAGTGGTATACACGCGAGTGCATACGCCACGACGTTGCGGGCAGTTCTGCAGCGCAGGCACGTCGGATTTCTCGACGATACGCTTACGCGGCTGACGTACCAGCTGGTTGATAGTTGCCATCTACTAGCTCCACTGTTGTCTTGCGACGCTATTGTCTTGCAAGAAAAGCAAAATGGCAGGACATGCGTCCCGCCAAATTTAGGGGTACAAGAGTCTAAAGAGGATCCTGCCCCCAGTCAAGGCAAAGCCCCAACCTTCATATCCGGTCGGCCAACAACAAATATGCTGCAAGCCGGATGGATCTGAAAGTCAGGGCCCTGCGCTCAATTACTGCTGGAGTTCAGCGCTTCAGTCAAAGCTGCTTCAACTTCGCTTGCACTGACACGCAACGGCTTGTCGACTTCACGACGACGCTTACGCTCGCTGTGATACGCCAAACCGGTACCGGCCGGGATCAAACGACCCACAACCACGTTCTCCTTCAGCCCGCGCAAGTAATCACGCTTGCCAGTTACCGCTGCTTCGGTCAGTACGCGAGTCGTCTCTTGGAACGACGCCGCGGAGATGAACGACTCAGTAGAAAGCGACGCCTTGGTGATACCAAGCAGTACACGAGTGAATTTGGATACGAATTTTTCGTCCGCAGCCAAACGCTCGTTTTCTACCAGGACGTGAGTCAACTCCATCTGGTCGCCTTTGATGAAGGTTGAATCACCGGATTCAGCGATCTCGACTTTACGCAACATCTGACGAAGGATCGTTTCGATGTGCTTGTCGTTGATCTTAACGCCCTGTAGACGGTAAACGTCTTGAATCTCGTTGACGATATATTTGGCTAAAGCACTGACGCCCAGCAGACGCAAGATATCGTGCGGGTCGCTAGGGCCGTCGGAGATGACTTCGCCGCGGCTCACTTGCTCGCCTTCAAAGACGTTCAGGTGACGCCACTTAGGAATCAACTCCTCATACGGATCGCTACCGTCATTCGGCGTGATGACCAGACGGCGTTTGCCCTTGGTCTCTTTACCGAACGCGATCGTACCACTGACTTCAGCCAGAATTGAGGCTTCTTTCGGACGGCGCGCTTCGAACAAGTCGGCAACACGTGGCAAACCACCGGTGATGTCACGGGTCTTGGAGGTTTCTTGCGGGATACGGGCGATAACATCACCGACACCGACCTGCACACCATCCGCTACACCTACCAAGGCATTTGCTGGCAGGAAGTATTGAGCAGGTACGTCAGTACCCGGCAGCAACAGATCCTTACCATCAATACCAACCATCTTCACTGCAGGACGAATATCTTTGCCTGCTGCAGGACGGTCTTTGGCATCCAGCACTTCGATGTTGGTCAAACCTGTGAGTTCGTCGGTCTGACGCTTGATCGTGATGCCTTCTTCCATGCCTACATAAGTGACGGTACCTTTCATTTCGGTAACGATCGGGTGAGTGTGCGGATCCCACTTTGCCACGATCGAGCCAGCGTCGACCTTGTCGCCTTCCTTCACCAGAATTACCGCACCGTACGGCAGCTTGTAACGCTCGCGCTCGCGACCGAATTCGTCTGCGATCGCCAGCTCGCCAGAGCGAGATACAGCAACCAGGTGACCATCAAGACGCTCGACGTGCTTCAGGTTATGTAGGCGAACGATGCCGCCATTCTTCACCTGAACGCTATCAGCAGCGGAAGTCCGGCTCGCCGCACCACCGATGTGGAACGTACGCATGGTCAGCTGAGTACCTGGCTCACCGATCGACTGGGCAGCAATTACGCCGACAGCTTCACCGATATTCACCTGGTGACCACGAGCCAGATCGCGACCGTAGCACTTGGCACAGATGCCGTAGCGCGTTTCACAGCTAATTGGCGAACGCACAATCACTTCGTCGATGCTGTTCAGCTCGATGAATTCGACCCACTTCTCGTCGATCAATGAACCCGCAGGAACGATGACCTCGTCGGTGCCAGGCTTAAACACGTCGCGGGCAATAACTCGACCCAATACGCGCTCACCCAGCGGCTCAACTACATCACCGCCCTCAATGTGCGGCGTCATCAACAGGCCGTGCTCGGTACCGCAATCAACTTCGGTAACAACCAAGTCCTGAGCCACATCCACGAGGCGACGCGTCAGGTAACCGGAGTTAGCCGTTTTCAAAGCCGTATCCGCCAGACCTTTACGAGCACCGTGAGTGGAGATGAAGTACTGAAGTACGCTCAAACCTTCACGGAAGTTAGCGGTAATCGGCGTCTCGATGATCGAGCCATCCGGCTTGGCCATCAGACCACGCATACCAGCCAACTGACGAATCTGCGCAGCCGAACCCCGTGCACCGGAGTCAGCCATCATGTACATCGAGTTGAACGACTCTTGATCAACCTCGACGCCGTGACGGTCGATCACACGCTCTTTGGACAGGTTCGACATCATCGCTTTCGAGACTTCGTCGTTCGCCTTGGACCAAAGGTCGATCACCTTGTTGTACTTCTCGCCCTGAGTAACCAGGCCCGAAGCGTACTGGCTTTCGATCTCTTTAACTTCATCGGTAGCAGCATCGATGATCCGAGCTTTTTCATCTGGGATAACGAAGTCGTTAACGCCGATGGAGACACCTGAGATCGTCGAGTAGGCAAAACCGGTGTACATCAACTGGTCAGCAAAGATGACAGTCTCTTTCAAACCCACCACGCGATAGCATTGGTTGATCAGCTTGGAGATCGCCTTTTTCTTCATCGGTTGATTGACGACGTCGTATGACAGACCTTTCGGCACAACCTGATACAGCAGCGCACGGCCGACGGTAGTGTCGACAATGCGGGTGCCGCTCACGCTGCCGCCATCACGGTCGTTGACCGTTTCATTAATCCGCACTTTGACCTTGGCATGCAGCGCGGCTTCGCCGGCGCGGAATACACGGTCAACTTCCTGCAGATCCGCGAACACACGACCTTCGCCCTTGGCGTTAATCGCTTCACGAGTCATATAGTAAAGACCCAATACAACGTCCTGCGAAGGAACGATGATCGGCTCACCGTTCGCTGGCGACAGGATGTTGTTGGTCGACATCATCAACGCACGCGCTTCAAGCTGAGCTTCCAGCGTCAAAGGTACGTGAACAGCCATTTGGTCACCGTCGAAGTCGGCGTTGTACGCAGCGCAGACCAACGGGTGAAGCTGAATCGCCTTACCTTCGATCAGAACCGGCTCAAACGCCTGAATACCCAGACGGTGAAGGGTTGGGGCACGGTTGAGCAGCACTGGGTGTTCGCGAATCACTTCGGCGAGAACGTCCCAGACCTCTGGCAGCTCGCGCTCAACCATCTTTTTGGCAGCTTTGATGGTGGTAGCGAGACCACGCATTTCCAGCTTGCCGAAAATGAAAGGCTTGAACAGCTCGAGAGCCATTTTCTTAGGCAGACCGCACTGGTGGAGACGCAGGGTCGGACCTACGGTGATTACCGAACGACCGGAGTAGTCAACACGCTTACCGAGCAAGTTCTGACGGAAACGACCTTGCTTACCTTTGATCATATCAGCCAAAGATTTCAGCGGACGCTTGTTCGAGCCAGTAATGGCGCGACCGCGACGACCGTTGTCGAGCAGCGCATCAACCGCTTCCTGAAGCATGCGTTTTTCGTTACGCACGATGATGTCAGGAGCAGACAGGTCCAAAAGACGCTTCAAACGGTTGTTACGGTTGATCACTCGACGATAAAGATCGTTGAGATCAGACGTAGCAAATCGACCACCGTCAAGAGGCACGAGCGGACGAAGATCTGGCGGTAGAACCGGCAGAACTGTCAACACCATCCATTCTGGAAGGTTGCCGGAACCCTGGAAGGCTTCCATCAGCTTCAGACGCTTGGATAGCTTCTTGATCTTGGTCTCAGAATTGGTTTGCGGAATTTCTTCGCGCAGACGACCAATCTCGTGCTCCAAGTCGATAGCATGCAGTAGCTCGCGGACAGCCTCTGCCCCCATGCGGGCGTCGAAGTCGTCACCGAATTCTTCAAGGGCTTCGAAGTACTGCTCGTCGTTCAGCAACTGACCTTTTTCAAGGGTGGTCATGCCTGGATCGATAACAACGTAGCTCTCGAAATAGAGAACGCGTTCGATATCACGAAGGGTCATATCCATCAGCAAGCCGATACGGGACGGCAGCGATTTCAGGAACCAGATGTGAGCAACCGGCGATGCCAGCTCAATGTGAGCCATGCGCTCACGACGAACCTTGGCCAGTGCTACTTCTACGCCGCACTTCTCGCAGATCACGCCACGATGCTTCAAGCGCTTGTACTTACCGCACAGGCACTCGTAGTCCTTTACCGGGCCAAAGATCTTGGCGCAGAACAGGCCGTCACGCTCAGGCTTGAACGTACGGTAGTTGATGGTTTCCGGCTTTTTAACTTCACCGAACGACCACGAACGGATCATCTCAGGCGATGCCAATCCGATACGGATGGCGTCGAACTCTTCGACTTGACCCTGGTTTTTCAGCAAATTCAGTAGGTCTTTCAAGGCCTTTCCTCCTGGCGGAGCAGAGGGCAGTCATACCGACCCACCCTCGATTCACGTCACGTGTTATTCGGTTTCCAGATCGATATCGATACCGAGGGAACGGATTTCTTTGATCAACACGTTGAAGGACTCGGGCATGCCCGGCTCCATGCGGTGATCGCCGTCCACGATGTTTTTATACATCTTGGTACGACCGTTCACATCGTCCGACTTCACTGTGAGCATTTCTTGCAGCGTGTAAGCCGCGCCATATGCTTCCAGCGCCCAGACCTCCATCTCACCGAAACGCTGACCACCGAACTGCGCCTTACCACCCAGCGGCTGCTGGGTAACCAGGCTGTAGGAACCAGTGGAACGCGCGTGCATCTTGTCGTCCACCAAGTGGTTCAGCTTCAGCATGTACATATAGCCAACAGTAACCGGACGCTCAAACTTGTTGCCGGTACGGCCGTCGAACAGCTGCATCTGGCCGCTTTCTGGCATATCAGCCAGTTTAAGCATGGCCTTGATTTCGCTTTCCTTGGCACCATCGAATACCGGGGTAGCCATAGGAACGCCGCCACGCAGGTTCTTTGCGAGATCCAGGATTTCCTGGTCGGACAGGTCTTCCAGACTTTCCTGGCGACCGCCGATTTCGTTGTAGATCTCGTTCAGGAACTTACGCAGGTCAGCAACCTTGCGCTGCTCCTCAATCATACGGTTGATCTTCTCGCCCAAACCTTTGGCTGCAAGGCCCAGGTGGGTTTCGAGAATTTGACCAACGTTCATACGCGAAGGTACACCCAAAGGGTTGAGGACGATATCAACCGGCGTGCCATTGGCATCGTGCGGCATGTCTTCAACCGGCATGATCACGGAGACCACACCCTTGTTACCGTGACGTCCAGCCATTTTGTCGCCTGGCTGGATACGACGACGAATGGCGAGATAGACCTTAACGATTTTGAGAACGCCCGGAGCAAGGTCGTCGCCTTGCTGCAACTTGCGCTTCTTATCTTCAAACTTGTCATCCAACAGACGCCGGCGGTCAACGATGTAAGCCTGAGCCTTTTCGAGCTGCTCGTTCAACGCATCTTCAACCATGCGCAGCTTGAACCACTGCCCATGCTCCAGACCATCAAGGATTTCGTCAGTGATTTCCTGGCCTTTTTTCAGGCCAGCACCACCTTCGGCAACACGACCGACCAAAGCGGAACGCAGACGCTCAAAGGTCGCACCTTCGACGATACGGAACTCTTCATTCAGATCTTTGCGGATTTCGTCGAGCTGCGTCTTTTCGATAGACAGTGCACGAGCGTCACGCTCTACGCCGTCACGCGTGAAGACTTGCACGTCGATAACAGTACCTTTGGTACCAGTAGGTACGCGAAGAGACGTGTCTTTAACGTCGCTCGCTTTTTCACCGAAGATTGCACGCAACAGCTTTTCTTCTGGAGTCAGCTGGGTCTCGCCTTTTGGAGTGACCTTACCTACCAGAATGTCGCCAGCGCCAACTTCAGCGCCTACATAAACGATACCGGCTTCGTCCAGCTTGTTCAGCGCTGCTTCGCCCACGTTCGGGATGTCAGCAGTGATCTCTTCAGGCCCAAGCTTGGTGTCACGAGCCACACACGTCAGTTCCTGAATGTGGATCGTAGTGAAACGGTCCTCCTGAACAACTCGCTCCGAAAGGCAGATTGAGTCTTCGAAGTTGAAGCCGTTCCATGCCATGAACGCGATACGCATGTTCTGACCTAGAGCCAGCTCACCCATATCGGTGGAAGGGCCGTCAGCCATGATATCGCTACGTTGAACACGATCACCCTTACTCACCAGCGGACGCTGGTTAATGCAGGTGTTCTGGTTCGAGCGGGTGTACTTGGTGAGGTTATAGATATCAACACCGGCTTCACCGGTCTCGACTTCGTCATCTGCAACGCGAACCACGATACGGCTGGCATCGACAGAATCGATAACACCGCCGCGACGTGCCACGACACACACGCCAGAGTCGCGAGCAACGTTGCGCTCCATGCCAGTACCAACCAGCGGCTTGTCAGCGCGCAGAGTTGGAACAGCCTGACGCTGCATGTTCGAACCCATCAATGCGCGGTTGGCGTCATCGTGCTCAAGAAACGGAATAAGCGATGCTGCAACCGACACAACCTGCTTGGGCGAAACATCCATCAACGTGACGTCTTCCGGCGCTTTAACCGTGAATTCGTTCAAGTGACGAACAGCAACCAGCTCGTCGACCAGCTGCTTTTTGTCGTTCATTGCAGCAGATGCCTGGGCGATGACGTGATCCGCTTCCTCAATTGCCGAGAGGAACACGATTTCGTCAGTCACAAGCGCATCTTTCACCACGCGGTACGGGCTCTCAAGGAAGCCATACTGGTTGGTGCGCGCATACGCAGCCAAGGAGTTGATCAGGCCGATGTTCGGACCTTCCGGCGTTTCGATGGGGCAAACACGCCCATAGTGCGTCGGGTGCACGTCTCGGACTTCGAAGCCTGCCCGCTCACGGGTCAAACCACCAGGGCCGAGTGCAGATACACGACGCTTGTGCGTGATCTCAGACAGCGGGTTGTTCTGGTCCATGAACTGAGAAAGCTGGCTGGAACCGAAGAACTCTTTGACCGCTGCGGCGACTGGCTTGGCGTTGATCAAATCCTGAGGCATCAGGCCTTCACTTTCCGCCATGGACAGACGCTCTTTGACAGCACGCTCTACACGTACCAAGCCAACGCGGAACTGGTTTTCGGCCATCTCACCTACGCAACGAACACGACGGTTACCGAGGTGGTCGATGTCATCGACGATGCCTTTGCCGTTACGAATGTCGACAAGAGTCTTGAGGACGGCAACGATGTCTTCTTTGCACAACACGCCCGAACCTTCGATTTCGGTTCGACCGATCCGGCGGTTGAACTTCATCCGGCCGACCGCAGACAGATCATAGCGCTCAGGGCTGAAGAACAGGTTGTTGAACAACGTTTCCGCTGCGTCTTTGGTTGGCGGCTCGCCAGGTCGCATCATCCGGTAGATTTCTACCAGCGCTTCCAGTTGATTGCCGGTCGAATCGATCTTCAATGTATCCGAGATGAACGGACCGCAGTCGATGTCGTTGGTATACAAGGTCTCGATGCGAACCACCTGAGCCTTGGCAACTTTGGCGAGGATCTCGGTGTTCAACTCGGTATTACATTCAGCGATGATTTCGCCGGTCGCAGGATGCACGATGGCCTTGGCGGTAGTGCGACCCAGGACGTAGTCCAGCGGAACTTCCAACTCTTTGATGTTGGCCTTTTCAAGCTGGTTGATATGGCGAGCTGTGATACGGCGACCTTGCTCGACAATTACCTTGCCTTTGTCATCCAGAATGTCGAGTACTGCGATCTCACCGCGCAGGCGCTGAGGCACCAACTCCAAGCTCAGGTTTTCGCCCTGAACGTGGAAGACGTTAGTGGTGTAGAAGGCATCCAGGACCTGTTCAGTCGTGTAACCCAACGCACGCAGTAGCACCGAAGCAGGAAGCTTGCGACGACGGTCGATACGGACGAATACGCAGTCCTTAGGGTCAAACTCGAAGTCGAGCCACGAACCGCGGTAAGGAATGATCCGAGCAGAGTACAGCAGTTTGCCGGAGCTGTGAGTCTTGCCACGGTCGTGATCGAAGAACACGCCCGGGGAACGGTGCAGCTGGGAAACGATAACGCGCTCGGTACCGTTGATTACGAAGGTACCGTTCTCAGTCATCAGGGGGATTTCGCCCATGTAGACTTCTTGCTCTTTGATATCCTTGATCGCTTTGTTCGACGATTCTTTGTCGAAAATGATCAGACGCACTTTTACCCGCAAAGGTACAGCGTACGTCACGCCGCGTAGCACGCATTCCTTGACATCAAAAGCCGGTTCGCCCAGACGATATCCGACGTACTCCAGCGCAGCATTGCCGGAGTAACTGATGATCGGGAAAACGGATTTGAAGGCCGCATGCAGGCCCACGTCGCGGAACTGATCTTTAGTCGCTCCCGCTTGCAAGAATTCACGATACGAATCCAGCTGGATGGCCAGGAGATAAGGCACATCCATGACGTCCGGCAACTTGCTAAAGTCCTTGCGGATACGTTTTTTCTCAGTATATGAGTAAGCCATCAGCGTTCCCCAGCTTGGTCACCTGCTTGTTTGGCCTCTCCCGACGGGAGCAGCCAGAAAATCTTGCAAACCCCATGGTTTGCGCCACCGTTCGAGGTGGTTACAGCACGTTAGAGGCGCCGACCCAGCCGGCTGCCAATAACGGAAAAAGGCCGGTGGCAGAAGCCACCAGCCATCAGCCTTACGCGAGAAGCGCGGGCTGGAGACGCAAGGTCGATGCTTATTTCAGCTCGACTTTAGCGCCTGCTTCTTCCAAGGTAGCCTTGGCTTTGTCAGCTGCGTCTTTAGCAACGGCTTCCAGAACGATGCCAGGAGCGCCGTCTACGACAGCCTTGGCTTCTTTCAAGCCCAGACCAGTCAGCTCACGTACAGCCTTGATGACGTTAACTTTCTTCTCGCCAGCTTCCAGCAGCATGACGTTGAATTCAGTTTGCTCTTCAACAACAGCAGCAGCAGCAGCTGGACCAGCCGAAGCTGCAGCAGCAGTAACGCCGAACTTTTCTTCAAAGGCTTTGATCAGCTCAACGACTTGCAGAACGGACATCTCGCTTACTGCGTTGAGGATATCGTCTTGAGAGATAGACATGAATCTAATTCCTGAATTGGGGACGGCCTACGCGACCATCGAAATAAACAAAAATACGCGATCAGAAGTGGCGAGCTTTACGCTGCTGCAGCTTCTTTTTGGTCGCGAATAGCCGCCAGAGTACGAGCCAATTTGCTGGTAGCGCCTTGAATCACGCTCATCAGCTGGGAAATTGCTTCGTCACGGGTCGGCAGAGTTGCCAGTACGTCGATCTGATTAGCTGCGAGGAACTTGCCCTCGAACGCAGCTGCCTTGATCTCGAACTTATCCTGACCTTTGGCGAACTCTTTGAACAAACGGGCAGCAGCGCCAGGATGTTCGTTGGAGAACGCAATCAAGGTCGGGCCGGTGAACGCATCGTTGAGAACACTGTATTGAGTGTCAGCAACGGCACGTCGCAGCAGGGTGTTACGTACAACACGTACGTAAACGCCAGCTTCACGAGCCTCTTTACGGAGTCCGGTCATTGCGCCTACTGTCACACCGCGGGCGTCAGCCACAACAGCGGAAAGAGCGACTTTGGCAGCCTCGTTGACTTCAGCGACGATGGCCTTCTTGTCTTCGAGTTTAATTGCCACGGGTTTAACTCCTGCTTGTTACCGTTTCATCTGGCCGAAGCCGGATGTCGTTTTGGTGTCTGATTCGGTAAGGAACCGGGAGCACCATCTGCGTAGGCTTGAATTTTAAGACTTTCGCCGCCTACGGTCTTGGATAGCCCCCGCAAAGCAGGGACCCCAATTTTTGGATGGCACGGTTAATGTGCCATACCGGTCTTACGCGTCCAACGAACCTTGGTCGATGACCAGGCCCGGGCCCATGGTAGTGCTCAGGGTAACGCGCTTAACGTAAATGCCTTTCGATGAAGCAGGCTTGATACGCTTCAGATCAGCGATCAGCGCTTCAACGTTTTCCTTCAGCTTGTCTGCGTCAAAGCCGACTTTACCAACGGAAGTGTGGATGATGCCGTTCTTGTCAGTGCGATAACGAACCTGACCAGCTTTAGCGTTCTTAACCGCTGTGGCTACGTCTGGAGTAACAGTACCGACTTTAGGGTTAGGCATAAGGCCACGAGGACCAAGGATTTGACCCAACTGACCTACAACGCGCATTGCATCCGGGGAGGCGATAACTACGTCATAATTCAGATCGCCAGCCTTCATTTCAGCGGCCAGATCATCCATACCAACGCGATCTGCGCCGGCGGCCAAGGCAGCTTCAGCGGCCGGACCCTGGGTGAAGACGGCAACGCGAACAGTCTTGCCAGTACCGTGCGGCAAAACAGTTGCGCTACGAACGACCTGATCCGATTTACGCGGATCGACGCCAAGGTTCACAGCTACGTCTACAGACTCGCTGAATTTAACAGTCGACAACTCTGTCAGCAAAGCAGCTGCATCGACGAAGCTGTAGGACTTGCCTGGTTCGATCTTGGCAGCGATTGCCTTTTGACGCTTAGTCAGCTTAGCCATTACACACCCTCCACGTTAAGGCCCATGCTACGAGCAGAACCGGCGATAGTACGGACAGCAGCGTCCATATCAGCAGCAGTCAGATCGGCATTTTTTGCCTTTGCGATATCTTCAAGTTGCGCACGAGTAACAGTGCCAACCTTAACGGTGTTCGGACGTGCTGAACCACTGGTCAAGCCAGCAGCCTTCTTCAGCAGAACCGACGCCGGGGTGCTTTTGGTTTCAAAGGTAAAGCTGCGGTCGCTGTAAACCGTGATAATAACTGGAGTTGGAAGACCTGGCTCAATACCCTGAGTGCGGGCGTTGAAGGCCTTGCAAAATTCCATGATGTTCACGCCATGCTGACCCAACGCAGGACCGACTGGAGGACTTGGGTTAGCTTGAGCGGCTTTCACTTGAAGCTTGATGTAAGCGGTAATTTTCTTGGCCATGAGGCACTCCAATTACGGGTTCAAACGCCTCTAAAGGCTCCCCGATTACTTGCACGTATATCCCAGTGACGACAAAACCCCGCAGCCCAAAGCTGCGGGGTGGGGATTTTCCGTTCAGCTATGCCTTTTCGACCTGACTGAACTCGAGCTCCACCGGAGTGGAGCGTCCGAAAATAAGCACGGCCACCTGGATACGGCTCTTTTCGTAGTTAACTTCTTCAACCGTCCCATTAAAGTCAGCGAATGGTCCGTCGGTAACCCGAACCACTTCGCCCGGCTCAAAAAGAGTCTTAGGCTTCGGCTTATCACTGCCATCCGCAACGCGACGCAAAATCGCCTCAGCTTCTTTGTCAGTGATGGGCGCAGGCTTGTCTGCGGTACCGCCAATGAAACCCATGACTCGAGGAGTATCTTTGACCAAATGCCAAGTACCCTCGTTCATGTCCATCTGGACCAGCACATAGCCTGGGAAGAATTTGCGCTCGCTTTTGCGTTTCTGGCCATTACGCATTTCAACCACTTCTTCAGTGGGAACCAGAATTTCGCCAAAGCCATCTTCCATGCCAGCCAGCTTTACGCGCTCGACCAACGAGCGCATAACATGCTTCTCGTAACCCGAATAAGCATGAACAACGTACCAACGCTTAGCCACGGGACACCCTTAGCCAACAATCAAGGAAACAAGCCAGCCTAGCAGGGAATCTAAACCCCACAAGAGCAGCGCCATTACGAGAACCACAGCCACTACAATCAGAGTGGTCTGGGTAGTTTCTTGGCGAGTAGGCCATACGACTTTACGAATTTCGGCGCGAGCTTCCTTGGCCAACACAAAGAAAGCTTTGCCCTTGCCCGTCTGCAACCCCACATAAGCTGCAACCGCAGCAATAGCAAGTAATGCGAGCACGCGATACAGGATTGGCTGCGCCGAGTAGTATTGATTTCCAACGACGCCAACAACCACCAAAATGACTACTACAAGCCATTTAAGGAGATCAAAACGGGAGTCTTGGGCTTCAGCCTTTGGATTCATCTACTAAAATCCTGTGAAAAGAAAGCCAGATACATTTAGTGAATCTGGCAGGTCAGGAGGGAATCGAACCCCCAACCTACGGTTTTGGAGACCGTCGCTCTGCCAATTGAGCTACTGACCTAAAAGCAAAATCAGGCCGACCATTATGATGACCCAACAGGAACATTTCAACAGCTATTCAGCTAAACCCCGAAAGGAGCCCAACCAGACCACCGTTAAGCCAGGGAAAGAAGCTGGGCTTGGCACCCAAGCAACCAAAACCTGACACTCAAAACAAAGGCAGATACTTTCATATCTGCCTAAGTAATGGAGCTCTTGAGCGGATTTGAACCGCTGACCTCACCCTTACCAAGGGTGTGCTCTACCAACTGAGCTACAAGAGCAAAACACATTGCATAACCAGTAAATCTGGAGCGGGTGGCGGGAATCGAACCCGCATCATCAGCTTGGAAGGCTGAGGTTCTACCACTAAACTACACCCGCAGAGCTTACCGCTTACTCTCGAAATTTGGTGGAGGGGGAAGGATTCGAACCTTCGAAGTCGTAGACGTCAGATTTACAGTCTGATCCCTTTGGCCGCTCGGGAACCCCTCCTAAGCGAGGCAGCATTCTCAACTCATGCTACCCTTCTGTCAACCTTTTTCTCATAAAAAACCTGAGGTTACAAACGTTGACTGTCGCTCCGCTGTGGTTTGTAACTATGTCGCACGGCGAAGCGGGCGCCATTCTATGCAAACTAATCCGCAGTTGCAATGCCTTTTCATATGACAATATTTTTTTTTAGCGAGCAGCCTTTGCCCTCTATTGTCGCGCCCGCTCCACCGGATTCGTTAACCGAAGACTCAATTCTCCGCCGCTAAATACTTTTTCTTGGCCCTGCACCTCGAGACGTAGGGCGCCCGTAGAGTCGACCCCCAGAACGATTCCCTTAATTTCAGCAAGCCCCGCTAGCAACGTAACCTGAGCGCCCTGCCATAGATGAGATCGCTCCCACTCCTCCTGGAACGCCGCGAAGCCATGGGCTTTATGCGCGCGCATATAAACATCAAGGTTTAACGCCAGGGCTGAAGCCACTAAGTTTCTATCAAACGCGCGGCCTGCCTCAATACACATCGAGGTCCAGGATTGATCAACCTCAGTAGAGCTACGCATGTTCACATTAATCCCAACGCCAATGACCACGTGACAAACATCCGCTGGATCCCCAGTCAGCTCAAGCAGAATGCCGGCCAGTTTATGGCGGTTTACCAAAATATCATTCGGCCATTTCAAACCTGAAGAGCTTATTCCTGCCTCTCTTAGCGTCTTTACCACTGCGAGACCTACGAGCAAGCTCATCCCCTCCAATTGGCGCATTCCACCATCAATCCTTAGAGCTAGACTGAAGTAAATATTCTCACCAAAAGGGCTGATCCACCTTCGACCCCGGCGTCCACGCCCAGCAGTTTGCTGCTCTGCCAACACCAAAAGCGGCAAAGGGCACCCACTGCCTATCAGACGCATTGCTTCAGCGTTAGTCGATCCGAGGGTGTCATATACGCGAACCGTCCATTTAAGCTCGGAGAGGGCTACTGAAAGGGATTCAGCGTCCAAGAGGCATACCGGGCTCGCCAAACGGTATCCTCGCCCCCGGACCTTATGGATTTCGACGCCGAACTCAGCCTCAGCTTGCTGAAGCTTTTTCCAAACCGCAGCCCTACTGATCCCAAGCGCAGCGCCCAATGCCTCTCCCGAATGAAATTCGCCATTTTCCAGAAGCTTTAACAATGTACGCATAGGTCAGCTCTTGTTCGTAGGTCCGCATCATAGCCGTCTGCGCCAAGCAATCAAGCGGACGCTAACTCCACCCTCCTGATTTCCGGCCGCCCAAAACAAAACCCCTCACCGCGCAAGCGGTGAGGGGTTTCGGAATTTAATCTTGACGATGACCTA
>NZ_JBSKHT010000021.1:0-106912 GCF_057128745.1 Pseudomonas rosaeacicularis
ACACCGTGTAAAGCGGCTCGCCAACAAGTTGGCTCCTACAGAAGATGCAACAGCCGAACCGCATGCATTCCCTGTAGGAGCGAACTTGTTCGCGAGGCGTTGTATGTGACACACCGCGTAAAGCGGCTCGCCAACAAGTTGGCTCATACAGGGACGGACGCGGTAATAACAAAGGGGAGCAGATATCTGCTCCCCCTTTTTTGTCTACCGCCTTATCAGTGCATGAACAGGGCGATCAGGATAATGATCGGGATTGGCACACCGAGGAACAACAGCAGCAATGAGCGCATGGGTAATCTCCTTATTAGCGGATAGGTGCAGTGGTAGTGGCATATGGACGGGTTTCTAGGTAGGTCACGGCGTCACGACGACGACCACCCCAGATGGCGGCGAGGCTGGCAATGAATGCACCAATCAACAGCGCAACGAAGGTCCACAGAGCGGCCATGGCAGCAACTTTGGCAGCGGTATCGGCAGCTTGTTTGGCTTTCAGCTTGGCATCTTCAACGGCTTGACGTGCCTGGCCATACACTTGATCAACGCGAGCCTGGGCATCGGCCTGGGACAGGTTGGTGCGCTGTGCAACCAGTTGAGCCAAGTAGTTGCGATCTTCTGCCGCCAGTTGACCATCGTTGGCCAAAGTTTTGGTGAAGATGCGCACAACCACACCGCGTGCCGCATCGTCAGTCACAGCAACCGGACGGTTGTCACGGAACAGGCTGTCGACGAAGTAGCCGTATTGATCGCTGCTCGTATTGCTGGCGGCGGTGCCTGCGGCCTGGGTTGCAGCGCTGGCTGCACCCGAGACCATGCTCGCGCCGGCTTTAACGCCACCGCCAACGATGTTTCCTACTGACCCTACAATCAATACTGCTGCGACCAGTGTTGCAACTGCCCACGACAAAAAGCCGTGAGCGGTGTCGCGAAAGTACACTTCGTCACCGTGCATGTTGGCCCACTTAACGCGAAGTCGACCGGCCAGATAACCGCCCATGCCAGAGGCGAGAATCTGAGTCACTGCCAACCAGATTACGGTTGAAATGCCCAGCCCTTTGGCGCTGGCACCTTCGTTGGCCCACGGCGACATCGCCGAGAAGCCCAAGCCCGTGCCCAGCAATATAAGGATGAGGGAGAGCGCCGCAGCACCTGCGGCCCCGGCAAAGATGGCACCCCAGGAAACTCCCGAGACGTTCGTGTGTGCTTCTACAGCGGCAGGATAGGTATCAGGGGATGGATTCATTGTTATGTTGCTCCGTGCGAATAATGTTGTTACATCTTTTCCATATTCGTCGGTGCAGAGGTTGTGCCATCCCTGAAAAATAAAATAAATGTATTTAAATCAATGGGTTATATATTTGTTATTCGCCACTCATCATGCAATTTGCATGAGCGGGGCATTTTCAACAGGCGTTATGCCCGGTTGGCAAATTTCATTGTCTTCAAAGGGTTATGGGGTATATCTGCTTCAGAACCTAAAGCTCATACGAAGCCTTAGCGGCTCCGTTCCCGCAGCAGTCGTTGCTGATTCACCTATTGACACATGCTTGTGAAACGAATGCGCCAAATCGCCGCTCTAATTTCGCGTTTGGCCTATAGTTTTCTTTTTAGAACCTGTTTCTTCGAGAGGATAACCGTCCATGTTTCTGCATCGCCCCCTGGAAGAAAAAGACGTCCCTGTCATTTGCGAGATGCCCCAGTCCGTCGATGAGCTGTTTTACATGTTCCCCAAAGCGGTATTTCCACTCACGCCTGCCCAGCTGACCGATTCCATCGAGCAGCGCTCTGACAATACTGTGATCGAACTCAACGGCCAGGTTGTGGGTTTTGCAAACTTTTCGCGCTATGACTTCAGGGGAAGATGCTCGATGGGTAACGTCATCATTGCGCCATACGCCCGATCCAAGGGCGTTGGCCGCTACATGATCGGCTGCATGATGGAGTTGGCGTTTGGCAAGCACGAAGCCAGCGAGCTGACGGCATCCTGTTTCAATCACAACGTGCCCGGGCTTCTGTTTTACCCCAAGCTGGGCTTCAAGCCGTTTTCCATCGAGGAGCGTCTGGACAAGAAGGGCGCTCGTGTTGCACTGATCCACCTGCGGTTGCCTAAGGGTTAAGCAAGTGTTCGCATCGTCGGCAATTAATTTTGCCGACGAGCGGCTCAAACCGCCAATCCGTTTTTAATAAAGCTGTCTGGTTATGGCCACACTCAAAGCGACAAGTGAGTGCTGTTTTTGCATTCGAAACGTCTAGTGAATCGTTTCTTCTTTTAATAGATTGGCATCAATACCCTTCCCGGGGCGTTGCGCGCCCAAGTTGCTTCGCGATGGAGCGGGGCGTATAACTTGATGTATATCCCGTTCTGCGAAGTTAGAAGTGCGGCGGGTAAGGAAACATCCAGTAACGCCACTATAATAACTCAGCGGCACCTCCTGCTCGGCGTTTGGCAGCGTGCCTGGAGGAAGACTCATGATTGCTTGCAGGCTTTCCGATCTAGAGTTACGCAGCATCATTGAAAGTGCTTTTCTGCCTTTACGTTGTAACTGTACGGTGTCGGCGCTGAAGACGATGACGGTCGAAGTCATTGATCCCGTCACCGAACACGTTGAACTGTGCGTAACCGGCATCGCTCTGGACAGGCTGGACACCAGTCGAGCCATCTGCGACTTGATCACTCACTTGCGGTCTGAACTGGACCACAGCGCCCATCAGCATGCGTTGGCGAGCTAACTAAGCGCTTGGCTTTATAACTACTTTCCATCACCCTGACGCCCGTCGATCTAAATGATCCACGGGCGTTTTATCGACTGAACTTCCCGCGATGAACGGTGATTAAATGAATGGAACTAAATAAGTTTGCGAATGTTTGCTAAGTTGTTCAATGTTTCGATCAGGTAATACCTTGTGGTCTTTCATGTGGGCGCGCGTCGTGTCGCAGTCTGGGCCGCGCTCTACGCCTGTTTTGCGTTTCAGGTATTGACCCTGTCCCAAGGATCAAGCAAGGTTCGTTGTCCAGGGGCAGTTGTCGGGACACAACAAAAAGAGGGCAGTATGGCTGAAGATCAGCGACCGGTTCGGCAACCAACCTTTGCTTACGTTCGCACCCGACTGAGCCGCCGCAAGGTCGTGACGATACTGGGCGTTCTGGTACTAGTGGTTGTCGCCTGCATTGCGACTATTGGCCTGATGCTGGAGCGACTTGAGACCAGAAACGCAAACTTTCACCCTCCCATGACGCCCTCAGAGCGAGAGTCATTGATGCCGTCCGAGCCCCGACTTGATGTGGCGCCCAGCGTTGACGGTCTTCGATATAGAAGTGAGGACTCGACCGTTAGTATTAAAGGCGATACCCGCCACGCCCAAGAGTTGAGTCACGCGCACTGACGATTGGATCAATGAAATGAGCGCGCGTGCTCATTCTCAAACAGCAGCTTGAATCCCCGTCCCTGCTCAGTGTTTACCGTGTGATGTTCCACGACAGGCCCTGCCTCGATACGACCTTCCACTGCCACACGAATGATCGCGGACTTCGCCAGATAGTCTGGCACTTCACCAATGATCGTCAGCTCACGCAGCCTGTGGCCTTCCTGCTCGACAGTTTCCAGGCGCACGCGGCAAGTGGCTTGCATGGGGATGGGGCCGAACAGTGTGTCCCTGGAATAATCGATTTCCGCAATGCTTGAACCCAGCATCTTCTGAATATTCATAACCTCTCCCTCACTCTCGATTCGAAAATAACCACCCGTCTCTTAATGGATAGAAGAACGCTTGAGATAGTTCGCTTTTCCTTTCTCAATCACTCACCGCCCATCGAATCGACAAGGCGATTAATGATTCCGCTGACAGGCGCGGTACAGAGCAAACCTCTCGCCGGTGATTTTATAAATGTATGGAACGCCTGTGGATCAGCTTTTTTCCGGCGCCAATAAAAAATTAACGTTTATATTCAGTAGGTTGAAGCATCAGATTCGGATTATTTTGGTTTTATCAGAAAATTGACACGTGCAGGCTTTTTTGAAACTATCTGCTCAGCTTCAACGCTGTAAGAAATACGAGACGCTCAAGCATTTCTCACCTGAAACGGTTGATCCTGAGGCGCTAGGCGAAGTGGCGGTAGCATCTTTTGATTGCGAACGCGCCACGTCGTTGCTCGGTATTAGGAGCAGCGTTGCCCTCCCTCCATCTTCCTGACATTCGAATTCATTCGCTGTTTGCGCCCTGTTCCGAATGGGTGCCAAGCGTGCGGGTGGACACGAATATTGTTGTTTAGACATTCGCCAAATTCATGAATCGGTTTTGGTGACGGTAGTTATGCCTGGACGTTGGCGATCTTCTTGTCGTTCGTAAAAAACCGTCGTGTGTAAGTTATTTCCTTTGTTCAAAAAAAAGGCCGCCTCAAGAGTGGCTGTGTATCTGCCTTCTCATCGCCCCGCAGTACTGAAGAAAACGCTCGGGCAGCGCTAACGCATCGATAAGTTCGGAGTAAGTGATTATGTATGGAGATAATCTGGAAACCGTTTGCGGTTGTGTCGTCGCAGGTGCAGGGCCTGCGGGAATGGGCATGCTCTTCAACGCGTTGAAGAGCGGCGTGATGCCGGAACTGGCCAAGGAAGGCCTGATCATTGTCGATGCGAGCGCTAACCCCGGCACTGGGCGTCTTGGGGAATATCGCATCACCGCCAATTCGGTAGGCGACGTTTTCCTCGATTGCCTGCGCGACCCGGCGTTGCGTGATGTTTTTGAGCCGCTGGAACATTCCCCCGCCTATTGGCGTATCCGTCGTCAGGCCCAGAGCGCGCCGCAACTGTCGGACGTCAGCGAATTGCTCGCCGAGGCGTCCAAGCTTGTGCTGGACTTTATCGTCGATCATTACGGCGTGAAACTGTGGCGCAGCACGACTATCACTGAGGTCGTCAGTGATGGCGACGAGTATCAAGTGTGGGTGGAGTCCGAAGGGCGCAGTCGCAGAATTCGTTGCCGCTCGGTGATCCTCAACCTGGGTGGGCGTCAGGATCCGCAGCACCTGCTCAACAGCCTGGCCGATCAGGGGCTGGCGGTATCGCCTTCGGCCCAAGTACAAAGCGCCGACGCCTTGCTGCGCATGAACGCCGTGCAGTTGCGTGACTACTTTGCGCCAACCCTGGCGCGCAACGGCCGGGTCACCGTGGTCGGCGGTTCCCACAGCGCTTTTTCAGTGCTGGAGAACCTCGCCGACGCACTGGAGTTTGCAGGGCTCAAAGAAGTCACGCTGGTCCACCGTTCGCCCATCCGGCTGTTCTACGAGAGCGCCGCGGCAGCCGCAGCGGCGGGCTATGCATTCGACGAACAGCAAGACGTCTGCCCGATCTCGGGCCGCGTCAACCGCTCCGGTGGTTTGCGTTATCGCGCTCTGGATGTAGGGCGAGAGGCGTTGGCATGCGGGCGGATCGGCAAGACCGGGGTGCGGGTGCATCTGTTCCAGACCGAAAAGGGTCCGCAAGGCCAGTATGAAGGTGCGCGGGACGCACTGGCTGAATCGGACGTGGTGGTGCAGTGCACCGGCTATCAACCGCGCTTGCCGGCACTCAATTACGCCGGCGGTGGCGCGATCGGACTGCTGGAAGTGAAGGGTGGGCTGGATTCGGATCCTTCAGGTTGCCCGCTCGACAGCACCGGTCAGCGTTTGTACGGGCTGCACCTGTTCGGGCTCGGTGCAGGCCTGGGCGTTGATCCGCGTCTGGGCAGTGAAGCTTCTTTCGATGGTCGCATCTACGGCGTCTGGCAGTTTCACCATGACGCCAGCAGCACAGTCATCGATGCCGTGCTGGCACGCTTGCAGGAGTCGGTGCTGGAACCGGTAAGTTTGAGCCGCAAGCTGTTGCCCAATCGCGAGGTGGCGCGTATGCCGTTCCTGTGGCCAACGTTGGTCAATGCGCACTCCTGATATCGCTGTCTGCGTGAATGATCCCGAACACCGTTCTGACCGTGTTCGGGATTTTTTTTTGCCTTGCGCGATCGCGGTTCGCCCTGTGCGCACCGTCGAAAAGCACCTGATCTAACTAACATGTTGGCCGTCATCTAGCTTTTGGTTAGAGTCCCGGGCTTCATCTATCCTTGTTGCGTTGGCAGCATCTTGATTGACTCGAATGGGACCACAGCACATGCGCATATTGATCGTGGGAGCGGGGGCGATAGGCGGTTATTTTGGCGGGCGCCTGCTGGAGTCGGGTCGTGATGTCACGTTTCTGGTCAGGGCCGGCCGGGCCGGGGAGCTCGAACGCGACGGATTGGTGGTGCGTAGTCCCCTGGGTAATATCGAATACCGTTCGCCGCCTTATTTACTGACTGAGCAGTTGGACCAGCCTTACGATTTGATCCTGCTCAGTTGCAAAGCCTACGACCTGGACGCTGCGATGCAGGCGTTCGCCGCTGCAGTGGGTGCGCAGACGCTGATCTTGCCGCTGCTCAATGGCATGGCGCATCTGGAACGTCTGACCGCGCGCTTCGATGCTGCCAACGTCTTGGGCGGGCAGTGCCTGATTTCGCTGGATCGCGACACCTCGGGCGCGATCCTGCACTTGAATGACACCAACCAACTGTCGTTTGGCGAACTCAGCGGCGCGTTGACGCCGCGGATCCTGCGGGTTGCAGAGGCCCTCGCCGATGCAGGATTTGCCGCCAACCTGAGTCAGCAGATCGTTCAGGAGATGTGGGAAAAGTGGTGTTTCATTGCCACCGGCGCCGGGGTCACAGGTTCCATGCGCGCCAGTATCGGTGACGTGCTCGAAGCCGGCGGCGAGCTGTTGGTGCTCAAGCTTCTGGCTGAATGCGCGAGCATTGCCGAGCACGCAGGCTACCCACTACGCAGCGACGTCCGACAGCGATTTCAGAAGATGCTGACCACGAGCGGTTCGAAGATGACGGCCTCAATGCTGCGCGATATCGAACGGGGCGCCGCCATCGAAGTGGAGCATGTCATTGGCGATATGGTGGCCCGGCGTTCAGCCAGCGGCCAGGAAAAGCCGCTGCTGTCCGCTCTGGATTTTGTTTACCTGCACCTGAAATCCTACGAAGCGCGCCGGGTGCGGGAGGGATAGATCCGACGCCCCGCATCCGCAGGTTTGACGCCTCCGGGCAGAAGCGAAACGGTGCGATCGGCGCAATCTGCTTCTGCCGAAGGCGTAGGAGCTCACGGAGGTTACGACGCCAGCGATGGGCTGCGAAGCAGCCCCACCACCGACGACGCGGTTCACCTGACCCACCGCATTCGCCGGGTTACGGTCGTTCCCCGGCAGCTATGCTTACTTACCCGCCGACAACTCCATGATCATCCGCGTCAGCAGATAGATCCTTGGCGATACGCTTTCGACTTCGGCGTATTCCTCAGGCGTGTGGATGTTTCCGCCGACGATGCCAAAGCCATCGAGCGTAGGCACGCCCACAGCCGCTGCAAGGCTGGCGTCCGCCGCGCCGCCGCTGCCTTCAACGGTCAGCTTGCGCCCCAGTTCGCCGTAGATGCCTTGGGCCATGTTCATCAGCCGATCCGACTCAGCGGTTTGCGGCATCGGAGGCAGTCCGCGAATCAGTTGGGTGGTGACCTCGGTTTCAGGGATCAGCTTGTCGGCAGACACCCGCGTCAGGTCTTTTTCAATGCGGTCGAATTCCTCCGGCACCGCGACCCGCACGTCAGCCTTGGCGGTGGCCTGATCCGGGATCACATTGACCCGGTCGCCTGCATTGAGCACGGTGAAGTTGATCGTGGTTTTTTTCTCGGCATCGCCCAGCTTGCCCAGTTGCAGGATCTGATGCGCGGCTTCCATGGCAGCATTGCGGCCCAGTTCCGGCGCGACGCCTGCGTGGGAGGCCTTGCCTTTGACGTTGACCACGGCGGTGCCGCTGCCCTTGCGCCACACCACCAAACCGTCGGCCGGGCGCCCCGGTTCCAGGTTCAGGGTGACGTCGTGCTCTTTCGCCACTTTCTGGATCAGGGCGGTGGCTGCGTCCGAGCCGGTTTCTTCGCTGGCGTCGAGCAGAAAGGTGATCTGCGCGTAGTCTTTGAAATTCAGGTTCTTGAGAATTTTCAGCGCATAGATGCCAGCGACAATCCCGCCCTTGTCATCCATCACCCCAGGCCCGTAAGCGCGGCCGTCCTTGATAGTGAAGGGGCGAGCGGCGGCCGAACCTTCTTTGAACACGGTATCCATGTGCGCCATCAGCAGGATTTTTGCCTTGCCGGTGCCCTTGAGTGTCGCGACTACATGGCTGCTTTTATCCGGGGCGGTATTAGGAAAAGTTTCGATGGTCGCGCCGAGTTTTTTCAATTCGTCGACGGTGATATCTCGCACCTGTGTCAGGCCCGGCTCATAACCCGAACCCGAATCAATGTTGACGAGGCGCTCCAGCAGTTTCAGGGCCTCGCCCTTGTAGTTTTCAGCATCGGCCTGCACTTTTGGGTTTGGCGCTGCGAAGGCCGGGACAGCCATGCCGAAGGTCAGGCTCAAGGCAAAGGCGGTAGTGAGGGCTGAACGGGAGAAAGGCAGGATCATACGTCGTTCCCTGTTGTTGATCTGAAGGGTTGAGGCCATACCCTAGCGGCTCCGGGGAAAATTCGCACGCCTGAAATCCAGTCTCAGGCATACACTCATTTGTACCCGGAGCCTGAAACACCGAACCTTCCTGGTGAGCTACCCTCATACGTTAACGTTCAGTCGATGTAAGAAGAGAGGTGCCTCATGCCAGTCAAGCACGATCTATACGCGGATTTGAGTATCAGCAAGGAGGAACTTGCCAAGCGTCGTGGCAGCAACCCGAAATTGAATCAGCTGGTGACTCATTACGATGAAATCGATGCCGACGTGGTAAAGGCTGAATCCGGAGCGTCAGGTGACATCTCCGATGATCAGCTGAAAAAGCTCAAAGAAAAACGGCTGCTGGCCAAGGACAATATCGTCAAACAGCTCACGGCTTCAGATTGATTCATCAACACAGGATTCATAAAAAAGCGGCGGGTCATTTGACCGGCCGCTTTTTTTTGCCTGGCGTTCACTGCCTGCTCACACCGCTTGGTCCATCCCTGCCGGGCGATGGGGCGGATCTTCCGGCTTGACGGCCTTGGCTTGCGAGACACTGGCCTTGACCTCGTCGACGAAGCCTTTGCCGGCCTGCGCTGCCTTGTCATAACCATCGCTGGCCATAGCCTGGGCCTTATCGGTAATACGGTCGCTGGCGCGACCCATCAACTGGTTTTCTTTAGCAGTAGCGGGCAGCGCAGCGCCAATCGCTGCACCCAGGGCGATGCCGATGGCTGCCAACGCAAGCGGTTGCTCCTTGAGCATGTAGCTGAGGCTCGATTGCAGGTTTTGGCCCTGACGGCGTAATGCATCGCTGGCGTCATGGGCGGTTGCGTTCAAGCGCCCACTGGCTGCCGATACCTTGTCGCTGACGCTTTCCCCCATCCCACTGATGCTCCCGGAATAGTCCTGAGCCTTATCGCCGAGATCGCTGGCCTGTTCCTTCATGCGATTGGCGGTTTGCTGAACACGCGCCTTGGCGGTGTCGAACGTGTCGGTGACGCTATCGGTCATGCTGCGCACGCTATTGCCAAGGCTGTCGAGCATCGACGGGCCATTGCTGGCAGAGGGCGGACGATTCTGGCTCATCATCAGCCACAGCAACCCGACGCCAGTCAGCACCATCGGCACAGGGTTGGCGCGAACGGTGGTGCCCAAATTGCCAAAAAACTCACCGCCATTGCGTTTGCTGTAGGCCAGCGCCTCATCAATCAACTGGCCGGGGGAAAGCTTGCTCTCCAATGCGTCTACCAGACTGCCGATGTTGGCGCGACGAGCGTCGATTTCCCGCTCCAGGGTTTCCGGGGATTTCTCGGATTCAGCACCCAGGTCGGGGCGGACAGGGCGGTCGAAGGATTCTTCGGTGGCAAAGCTGCTGTCGATGCTCATGAGACTTTCCTCTGAATGGCTTCCTTGTCTTTGTGCAAGGAATTCACAGTGCGCTCAGGCGTGAAGTGGGAGGCCTCAAACTGCTTTTTGCCCGACTGCAGCATTAAGAAGCCCACGACCATCGCTGCGACGCCGACGATCAACGCGGCAAGCCAGGGCGCCATTACCATCGCCAGCGCGTACACGCCAGCCATTAACAGGATGACCAGACCGGCGAGCATGACGACAGCACCGCCAGCAACTGCTGCCACACCCGCTTTGGTGGTGGCGATCGATTCATTGATCTCGGCCTTGGCCAGCGCCAGTTCTTTGGTGACAAGTGCGGGTACTTCGTGGGCTAGCTGACGAATCAGCCCTAGCACCGACGTGTCACCGTCGGCCGCCCCGGGTGGGCGTGTGTCTGGATTGAAGGCCATCACAGTTCTCCTCGGTTGAGCGATGAAGCCGGGCCACTGTTTGGTGCACCAGCGTTGGGGAATCCGGCCGGCTGCCCACTGTGGTGAACGTCATCGGTGTGGGGAGGGGGCATGGCCAGCTCCTCATCTGCGGCAATGCGCGGGTCAAATTCAGAATGATCTGACGCAGGTTCTGGAAATGGATTGCCGGCGTCGTCACTGGGGACAGAAGACGATGGCCCCGCGTTGATATCGGGACTGGACGCGCGCAGGAAGCGCGACAACCCGAAACCCAGCGCAATGCTTCCGGCGATAAACAGCCCAGGATTGTCTTGCGCCAGTTTCCCCGCCTTCTGCAGCAACTCATCAGCGCTTTTGCCACGCAGATCTTCGGCCAGCGTGCTCATGCTGGCGGCAATATCAGTGACGTAGTGCGAAAGCCCGAGCGTGTCGTTGTCCTGCATGTTTTCAGCTGCAGACTTGGCGCCGGCCGCCAGTGAAGCAATCTGTTCGGCAGCCGTTTCGCGATACTGCTCGAACTGCGCCGTGCCTTGCTGGCGAACGCTGTCCAGCGCCGCCATCGCGTCATCCTGAAGGTGTTGCAAGTGCTCAGCCGCAGGTGCCGGCCTGTCCCTGTCGCCTGCGCTGTTGGGGCTTTCAAAAGTTGTGGACATCGTATTCACCGTTTTCCGTTAACGAAGGGAAGGCAGGCTCGGTTCACAACGACGACAACGAACTGTCTGAAACGGCTGCGCAACCTGATGGCAAGCGTTCAACTGTTACAAACGGTGGAGTGATGGTGTTTGAGCGGAGTTCTAGCAAATTGACAAGCGGTAATGGCAGCCACTGGTTAGTTGCGTGAGAGGCATCAGGGGCAGGGAAATACGGGGAAGTCGATGGGGATGGGGTTGAGCGAGGAATGGATCCAAAGTTGATTCAGGCGATCAGCACCTGTATAGGGCGACGTATCGCAGTCTGCCTTCGGGCGAAGCAGACTGCGTATCGGAGACCGTCAGACGCGCTTATTGAGGCTCTTGATTCGGAGCGATCTCAGCCTGAATACGTTTGTAGATCTCTTCGCGGTGAACCGAAACATTTTTCGGTGCATTGATACCGAGCCTTACTTGCAGGCCTTGTACGCCCAGAATGGTTACGGTGATCTCGTCACCGATGTTTATGCTTTCGCCGACTTTGCGGGTGAGTATCAACATAATCTTTTCCTTGATGGCCTCATGAAGCGCCTCTACCAAGAGGCTGGATGAGCCTTTGGGTGGTGGCTATTACCGGATGCATCCAAATGCGTCCATCAGTATGACGTCATTGGTACGATTTTAATTCCCCTGGGACTTTTTCTTATTATGGGCATCTGTCTCGGGGCTGAACGCCTGCAAATTCTGCCCGGTTTTGGCAGGTTGATCCCATGTTCGCTGGTGCGAAACGGGGTCGCCAAATCCGGGGCGGCGACTATTGCACACTCCTTTCGCATTTAATGCAAAGAACTCATGCGTCGGGGTGAAGAAATTTTCATTCCTCGCCGTGTAAGCCATCTCTTAGTGCAGTGTAGGAGACTTCGTAAAAGCGTGAAGGCAAATTGGAACAACTTTGTTTTTGGATGGTTTTCCGAACATCCTGCACTGCATTGAGGCTTGCCCAAGGATTTCTGGCGCAGCGCGAACAGTGCAGCATCAGCGTAAGGGGAGTTTTTAGGGGGGGATGATGGGGCGGTGGCGGAAGATTGCATGCCCACCTAATAAAGTGGGCATGCAGCGGGACCTGCGTTAACTCACACCACCATCGACAGCAGCATGATGAAGATGATGCCGACCACAGACAGAATGGTTTCCATCACGGTCCAGGTCTTCAGCGTTTCCGCCACGGTCATGTTGAAGTACTGCTTGACCAGCCAGAACCCGGCATCGTTGACGTGGGACAGGATCAACGAACCTGCACCGGTTGCCAGCACCAGCAACTCACGGTTGACGCCTGGCACCATGCCGACCACCGGCGCGACGATACCGGCGCCGGTGATGGTTGCAACGGTTGCAGAACCCGTCGCGACGCGAATCACCGCCGCCACCAGCCACGCCAGCAGGATCGGCGAAATCTGCGCCTGCACGGCCATGTGGCCGATCAGGTTGCCAACGCCGCTGTCCACCAGCATTTGTTTGAAACCACCACCTGCGCCCACGATCAGCACGATGGCCGCAACCGGCGCCAGGCTTTGATCTAGCAGCTTGATGATGTGCTCTCGGCTGAAGCCCCTGGCCGAACCAAAAGTGTAGAACGCCAGCAACAGCGCAAACAGCAGGGCCGCAATCGGGTGACCGATGAAGTCCATCCATATGCGGAAGATGTGGCCGGCAGGCAACGCGACGTCAGCGAAAGTCTTGAGCAGCATCAGGAACACCGGCAGCAGAATCGTGATCAGGGTGATCGCGAAGCTCGGCAGGTTCTCGTTGGTGGATTCCTTGGCGATCTGGTCCATCAGCTCTTTGGACGGATTGCCAGGGATGTATTTGGAAATCCATTTGCCATAGATCGGACCGGCGATGATTGCGGTCGGCAGCGCGACGATCAGGCCGTAGAAAATGGTCTTGCCGATGTCAGCGTTGAAGATGCCGATCGCCAGCAGCGGACCCGGGTGCGGTGGCACCAGTCCATGGACAGCGGACAGACCTGCCAGCAGCGGAATGCCGATCTTGACGATGGACACACCGCTGCGGCGGGCAACGATGAACACCAGCGGGATCAACAGGACGAAGCCGATTTCGAAGAACAGCGGGATGCCCACCAGGAACGCCGAAAACATCATGGCCCAGTGGACCCGTTCCTTGCCGAAACGACGGATCAGGGTTTGTGCGATCTGATCGGCACCGCCGGAATCTGCCATCAGCTTGCCGAGCATGGTGCCGAGGCCAAGAATAATGCCGACGAAACCCAGCACGCCGCCGAAACCGTCCTGGAACGACTTCATGACCTTGTCCACCGGCATGCCGGAAGTCAGGCCAAGAAAGCCCGCAGCGATGGTCAGCGCTACGAAGGGGTGAACTTTGAATTTGGTGATCAATAGCACGAGGCCAATGATGGTCACCACCGCATCCACAAGCAGATACGTCTCTTGGGTCATACCGAACATGGGGGTGTCTCTCCGTTGTATTTTGTTTTATTGGAGCCAGTACCAGACGCTGTCTTTTGTTTCGTGTGTGTGTAAAGACAGCGCTGTCTTTGCCGCTCACGCCTGATCAGCGATCAAGAGCCGGTGAGCGCACCTTGTGAGGATTGAGCTTTCGATGCTTTCCACCAATCGGCAGCTTGCTCGCCGATTGCCTTGATCGACTGCGTGGCGTCGACGACCAACGTACGGTCTTCGCCATTAGGCGGCTCAAGGGTGGCGAACTGGCTGTCTACCAGGCTCGCTGGCATGAAATGCCCCGGGCGGTTGGCGCAGCGTTCGGTCGCTTCTTCCTTGCTCAACTCAAGAAACACAAAACCCAGGCCCGGCACAGCCGCGCGCAGGGTTTCGCGGTAACGAAGCTTCAGTGAGGAGCAGGTCAGGATGGGGTGTTCACCCTTGCGCAACGCGGCGGCCAGTTCTTCACCCAAACGGGTCAGCCAGCCGGCGCGGTCTTCGTCATCGAGGGGGTGGCCGGCGCTCATCTTGTCGATGTTGGCCTGAGGGTGGAAAGCGTCGCCTTCGATAAGACGACCTCCGCTGTTCTTGGCAATTTCAGCGCCAACGACGCTTTTGCCGCAGCCGGAAACACCCATTACCACGAGGGCGGAGATTGCAGTTGGAGCAGTAGTCATAAAAACCTCGTCCCGAAGACAGCGCTGTCTTGCGCGGTTACCCCGCAAGTGCCGGCGAGCTGCGTCCAGGTATAGTCATTGTTATGGGTATCTCGGTGGTTCATCGATTGCACCAATCCTGCCGCCTTGGATGTGAAAAAGCGTGCGAAGAAAGCGTTGCGGGACTCCCGGAGATAGCGCTACCTTAGAGCCCATTAGACACAATTTGCAACCCCTTCAGCTTTTGTCCTATCAGTTGGCAACGCATGACACGCAATGGTTCCCGCTCCACCGGTCGTCCTACCCTTAATGAGGTCGCGCAACTGGCGGCTGTCTCGCCTATCACTGCTTCAAGGGCACTGCGTGGCGTTGCCACCGTGGCGCCGCAATTGGTGGAAAAAGTGCGGGCTGCCGCGCTCAGTCTAGGCTATGTCGCCAATCCTGCCGCCCGCGCTCTGGCCTCGTCCCACAGCCAGACGGTGGTGGTGCTGGTGCCCTCGCTCTCTAATCAACTGTTCATTGAAACGCTTGAAGCCATTCAGAATGTACTGCGCCCGCGCGGCCTGGAAGTGGTGATCGGCAACTATCACTATTCCCCGCAGGAAGAAGAAAACCTGTTGCGCAGCCACCTCGCCAATCGCCCGCGCGGCCTGTTGCTGACCGGTTTCGACCGCAGCCAGGCCGCGCAACAGTTGTTGGCCGCCAGCGGTGTGCCGTGCGTGCACATGATGGAGCTGGACGCGCAACGGGCAGAGTCCTGCGTCGGGTTTTCCCAGCAGCAGGCCGGGGCAGAGGCGGCCCGGCATTTGCTGAGCCGTGGCCGTAGTCGTCTGGCTTACATTGCCGCGCAGTTGGACCCTCGCGTGTTGCAGCGCGGCACCGGGTTTCGTGGAGCGCTGGAAGCGGCGGGGCTGTATGACGCTTCTTTGCAGGTGTCGACGCCGCAGCCATCTTCAATCGGTCTGGGAGGGGAGTTGTTTGCCCGGTTGCTGGAGCAGCATCCAGATGTGGACGGGATGTTCTTTTGTAACGACGACCTGGCTCAAGGAGCCGCGCTTGAGGCGTTGCGTCGCGGGATCAAGATTCCCGAGCGCGTGTCGCTGATCGGTTTCAACGACCTGCCGGGCTCTGCGCACATGGTGCCGCGCCTCACCTCCATCCGCACCCCGCGTGAAGAAGTAGGCCAACGCGCGGCGCAGTTGCTGCTGGGTTTGCTGGACGGGACGGTGCAGCCGACCCAAGTGGATCTGGGGTTTGAATTGGTGGTGCGGGAGAGTACGTAAGTCATCACAAAACTGTGGGAGCGGACTTGTCCGCGAAGACGTCATGACAACCGTCACATCTTTATCGGCTGACACATTGCTTTCGCGGACAGGTCCGCTCCCACAGGAATGCCGGGGGTCTGTAGGAGCCAACTTGTTGGCGAGCATTGGTCAACACGCCAAAAATCGCCTCGCGAACAAGTTCGCTCATACAGATCAACCGCGTCTCACGCCTCTTTTTTGAACGCTAGCCGGAACTGATGCAAAAGCGGTTCGGTGTATCCGCTCGGCTGTTCCCGGCCTTTGAACACCAAATCCTTCGCCGCCTGGAACGCTACCGACTTATCAAAGTTGGCCGCCATCGGTTTGTAGGACGAATCCCCAGCGTTTTGCGCGTCCACCACCTTCGCCATGCGCTTGAGGGTTTCGAGCACGTGATTTTCGTCGATTACCCCGTGGCGCAGCCAGTTGGCGATGTGCTGACTGGAAATACGCAGCGTCGCGCGATCTTCCATCAGGCCGACGTCGTGGATGTCCGGCACTTTCGAACAGCCGACGCCCTGTTCCACCCAGCGCACCACGTACCCCAGCAAGCCCTGAGCGTTGTTGTCGACTTCCTGGCGAATCTCCTCGGTCGTCCACTTGGCTTCGGCCACCACCGGAACGGTCAGCAGGTCGAGCAGAATCTGTTCGCTGGCGCTGTCCAGGTCCACTTGCTCCAGCTCGTGCTGAATCGCTTTCACATCAACCTTGTGATAGTGCAGCGCGTGCAGCGTGGCGGCCGTCGGCGAGGGCACCCAGGCAGTGGTTGCGCCGGCGTTGGGATGAGCGATTTTCTGTTCGAGCATGTCAGCCATCAGGTCCGGCATGGCCCACATGCCCTTGCCGATCTGGGCCCGACCACGCAAGCCACACGCCAAACCGACCAGGACGTTGCTGCGCTCGTACGCCTTGATCCACGGCGTGGCTTTCATGTCGCCCTTGCGCAGCATCGCCCCTGCTTCCATGGCGGTATGAATCTCATCGCCGGTGCGGTCCAGAAAACCGGTGTTGATGAACGCCACTCGCGCCGAAGCAGCGGCGATGCAAGCCTTGAGGTTGACGCTGGTGCGCCGCTCTTCGTCCATGATCCCCATTTTCAGGGTGTTGCGCGGGACCTTCAGCACGTCCTCGATGCGGGCGAAGAGCGTGTCGGCGAACGCCACTTCTTCCGGGCCGTGCATCTTCGGTTTGACGATGTAAACGCTGCCGGCGCGGGAGTTGCCGCGATTGTGCAGGTCGTGCAGGGCAATCAGGCTGGTGATCACGCCGTCGAGAATGCCCTCGGGGATTTGCTTGTCGCCGTCGTAAAGCACGGCCGGGTTGGTCATCAGGTGACCGACGTTACGGATGAACAGCAACGAACGCCCGTGCAGCTTCAACGCGTTGCCATCAGCGGTGGTGTACTCGCGGTCTGCATTCAGGCGGCGAGTGATGGTCTTGCCGCCCTTGACCAGTTCTTCAGTCAGGTCGCCCTTCATCAGCCCGAGCCAGTTGCGATAGATGACGATCTTGTCTTCTGCGTCCACAGCGGCGACCGAGTCTTCGCAGTCGATGATGGTCGACAGCGCAGCTTCCAGCACCAGGTCCTTGATGCCGGCCGGGTCGGTGGCGCCAATGGGGCTTGCGGCATCAATCTGGATTTCGATGTGCAGGTCGTGATTTTTGACCAGGATCGCAGTGGGATTTTTCGGGTCGCCCTGATAACCGATGTATTTCTCGGGTTGCGCCAGTTCGGTCTGGCTGCCGTTGGCCAGGGTGATCAGCAGTTTGCCGCTGTCGATGGCGTACGCCGTGGCGTCGATGTGGGAGCCATTGCTCAGCGGCACTGCCTGATCCAGCAACGCACGGGCGAACGCGATGACTTTGGCGCCGCGCAGCGGGTTGTAGCCGGCTTTGATTTCCGCGCCGTTGGCGCTGGAGATGGCATCGGTGCCATAGAGCGCGTCATACAGCGAGCCCCAACGGGCATTGGCCGCGTTGAGTGCATAGCGAGCGTTGGCAGCGGGGACGACCAATTGCGGCCCGGCCTGGTGGCTGACTTCGATGTCGACTTTGTAAGTCGTGGCCTGGACGGTACCGGGTACCGGTTGCAAATAGCCGATGGAATCCAGAAACGCGATGTAGGCTGGCATGTCGGTGACAGGGCCGGGGTTGGACTTGTGCCACTTGTCCAATTGCACCTGCAAGCGGTCGCGTTCAGCCAGCAACTCGCGATTGATTGGGGCTAAGTCATGCACCAGCGAATCGAAGTCTGCCCAGAAAATGTCGGGGTTCAGCCCGGTCCCGGGAAGCACGTCCTCGTCGACAAAACGTTGCAGACTGGCCGCGACCTTCAGGCCCTGGCGGTTGACGAATTCGGTCATCTCGGATTCTCCGTTAAAAATTGATTGATCGTGCCCACGCCAGTGAGGACGCTGCAAATCTCGTGGGAGCGGACCTGTCCGCGAAGAGGCCCGTACGGCCAACGAATATTCAGCGGATCAGAAACCGCCTTCGCGGACAGGTCCGCTCCCACAGGGAATTGCATTTGAGCAGGGATATCGGTGATGCCTTAACCCGCATTCACCGCCGCAACACCGGCCTTGGCGATTTGTGCATCCTGGTCAGCCTTGACGCCTGACACGCCCACTGCGCCGATCACTTCGCCGTCGACGATCACTGGCACGCCGCCTTCGAGGGAGGTCAGCAGTGGCGCAGTAGCGAACGCGGTGCGGCCGTTATTGATCATTTCTTCGTAGCCTTTGGATTCGCGACGGCCCAAGGCCGAGGTGCGCGCCTTTTCGATAGCGATGTAGCCGCCAATCGGCGCACAGCCATCCAGACGCTCAAAACCCAGCAAGTGACCGCCGTCATCGACCACGGCGATGGACACCACCCAACTGTTGCTTTGCGCCTCCGCACGGGCTGCGGCGATGATCTGGGTGACTTCGGTCTGCGTCAGTACGGACTTGGTTTTCATGCAGTTCTCCTGAGGATGATTGTTATAGGTCTTGGGGCGCACCTGCGTTAGTGCAAGGCGTCCTCGATCAGTTCGATCCAATGTTTGACCGGTGTGCGGCCAGCGCCGGCCAGATGTGTCTGGCAGCCAATGTTGGCGGTGGCGATGACCTCCGGGTCGCCGCTTTCAAGGGCGTTCATCTTGTTGTCACGCAGTTGTTTCGACAACACCGGCTGCGTGATCGAATACGTGCCGGCCGACCCGCAGCATAGATGACTGTCGGGAACGGCGGTCAAGTTGAAACCCAGCCGCGTCAACACCGCCTCAACCGCGCCACCGAGCTTTTGCGCGTGTTGCAGCGTGCAAGGGCAATGGAACGCCAGTTTCTGACTGGTGCAGCCGCCAAGCTTTTCCAGGGGTTCGGCGCGCAGGATTTCCACAAGATCGCGCGTCAGTTCACTGACCTTCGCCGCCTTGCTGGCGTAGGCCGGATCGTCGCGCAACAGATGCCCGTATTCCTTCACGAACGCGCCGCAGCCGCTGGCGGTTTGCACGATGGCTTCGGCGCCGGATTCAATGGCCGGCCACCAGGCGTCGATGTTGCGCCGGGCACGATCAAGCCCCGCGTCCTGCGCGTTCAAGTGGTAATCCACGGCACCGCAGCAACCGGCCTGAGCGATGGGTTTCACGCTAATTCCCAACCGGTCCAGCACCCGAGCGGCTGCGCCGTTGGTATTGGGCGACAGCGCCGGCAACACGCAGCCTTCGAGCATCAACACCTGACGCGCATGTTGCTGGGTAGGGCGCGCTGTCGCCGGACGAATCTCGCCGGGTAATTTGGTTTTAAGCGTGCCTGGCAGCAGGGGGCGAAAGGCGTTGCCCATCTGCGTCAGGGATTTGAACAAACCGGCGTTCGGCACCACCGCGCGCAGGCCCTCGCGCACCAGCCGCTGACCCATCGGGCGCGGTACGGCGGCGTCCACTACGGCACGGCCGATGTCCAGCAGGTTGTGGTATTTCACCCCCGACGGGCAGGTGGTTTCACAGTTGCGGCAAGACAAACAGCGGTCCAGGTGCAGTTGGGTTTTCTCGGTGACTTCGTTGCCCTCCAGCACCTGCTTGATCAGATAAATCCGACCGCGCGGGCCGTCGAGTTCGTCGCCCAACAGCTGATAAGTCGGACAGGTCGCGTTGCAAAAACCGCAGTGCACGCAACTGCGCAGGATGCTTTCAGCTTCTTCGGCGCGGGGCAGGGTTTTGGCGTGTTCGCTCAGGGTGGTCTGCATGGTCAGATCTCCGCGTACATTCGGCCCGGATTGAAAACTCCGTGCGGATCGAGTTGCGCCTTGAGCTGGCGGTGATAACGCAGCAACGGGCTGGGCAATGGCTGAAACGGGCTGTCGTCCAACCCGTGGCTGAAGCAGATGGCATGCCCGCCGACTTCGCTGACGATGGCGCGGATGTCAGCGCCGCTGGCGTCGGATTTGAGCCAGCGTTGCGCGCCGCCCCAGTCGATCAGTTGGTCCCCTGGCAGGTTCAGGATGCCGGTGTTGTTGGGCACTGACAGCCGCCACAACGGGCGGCCGTCGGTGAAGAATTCCAGCCGGTGCGCATTGAGTTCACCCCAGTAAGCCGGGTCGATGGATTCGCCGCCGAGGCGATCATGGGCGGCGGCCACTGAACCTTCTCCGCCTTCAAGGCGCAGGCGCAGCACGCGGCCATCGTGGCTGGCGGCGCTGATCGGCAGCGGTTGCTGACCCCATTCGGCCAGACGGGCGAGGGCGTGTGCGGCGTCCATCTCCAACGCAACGCTGGTACACAACCGAGGCTTTGGCAGCACCTTCAATGACACTTCGGTGATCACGCCCAGGCAACCGAAGCTGCCGGCCAGAAGGCGCGACAGGTCGTAGCCGGCGACGTTTTTCATCACTTCGCCGCCGAAGCGCAAATGCTTGCCGTGCCCTGTGATGACCCGTGTGCCCAAGACAAAATCACGCACCGAGCCGGACCAGGGGCGGCGCGGACCGGACAGACCGGCAGCGATCATCCCGCCGACTGTGGCATCGGTCACACCGTTGTCGGTGAAGCTCGGCGGCTCGCACGGCAGCATTTGCCCGGCGGCGTCCAGCGCTGCGGATAACTCACTGAGCGGCGTGCCGGCGCGGGCGGTAATCACCAGTTCGGTCGGATCATAGGTGACGATGCCGCGATGCTGGCGAGTGTCGAGCACTTCGCCTGCGACCTCCCGGCCAAGAAACGCCTTGCTGTTGGCGCCCTGAATGCGCAGCGGCGTCCCCAGCTGGATCGCCTGATTGACCTGCTCCAATAGCGTCTGGCTGGCGTCGCGATCCTGCGTCGCGGATTGATCGTGTGGCTGACGTTCGGCGCTCATCAGAAACGCTCCAGTTCAGGGAAGGGCAGTTTGCCCATGTGCACGTGCATGGCGCCGAATTCGGCACAGCGATGCAGCGTCGGAATGTTCTTGCCGGGGTTGAGCATGCCGCTGGGGTCGAACGCGGCCTTGATCGAATGGAACAGGGTCAGTTCGTCGCTGTTGAACTGGGCGCACATCTGATTGATCTTCTCGCGGCCCACGCCGTGCTCGCCGGTGATGCTGCCGCCGACCTTCACGCACAGTTCGAGAATCTTGCCACCCAGCGCTTCGGCGCGGTCCAGCTCGCCCGGCTGGTTGGCGTCGAACAGAATCAGCGGGTGCATGTTGCCGTCGCCCGCGTGGAACACGTTGGCAACCCTCAGGCCGTATTCTTCGGACAACGCAGAAATACCCTTCAACACGCCGGGCAATTCCCGACGCGGAATGGTGCCGTCCATGCAGTAGTAATCCGGCGACAGCCGACCGACTGCCGGAAAAGCATTCTTGCGTCCGGCCCAGAAGCGCACGCGCTCGGCTTCATCTTTAGCCTGCCGTACCTCGGTGGCACCGGCTTTTTCCAGCACGGCGCGCACGCGATCGCAATCGTCGTGAACGTCGGCTTCGACGCCATCAAGCTCGCACAGCAGGATCGCCTGGGCGTCTACCGGGTAGCCGGCGTGGATGAAGTCTTCAGCGGCGCGAATCGCCAGGTTGTCCATCATTTCCAGACCGCCCGGAATGATGCCTTCGGCAATGATGTCGCCCACCGCACGCCCGGCTTTTTCCACCGAATCGAAGGCCGCCAGCAGCACTCGCGCGACCTGGGGTTTGGGTAGCAGCTTGACCGTGACTTCGGTGATGATGCCGAGCATGCCTTCGGAGCCGGTGAACAGGGCGAGCAAGTCGAAGCCGGGAGAATCCAGCGCCTCGGAACCCAGCACCATGCGCTCGCCTTCCACCGTGAGGATGTCGACTTTCAGCAGGTTATGCACGGTCAGACCGTATTTCAGGCAGTGCACGCCGCCTGCGTTTTCGGCCACGTTGCCGCCGATCGAACAGGCAATTTGCGAAGAAGGGTCAGGTGCGTAATAGAGGTCATAAGGCGCAGCAGCCTGGGAAATCGCCAGATTGCGCACGCCCGGTTGCACGCGGGCGAAACGTCCGGCGGGATCGATGTGCAGGATTTTGTTGAACCGCGCCATGACCAGCAGCACGCCTTTTTCCAGCGGTAGCGCGCCGCCGGATAGTCCGGTGCCAGCACCACGGGCGACCACTGGCACCTTGCGTTCGTGGCAGAGCTTGAGCAGGGTTTGTACTTGCTCAAGACGTTCGGGGAGTACCACCAGCATCGGCGTGGTGCGATACGCAGACAGGCCGTCGCATTCGTAAGGGCGCAGTTCTTCGTCGCGGTGGAGGATGTCCAGATCAGGCAATCTGGCTTGCAAGGCCTGCAGCAGTTGGGCCTTGTCGGTATCAGGCAACGCGCCGTCGACGCGTTCGTCGTACAGAATATTCATGATGGGTTCGCAACCCTGTTTTGTTTTTATTGATGCCCGTTCAAAGAGTGAACGTTTTATGGGCTTGCTTGCATCATTGGCCGTGCCGGTCTTACTGTCCATGGTTGAAAGCACTGGTCGAACCAGTTTGTTTTCCAGATAAAAGCGGCATTGCCGTTTAACTTGATTTAAAACAATAAGTTGGTAGCTGCTGGTTGTTTGAGGGTTTTTCGGCGGGCCGGTGGTCATACCAGTTGGAGCGATGATGCAGCACACAACAATTGTCCGGGCGCCTCAGGTTGCCGATGTGGTCAGCGAGCGGATCGAGCGACTGATTGTCGACGGCGTATTGAAAGTGGGCCAACTGCTGCCGTCAGAGCGGCGCTTGACCGAAAAGCTTGGCGTGTCCCGTACGGCCCTGCGTGAAGGGCTCAAATTGCTGCGGGCTCGCGGCATCATCGACACCCATCAGGGCAAAGGCTCGTTCGTTGCGCGCATGGACGGCCTGACTGCGACCTCGCCGTTGCTGCATCTGTTCGGCTCGCAGCCTCGCACGCTGTTCGATCTGTTTGAGGTGCGCAGCCTGCTGGAAGGTGAATCGGCACGGCTGGCGGCGCTGCGCGGCACCGACGCCGATTTTGTGCTGATCACTCGCAGCTATGACGCACTGGTCGCGGCCCATGATCAGGAACTGGACGCATCGAGCCACGCGCGTCTGGATCATGCGTTTCACCTGGCCATTTGCGAGGCCTCGCACAATCCGGTGCTGGTGCAAACCCTGCGCTCGCTGACCGATTTGCTGCTCAACACAGTGTTTGCTTCGGTCAACAACCTGTATCACCGAGAGGCGCAGAAAAAGCAGATCGACCGTCACCATGCCCGGTTGTACAACGCCGTTACCGGCCGCTTGCCGGAGCAGGCGCGCAAGGCCGCCATCGCGCATATCCAGAGCATCTGCGAGAACCTGCGGGAGATCGAGAACGAAGAGCAGCGGCTGGTGCGGGCGACGTTGCGGTTGGAGGGGTGGACTTAAGTCTGAATACGCGTCCTTTTGATCATTCCCACGCTCCGCGTGGGAATGCTTCCACTGACGCTCTGCGTCACCGGCGGGACGCGGAGCGTCTTGGTCGGCGTCAACACGCGGAGCGTGGGAACGATCATCAGATCGGCGATTCCGTCCAGCCTTGACAGTCGTGCTCCAAACCCGCAATTTACGCACTGCGTAATCAGATTCTGAAATATCCCGAACAATAAAAACCAGCGACAGGCAACCGCCGTGGACCTTTTCACTTATTACCGCTCGACCTCCAGCTACCGTGTGCGCATTGCACTGGCGCTCAAGGGCCAGAACGTCAATGCCGTTGCGGTGAACCTGATCCGCGACGGCGGCGAACACCACAAGGCTGATTACCTTGCGATCAATCCCCAGGGCCGTGTACCGGCGCTGCGTCTGGACTCAGGCGACGTCATCACTCAGTCCAACGCCATCATCGAATACCTCGAAGAACGCTACCCCCAACCTGCGCTGCTGCCCCCCGAGCTGATTGCACGTGCCCGACATCGGCAAGTGGCGGCGCTGATCGGCTGCGACATTCACCCGCTGCACAACGTGGCGGTGCTCAATCGATTGCGCGGTCTGGGCCATGACGAAGGCGATGTGGTGGCCTGGATCGGTCACTGGATCAGCGAAGGCCTGACTGCCGTCGAAGCGCTGATCGGCGATGAGGGCTTCTGTTTCGGCCCGGTCGGGCTGGCCGATGTCTATCTGCTGCCGCAGCTATACGCGGCATGCCGCTTCAATGTCGATCTCAGCGCTTTGCCGCGCATTGTTCGCGTTGAGCAGTTGGCGCTTGAGCATCCTGCTTTCCAGCACGCGCATCCAGATGCGCAATCCGATAAGCCGGAGTAACCTTTCCTACATGAAAAGCTTTGGTCTGCAACTCATCTTCGGCGATTTTCTCGCCCGCAGCGTACGGGGCATTCCCTGCGCACCACCCTCTGGACAGTGATATCGGCATCCGCGCTATTCACTTTCCAGGAGCAAGACCATGACCGACCTTTATGAAAACCCGATGGGCCTGATGGGCTTTGAATTCATCGAATTCGCCTCGCCCGTCCCCGGCGCCCTCGAACCTGTGTTTCAGATGATGGGCTTCACCAAAGTCGCCAACCACCGTTCCAAGAACGTGCAGTTGTACCGCCAGGGCGCGATCAACATCATCCTCAATAACGAGCCCCACAGCGAAGCGTCCTACTTCGCAGCGGAGCACGGTCCTTCAGTGTGCGGCATGGCTTTCCGGGTCAAGGACTCGCAAAAGGCCTACAGCCGCGCGCTTGAACTAGGCGCGCAACCCATCGAAATCGCCACCGGCCCGATGGAGCTGCGACTGCCCGCGATCAAGGGTATCGGCGGCGCGCCGTTGTACCTGATTGATCGATTTGGCGAAGGCACTTCGATCTACGACATCGATTTCGTGTTCATCGAAGGCGTGGATCGCCATCCCGAGGGCGCTGGCCTCAAGTTTATCGATCACCTGACTCATAACGTCTATCGCGGGCGCATGGCTTATTGGGCGAACTTCTACGAGAAGCTGTTCAATTTCCGCGAACTGCGCTACTTCGACATCAAGGGCGAGTACACCGGCCTGACGTCCAAAGCCATGACCGCACCGGACGGCATGATCCGCATCCCGCTCAATGAGGAGTCGTCCAAGGGCGCGGGGCAGATCGAGGAGTTCTTGATGCAGTTCAACGGCGAGGGCATTCAGCACGTGGCCTTCTTCACCGAAGACTTGATCAAGACCTGGGATGCGCTGAAAGCCATCGGCATGCGTTTCATGACTGCGCCGCCGGAGACCTATTACGAGATGCTCGAAGGGCGCCTGCCAAACCATGGCGAGCCCGAAGATGAGCTAAAAGCCCGTGGGATTCTGCTCGACGGCACGTCGGAAGGCGGCACACAGCGGTTGTTGCTGCAGATATTCTCGGAAACCCTGATGGGCCCGGTGTTTTTCGAGTTCATCCAGCGCAAGGGCGATGACGGTTTTGGCGAAGGCAATTTCAAGGCGCTGTTTGAATCGATCGAGCGAGACCAGGTGCGGCGCGGGGTCCTGACCGCAGATTGAAGCGCGCCTAAGTCCTGTAGGAGCCAACTTGTTGGCGAAGCAGACACCGCGGGGTGTCAGGGAGAACGCCTGGCGAACAAGTTCGCTCCTACAGGTTCGAGGGCATTTCCCCGCCCATCCGTTCGCTGACGGCTCGAGCGGTTTCCAATAACCTGCGAGCCGCCAGCACCTGCTTTTCCCCCGTCAACACCGACGCGGAGCCCACCACGGTCACCACCCCCGCCAACGTGTTGCCCAGGGTAAATACCGGCGACGACACTGCGTTAACCCCAGTCATCAACATGCCCTGAATCTGGTGCACCCCATTGCTGCGGATTTCCTTGATGTGCGCCTGGACTTCTTTTACTTGCGACGAGCTGAGCGACGACGACTCAGACTCCCGCAACGATGCCGTCTCGCTGGACGACAAAAAGCTCTCGAACACCAGCCCGGTAGACGAACTGAGCAACGGCAACACCGAGCCGATCTGCGTCACCAGTGTGACGGCGCCCAAGGATTTCTCGACGTAAACCACAGTCGGGCCCTTGTTGCCCCACACCGCCAGAAAGCAGGTTTCGTTGAGTTCATCGCGCAGGTTTGCCAGTTGCGGTGCGGCGATCTTCAACACGTCTAGTTGACTCAAGGCCGCGAGCCCGACCTGCAATGCCGAGCGGCCCAGCGCGTAATGGTTGTTCAGTGGGTTCTGTTCGGCGAAACCGCTGTCCACCAGCGCCTGCAGATAGCGGTGAACCTTGCTCGCCGGCATGCCCACGTATTCGGCCAATTTCGACAGCGAGGTCGAGGGCGCCAGGTCCGCCAGCGCCTTGAGAATGCCGACGCCGACTTCAGCGGACTGCACTTTCTGCGCACGTGCGCCTACAGGGCTTGGGGAATTATCGGTCATGGGGAGGGGCGCCGGTCTGAGAAGGCTGCTTTATAGCTTGACCCTCTCACAAACTCAAATTACGTTATGCGTAATCGATTTACGGTAATGCTACGTACCCCCTGTAGGAGCGAGCTTGTTCGCGAGGCAATGTCCTTGGCGACAAAGATTCAACAACGGTAATGGCCCCTCGCGAATAAATTCGCTCCTACAGGGGCGGCGCTGAATCCATAAGAACAAGAGGTCAAGATGTCCACAGCACAGGCGCCCGACGCCCTGACGTACCAGAGCGGTTTCGGTAATCAGTTCAGCAGCGAGGCCATTCCTGGCGCGCTGCCGGTGGGGCAGAACTCCCCGCAACGCCATCCCCTGGGCCTTTACGCCGAGCAATTCTCGGGCACTGCGTTCACCGTTCCCCGCAGCGAAGCCCGGCGCACCTGGCTATATCGCATCCAGCCATCGGCCAGTCACCCTCACTACCAGCGCCTTGAAACCCAGATCCGCGGCCAGCAACAGGGCTCTATCACGCCGAACCGCCTGCGCTGGAATGCTTTCGATATCCCCACGCAATCCACTGACTTCATCGACGGTTTGATCGCCCTGGCCAGCACCTCGGCTGCGGATCAGGCCGAAGGCGTCAGCGTGTATGTTTATGCCGCCAATGCCTCGATGCAGCGCGCGTTTTTCAATGCCGACGGCGAGTGGCTGATCGTGCCGCAACAAGGTCGATTGCGTATCGTCACCGAGCTCGGCGTGCTGGACATCGAGCCGCAAGAGATTGCCGTGCTGCCTCGAGGCCTCAAGTTCAGCGTCCAGCTCAAGGATGGCAATGCGCGTGGCTACATTTGCGAGAACCACGGCTGCGCTCTGCGCCTGCCTGATCTGGGGCCGATTGGCAGCAACGGGCTGGCTAACCCACGAGATTTTCAGGCGCCCGTCGCCCACTATGAAGACAGCACACAGCCAACCGTGCTGGTGCAGAAATTTCTCGGCGAGCTGTGGGCCACGACCTTGCCTGGCTCACCGTTCGACGTAGTGGCGTGGCATGGCAACAACGTGCCGTACAAATATGATCTGCGCCGCTTCAACACCTTGGGCACGGTCAGCTATGACCATCCCGACCCTTCGATTTTCACCGTGCTGACCTCGCCGAGTGCAAGCCACGGCCAGGCCAATGTGGATTTCGTGATCTTCCCGCCGCGCTGGATGGTGGCCGAAAACACCTTCCGTCCGCCGTGGTTTCACCGCAACCTGATGAACGAATTCATGGGCCTGATCGAGGGCGCCTACGATGCCAAGGCCGAGGGCTTCATGCCCGGCGGCGTGTCGTTGCACAACTGCATGAGCGCCCACGGGCCGGACAACGCCACCGCCGAAAAGGCCATGGCCGCCGAGCTCAAGCCGCACAAGATTGAGCAGACCATGGCGTTCATGTTCGAGACCGGCAAAGTGCTGCGTCCCAGCCGTCATGCCCTTGAATGCCCGCAGCTGCAAAGCGATTACGACGCGTGCTGGAACGGCATCGCCAGAACCTTCAAACCTTTGGATTCGGATAGCCAACGATGAACACTTCCACACACCTGCGCAGTTGGGTGGTTTCGGCCAATGATCACCCGGATTTCCCGTTGCAGAACCTGCCCTTTGGCGTCTTCAGCCATGGCAATGCGAGCAAGCGAGGCGGGGTGGCCATCGGCGACAAGGTTTTCGATCTGCAAGTGGCACTGGACGCTAGCCTGTTCCAGGGAATCGCGCGCCTGGCCGCCGAAGCCGCCAGCCGTGATCAGCTCAATGACTTCTTCGCGTTGGGCGCGTCGGCTCGTCAGGCACTGCGCGCAGATCTGCTGCACCTGCTGGATGCAAAAAGTCCTCAGCGCGAGCGCTTGCAGGTGATGGGTGAATCGCTGTTGCGGCCCATGGCAGAGTGCCAAATGCACCTGCCGGCCAAAGTCGGTGATTACACCGATTTTTACGTGGGCATTCATCACGCCACTAACGTCGGCGTACTGTTCCGGCCGGACAACCCGCTTCTGCCCAACTACAAGTATGTGCCGATTGCTTACCACGGCCGCGCCTCAACCCTGTGCGTTTCGGGCACGCCGGTTAAACGCCCGAGCGGCCAAACGCTCGCGCCTGGCGCTGAAGTGCCGACGTTCGGACCGAGCAAGCGGCTGGACTACGAGCTGGAAGTCGGGGTGTGGATCGGGCCGGGCAACGAAGCGGGTGAGCCGATTGCGATCGCTGATGCGGGTCAGCACATCGCCGGTTTCTGCCTGCTCAACGACTGGTCTGCCCGTGACCTGCAAGCCTGGGAATATCAGCCGCTGGGGCCGTTTCTGTCCAAGAGCTTCGCCACCACGCTCTCACCCTGGGTAGTGACTGCCGAGGCCCTCGCGCCTTTTCGCAGTGCGCAACCGCAGCGTCCTCAAGGTGATCCGGCGCCGTTGCCGTATCTGTTCAACGCCGATGACCAAGGTAACGGCGCACTGGACGTCGAGCTTGAGGTATTGATCCAGACCGCCCAGATGAAAGATCAGGGCTTGGCGCCGTATCGGCTGGGCTTGAGCAACACACTGAATATGTACTGGACGGTGGCGCAGATGGTCACGCACCACAGCGTCAACGGATGCAAGCTGCAGGCGGGGGATGTGTTTGGCACCGGGACCCTGTCAGGACCAGAGCCCGATCAATTGGGCAGCCTGCTGGAAATGACCCAAGGCGGGAAACGTCCCATTGAGCTACCGACCGGCGAGACCCGCACATTTTTGCAGGCGGGCGATGAAGTGATCCTGAAAGCTCGCTGCCACAGGGAAGGGCAGGTCAGCATCGGCTTTGGTGAATGCCGGGGTGTGATCGTCGGTTGATTGGAACCTCTGTAGGAGCGAACTTGTTCGCGAGACGGTGAGCCAGACAATCTGCGTCGCCTGGCTCGCCAACAAGTTGGCTCCTACAGTGAGCCTTGGCTAAATCCGGCAACCAACGACCCGCTCCTGGGCAAAAATCTGCCTTGGCGCTGACCCTGCGCTTTACCGTCGGCATAACTCAAATGCCCATTCACCCACACGCGGTCGATGCCTTCAGCGGCGCGTTGTGGGTCTTTGAAGTCCGCCACATCGCGCACGGTTTCAGGATCGAACAACACCAGATCCGCCCAATACCCCTCACGAATAAACCCACGCTCGTGCAGGCCAAAACGGCTGGCGGTCAGCCCGGTCATCTTGTGCACGGCGGTGTGCAGCGCAAACAATCCCAGATCACGACTGAAATGCCCCAATACCCGAGGAAACGCTCCCCAAAGGCGCGGGTGCGGAAACGGGTCTTCGGGCAGGCCGTCTGAACCGATCATCGACAGCGGATGTTTCAAAATATTCTGTACGTCGTTTTCATCCATACCGTAGTACACCGCCCCAGCCGGTTGTAGCGTGCGGGCGGCGTCGATCAGCGAAACGCCCCAATCGGCGGCGATCTCTTTCAGGTCTCGACCCCCCTGGTCAGGATGCGGCGTTGACCACGTGATGGTGATACGGAACGCATCAGTGACCTGCTTCAAATCCAGCGTCGACGAACTGGCGGCATACGGATAGCAGTCACAACCCACAGGATGATCCAGCGCAGCCTTTTCCAGTGACGCCAACAGCTGCGGGCTGCGACCCCAATTGCCGGCGCCCGCGCATTTGAGGTGCGAGATCACCACCGGCGATTTTGCATGTCGGCCGATGACAAATGCCTCGTCCATCGCGTCCAGTACCGGCTCGAACTCGCTGCGCAAATGGGTGGTGTACACCGCGCCGAATGCGGTCAATTCTTCGGCCAGTTGCTTGACTTCATCGGTCTTAGCCGAGAACGCCGAAGCGTAGGCAAGCCCGGTAGACAGACCCAGCGCGCCAGCCTCAAGGCTGTCGCGCAATTGTTCGCGCATGGCAGCAATTTCATCGGGTTTGGCGGTGCGCAACAGGTCATCCAGATGATTACTGCGCAGGGCGGTATGACCGATCAGCGCAGCGACGTTGACCGCCGGCCGCGCGTTGTCGACGGCGGCTGCGTAATCGCTGAAGCGCGGGTAGGAAAATGCTTTGGCCGGGCCGAGCAGATTCATCGGATCAGGCGGCTCACCTTTGAGCGTCACCGGCGAGGCGCTGATGCCGCAGTTGCCGACGATCACCGTGGTCACCCCTTGGGTGATCTTGGGCAGCATTTCCGGTTTGCGTATCACCACCGTGTCGTCGTGGGTGTGCACATCAATGAAGCCTGGCGCCAGAACGCGTCCCGCCGCGTTGATTTCCTCAGTTGCAGACACGCCGTCCAGGCTGCCGATGCGCTGGATGCGGCCGTCACGGATCGCCACGTCAGCGCGAAAGGCCGGGGCGTCGCTGCCATCAATCACCTGGGCGTCACGAATGATCAGGTCATAAAGCATGATTCAGTCTCCGAGCGGCAGGCCGTCTTCGCCGCCGCGATAATCATCGAGCGCCAGTTTGATCCGCCGCAGACGCTCCTGATTTTCCTCGGGGGCCTTTAGCGCCAGTTCCGTGGCGAGCACATCGATGGTCAGCAGCATGCCGTAGCGTGCGGCTGTGGGTTTGTAGATGAAATTGGTTTCGGCGATCTGCAACGGCAGCACCACATCCGCCAGTCGTGCGAGTGGGGATTTGGGCAAGGTGATCGCGAGGATTTTCGTGCCGTAGCTGCGAGCGAGCTTCAGCGCATCCAGCAGTTCCGGCGTCCGCCCGGTGAGCGAGCAAGCAATGATCGTCTGCGCAGGCCCAAGCGTGGCCGAAATCAGGCGCATCATCACCGGATCGCGGCTGGCGGCGATCGGATAGCCCAGGCGCACCAGGCGGGTTTGCAGTTCTTCGCTGCACAAGCTGGAGCAGCCGCCCATACCGAAAGCGTGGATCATCTTCGCCTGGGTCAGCAGGGTGACGGCCTGGGCAAAGCGCGATTCGTCGAAGCCTGCCAAGTGCTGACGCAGGGTGGCTTCGATGTCACCGACGATCTGGGTGAAAAACGCCGACTGCTCCGGCGCCCGTTCAGGGTTAAGGAAGCGATTGCCGACGCCACTGGCCTGAGCCAATTGCAGGCGCAGGTCACGAAGGTCGCGGCAGCCGATGCTGCGGGCGAAGCGCGACAGGGTAGCGCTGCTGACTTTCGCCTGCGTGGCCAGATCATCGAGGCTGGCGCTGGCGGCGAACGCCGTGTCGCTGAGGATCAGTTTGGCAATTCGCCCTTCGCCTGCGCTGAACGAGTCCTGGCGCGCGCGGATCTGGTAAAGGATGTCCACTCAGAGCACCTGTGCCAGACCAAGGGTCAGGGCGAACGCGATGATCGAAATCAGCGTTTCCAGCACTGTCCAGGTCTTGAAGGTTTGCGCCACGGTCATGTTGAAGTACTCCTTGATCAGCCAGAAACCGCCATCGTTGACGTGGGAAAAAATCACCGACCCTGCACCCGTCGCCAGCACCAACAGTTCGGGATGTGGATAGCCCAGGCCGAGTGCAACGGGCGCCACGATGCCCGAAGAGGTGGTCATCGCCACAGTAGCGGAGCCAGTCGCGACCCTCATCAGCGCCGCGAACAGCCAGCCCATCAGCAGCGGCGACAGGTGAAAATCCTGCGCCAGCCCGACGATTTCGTTGGTGACACCGCTGTCCACCAGAATCTTGTTCAAACCGCCGCCTGCGCCCACCAACAGCGTGATGCTGGCGGTTGGCGCCAGGCATTCGTTGGTGAATCTGAGGATCGAATCGCGGTTGAAGCCCTGGGCAATGCCCAGCGTCCAGAAGCTTAGCAACGTCGCCAGCAGCAGGGCGATGACCGAGTTGCCGATGAACAGCAGAAAGCTGTTGAACACGCTGCCAGGCGTGCTGATGAGGTTGGCCCAGCCGCCCAACAGCATTAACACCACAGGCAGCAGGATGGTGGCCATGGTCAGGGCGAAACTCGGCAGTTTCTCGCGGGGTTCGCGGTCGAGAAACTGCTTGGCCAGCGGGTTTTCATCGGCCAGTTGAATGCGCGGCACGATGAATTTGGCGTAAAGCGGGCCGGCGATGATCGCGGTCGGGATGCCGACGAGAATGGCGTAAAACAGCGTTTGCCCCACCGAAGCGCCATAGGCCTGTACCGCCAACATCGCGGCAGGGTGCGGTGGCACCAGGGCGTGTACCACGGAAAGCCCCGCGACCATTGGCAGGCCGACCATCAGGATCGATACCCCGACTCGCCGCGCTACCGTAAAAGCAATCGGCACCAACAGCACGAAGCCGACTTCGAAAAACAGCGGCAAGCCCACCAGAAACGCGATGCAGACCATGGCCCAGTGCGCGTTACGTTCGCCAAAGCGATCGATCAGCGTGCGCGCCACCTGCTCGGCGCCGCCCGATTCGGCCATCATTTTGCCGAGCATGGTGCCTAGAGCCACCACCAGCGCGATGTGGCCGAGGGTTTTGCCGACACCCGCTTCGTAGGACGCGACCACGCCAGTGGCGGGCATCCCTGCAACCAAGGCCAGTCCGACGGAAATCAGGGTGATAACGACAAAGGGGTTGAGGCGATACCGGGCGATCAAGACGATCAGCGCGATGATCGCCACGGCGGCGTAGATCAGGAGTGACAGGCCAGAGGAGGGCGGCATTTTTGTTATCCCTGTTTTCGTGATGGAAATTAACTTACACGAAACAGGATAAATATTACAAATTATGAAATATATTTACGTGCGTTGGAGCGAGGCTTGCCCGCGAAGCTGTGACTAGGTGTGCCAGACAAATTACAGACTCAGCTTCGCGGGCAAGCCTCGCCGGCAAATCTGCATCACTGCGCACTAAACCGCTCCCGATAGGCCTGGGGCGTGACGGACACGGTGCGCATGAAACTACGGCGCAGGGTTTCTTCGGTGCCGAAGCCGCAGCGATCGGCGATGCGTTTGATGGGCAGGGCGCTGTCACCGAGCAATCGGCGTGCGGCTTCAACCCTCAATTGCTCGATGGCGCGCGCGGGGGTGTTGCCGGTGTGGGCGCGATAATGGCGGACAAAACTGCGCTCGCTCATCCCCACATGAGCGGCGAGAACCCCGACTGACAGTTCGCTGGCCAGATTGTCGAGAATCCACGCATGCAGATCCGCGAAGCGGCTGTCGTTGTTGCGCGTGGCCTGCTGCATCGACAGCGCGGTACTGAATTGCGACTGACCGCCTGGCCGCTTTAAAAACACCACCAAATCCTGCGCCACGGCCAGGGCGATGTTTCGACCCAGATCTGCCTCCACCAGTGCCAGCGCCAAATCGATGCCGGCCGTCACGCCTGCCGACGTCCAGAGCGCGCCTTCGTTGATGAAGATCGGTTCCGGATCGACTTGGACCTTTGAATAGCGCTGCGCCAGCGTGTCGCAACTGTCCCAATGCGTCACCACGCGATGGCCGTCGAGCACGCCGGCCTGCGCCAGCATGAAAGCCCCCGTGCACACCGACGCAACGCGCCGGGCGGTGCTTGCCTGTTCGCGCACCCAGCGCACCAGTTGCTCGTCCTGCAGCGCGGTATGAACGCCCCAACCGCCAGCGATGATCAGCGTGTCCGAGGTCGACGATGGCAATGGAAAGGTCAGCAGTCCCAGCCCGGCCGACGACATCACGCTGCCCGGCTGGGTGGAAATCACGCTGGGCGCATACGCAGCAGGCTGGCCCAGGCGCACGGCTTGCACATTGGCTGAAGCGAATACCTGCAGCGGCCCGGCCACGTCTAGCAACTGCACGTTGGGAAACGCGAGGATGTGAACGGCTTTCGGTGTCTGAGGCATGGGCAGACCTGTGTTTGATGGTTGGCGTGATTTGTGGGTATTATGGCGTATCCGCCAGAGCGTATTTGGCTAGAGTGGGTTCGTCCACAGGCGCAACCACTCCTACAGGGAGCGTGCCTTTCCAGATACGAATTCATTGGAGTACCCCCATGACCCTGCACATCGGCATCCTGCTGTTTCCCAACGTCCAGCAGCTGGACCTCACCGGGCCTTACGATGTTTTTGCCACCATGCCGGGCGTCTCCGTGCATTTACTGTGGAAAGAACTGGCGCCGGTGATTTCGAGCACGGGGTTGCTGCTGATGCCCACCCGCACATTTGCCGGTTGCCCGCCGCTGGACGTGATCTGCGTACCGGGAGGCGTGGGCGTCGATGCGCTGATGGAAGATGCCGAGACGCTGGATTTCATCAAGCAGCAGGCGGCGACCGCCCAGTACGTCACCTCGGTTTGCACCGGCGCGCTGGTGCTGGGTGCTGCGGGTCTGTTGCAAGGACGGCGCGCTACCACTCATTGGGCTTCACACAGTTTGCTTGAAAGTTTCGGGGCGATCCCGGTCAACGAACGTGTGGTGCGTGATGGCAACCTGATGACCGGTGGCGGCGTGACGGCGGGTATCGACTTTGCGCTGACGCTGGTCAGTGAGCTGTTCGATCCGGAAAAAGCGCAGCTCATTCAGCTGCAACTGGAATACGCCCCGGCGCCGCCTTTCGATTCAGGCCGCCCCGACAGCGCATCGGCCAGCGTGTTGGCCACCGCCACCGAGCGTGCAACACCTGGATTGAACGCGCGTCGGGCGATTGTTGAACGGGTGGCGGCGGGCAAGATTACACACAGCGCTGCCAGTTGATGCGATGACCCTGTGGGAGCGGACCCGTCTGCGAATGCGGTAGTCCTGACGACGAAAATGTAGCGGACCTGACGGCCTCTTCGCGGACAGGTCCGCTCCCACGGGTTATGCGTTTTGTCACGCGGCTAGGTCCTCGTTGGAGCGAGGCTTGCCCGCGAAGCTTTTTTTACCACTACAAGTCTTTGGCCTGTACCGGCTTATTCGCCGTCAGCCCTAGTGCGCAGCTTTCTTGATCTCATACCAGCACAAAAACATGTCCAGCGCCGATTCGACCACCGACACCTGCTTTTCAGGCGGCAGCAGCGGCTCGTTCAGGGTGACTTGTGGCCAGAAGGCGAAAGCCTTGAGCAAGGCATGGATCTGATAAGCGGCAAACCCCGGCTCCACCTCCTTCAAGCGACCGTCCTGCTGGGCAGCGCGAATCCATACGGTGAACGATTCTTCACGCTGGTTGAGCCGGTTGACCCAGGTCTGCGCGCGATCCGGCGAGTGGATGGTCGCACCAATCGCCACACGGGCCAGATCAATGAAGTTGCTGTCGCTGAGGGTTTTCATCTTGGACTTGAGCATTTCCCGCAGTTGGTCGCGCAGGGGGACATCTGTGCGATATGACGCATCCGGTTGACCGCTGGCGTTGGTCCACAGGCGCTGCAGAATTTCCGAAAACAGCTCTTCTTTACTCGGGAAGTGGTTGTACACCGTGCGCTTGGACACCTCGGCCCGGGCCGCGATGCGGTCCATGCTGGTGATCTCGAAACCGTTGTCACGGAACTCTGCAATCGCGGCGAGGACGATGGATTCACGTTTTCGGTCAGTCAGGCGCAGGGGGGCAGTCATCAATTTCACTTCAAGGAAAATTACACTCGGCAGTTTACTTGTGATTGTGTTTGATGCAAGCTAGAAACTACACTGTGTAGTGTAAAAACCGGTTACATCTTCTTGCTTACTTCTTCCCGACGTATGCAACATCCTGCAAAGCGTTCGCCCCTTGCACACTCTCCAACCGTTCCACTGGAGTCAGCACCCATGGCCTTGACCGAAAATCGAAATGACGTCACCTCGTTGCCTGTCCTGTCCCGGCACGAGGGGCGCTACAGCAATCACAAACCGATGAACCGACTGGGCTTTTTCAAAACCCTGCGCATTTTCTGGAACTCGGTGGTTAACAAGCCACGCCATACCCGGCCGGCGGGGGAGATTCCGGTGCTGCCGTTATCGCGTCAGCAACTGCTGGCGGCGCCGAACAACACGGTTTACCGCCTCGGCCATTCCACCGTTCTGCTCAAACTGCGCGGTCAGTACTTTCTCACTGATCCGGTGTTCGCCGAGCGCGCATCGCCGGTGCAATGGGCCGGGCCACAGCGCTTTCACCAGCCGCCGATCAGCCTGCAAGACCTGCCGCCGCTCAAGGCGGTGATCCTCTCGCACAACCATTACGATCACTTGGACCACATGACTATCCAGGTGCTGAAGGACAAAACCGAACATTTCATCACCCCGATTGGTGTGGGCGATACGTTGATCGAGTGGGGCGTGCCGGCTGAAAAGGTCCAGCAACTCAACTGGTGGCAATCCACCGAAATTCACGGGATTCGCTTCGTCGCAACACCGGCGCAGCATTTCTCGGGGCGTACCTTGCGCGATGGCAACCAGACGCTGTGGGCGTCGTGGGTGATCATCAACGATCAGCAGCGGATTTTCTTCAGCGGCGACACCGGTTATCACAGCGGCTTTAAAGTGATCGGCGAGCAATACGGGCCGTTCGATCTGACGCTCATGGAAACCGGTGCGTACAACGTCGATTGGCCGGACGTGCACATGCAGCCCGAAGAGACGTTACAAGCGCATCTGGATCTGCGCGGAAAGTGGTTGCTGCCCATTCACAACGGCACGTTCGACTTGGCGATGCACGCATGGCATGAGCCGTTCGATAGAATTCTGGCCCTGGCCTGGGAGCGCAGCGTCTCCATCACCACACCGCAGATGGGACAGCCGTTTTACGTGGACTACCCTAACCGCGGTGAAACCTGGTGGACCCAGGTGGAAAGCGTGGCTGACGAGAACTCACGGGCTGCAGCGCCCGCCAAAAGGCGCATCTGTATGGGCCGATGCACGGCCCGTCAGGCCCAAGCCGATAATTGAAGAACAATAGCCCCGGCACCGCTATTCGTGGTTCGCGGGGTTATTTTCATCGTCAGGATCCTTGGGTGAACGCGGCCTCGGGTGTTCTCCCTGCTCGTTCAGTTGCTTGTGTTTTTCGCCCACACTGCCAGCATTTTCCGGCTTGTGGTCGAGGTCTTCGCGGTCTGATTCTTGTTCGTTCATGTGCTTGTCCTTGGTCAGAAGTGAAAGGTCATTCGCCGCTCAGTTAGCCAACGCCTTAATCAACATCAGTGCTTCATTCAGAAACAGCGGCTGTTTCATGCGCTCGGCCAGCATGGCCATTTCCCGCTCCCGCTCGCAGGCCACGACGGCAGCCACGACGCCCTGTTTGCACAGCAAGGCGAGGAAGTCGAAAGTCTCTGGTTCACCCAGATAAATGATGTCGTCCCACTGCTCGGCGTGCCCCAGATAATCCAGGCGTTTGCCAAAGTGAAAGGTCCAGAAGAAAGGCACGTTCAGGTAACGCTCATCGCCACCGAGCATGTTGCTGGCGGCGATTCGCGCCTGTTGTTGCGCCAGGCGCCAGTGTTCGATGCGCAGTGGTACGGCGTTGAGCTCAAAGGTGGCGATGTCACCCGCAGCCCATAAATCCTGAGTAACGCGCATGCCGCTATCGACCTTTAGCGATCCATCCTTTTCCAGCGACACGCCGTCGGTAAATTGGGTGGCAGGGTCAACGCCAATGCCGATCAACGCGACGTCCACGGCAAGCTTTTCTCCGTTGCTCAGCATGGCGTATTTCAGCGGGTCACCCGCCTGATCACTCTCGAAATGACTGACCTCCACGTGGGTGCGGAACAGCACGCCGTTTGCCTCGTGCAACGTCCTGATCGCTCGGCCGATGCGTTCGCCAAATTGAGCAATAAAAGGGGTTTCATGGCGGGCAAGCACGGTGACCGATACGTTGTTCTTGCGCAGGGCGGAAGCGGCTTCGAGCCCGATGAAACTGTCACCGACGATTAACGCATGGGCGCCCGGCGTCGCTTTTTCGAGAATCTGCCTGGCGTCGTCTCGCTGGCGCAGGGTCACGACCTGCGGCAGTTCAGAGCCGATCAGCGGCAGGGTGCGGGGCTCGCCACCGGTTGTCACCAGCGCTGCGTCGTAGTCGAAGCGTCGACCGTCAGCGATGAACACACGCTTGTTCACCACGTCCAGTTTCATCACTTCGCCCCACACCCGTTCGATGTGCTGATCCTGATAAAAACTATCCTCGCGAATGGCTGGGATTTCGTCTGGTTTTACGTCGGCGGCGAGCACAAATTTGCTCAGGGCGGTGCGGTCATAACCGGGCTCGCGTTCGCGATCGATCAACAGCAAACGACCATTGAAGCCCTTTTCCCGCAATGCGCTGGCGGCTGCGGTACCGGCAGCGCCTGCGCCAATGATGACAAAACAGCGATCGTCTTTCTCGAGTGTCGGCGTGGGTTTTGGCAGCGCTTGATCGTCAACGTGAACCTGGCCGTTGATCAAATGCGTGGCGTAGCGTGTGAGGGAATCGAGGGCAGGAGGTTCGCACAGGCTGCCGTCGTTAATTGCAAACTCGGCCTTGTGCCAGGGGCAGATCAAATGACCGTTGCATACAGCGCCATCAGCCAACGGGGCCCCGGCGTGGGGGCACTCGGCCTGGTAGGCGAAGACTTCATCGCCTGCCCGAAGGAGCAGGATTTTGGTATCGCCAATTTCAACCTGAAAGCCACGATCTTCACGAAGATCAGCCAGTTCAGCGACTCGGTGCAGAGGCATATAAGTGTCCTTATTGGCTTTCTGTTGTGAGTCGGCGGGCGATGCGGAGGTTCAGAGAGATTGATGATCGATACCGATTCAGGCGTCTTGAGCGTGCGTTAAATCTTATCCATTGCTCTATAGGAGCTGACGAGCCGCGCGAGGCTGCGATGCAATTTGTTTGACACTCCGCAATCGCAGCCTTGCGGTGCTCGTCAGCTGCTACAGGTATCGCGTCTGCCGGTTGAGTCGCGTGTTCGCCCGGAGTATGCCTAATGGGACGTTCGAATCGCGCTTCTGCCCGCAGGGCGTAGGAGCCTGGCTTGCCGGCGATCGGGCGCGAAGCGGTCGTATTCCATTCAAACCGCGCACGCCAAGACGGATCAGCGCACCAATCCCAGCCGCTCATGCCAGTCGGCAATCGACTCCTCAGGAAAGTGCTCGAATTGCTTGTCGTCCGGTCCGGCCTGAACCTCGACCCAGGATGCCTTGGAGTCCAGCAGCAAATGGGTGTGTTCGGGTGGCGTTGGCAGCGGCGTATCGATGGCGGAGGCGAAAGGGTGGATCAGCTCCGGCCACTCCGGACTGAACAGCCACAGCGCACTGGCGCAGTGTTTGCAAAAGTGCCGCTCTGCGCTGCTGGTGTGCACTGGATGATCGCCGTCGCGCATTTTCGCGTGGTAAATGGAGATGCTCGCTTTGCCTTTGATCTTCAGGCTTTTGGCATCGCCTCCCAGATTGATGGCGTAACCGCCCCCGCCCTGAGTCTTGCGACAGATCGAGCAGTAACAGCGTTGGTAGGGGTAGGGGTGGGCGCTGTTGAGACTGAACTCTACCTCGCCGCAATGGCATGAACCTTCCAGATGCATGGCGTTATCTCCTGTTGGGTCACTGAAATCGTCTTTCACAGCTTCTAGACCACGGATTGCCCGTACAAGTCCGCTCATGCGGCTTTGGCTGAATTTCAGACCCGGCGCATACACCCGCCGTAGGAGCGCGCTTGCCCGCGATGACGCCGGTGCATTCAATACGGGCCCATAGCCTGGACCCAGAATTCGCGGGCAAGCGCGCCCCTACTGTTCCGTGGCCTGGCCTGACAGCCTTGAAGCCTTCACTTGCCTGGACCCGTCCCCGGCTTGCATGATTCGCCACGACTAATAATACCGGGCGGGCTGAACTCGCCGATCAGACAGGTGGACGCAAATGGATTATGTGAATCGCGATTTCAGCAGTTGGCTAGCCGCTCCGGGCCACAAAGCCTGGTTGGCGCGGGAGGGCGAGCGGCTGCTGGCATTTGCCAAGGCTGCTCAGCTGCCTGAAGGCTTCGGTAATCTTGATGACCACGGACGGCTGCCTGCCGACGCGATCGCCGAAACCATGAACACCGCCCGCATGACTCACAGTTTCGCCATGGCCCACATCAACGGACTGCCCGGGTTCGCAGCCCTTGTCGATCACGGCGTGGCTGCATTGGCCGGGCCGCTGCGTGATGCCGAGCATGGCGGCTGGTTCGCCAAACCGCTCGCGCACAGCACTGACACCGGCAAAGCCGCCTATCTGCACGCGTTCGTTGCATTGGCCGCAAGCTCTGCAGTCGTCGCCAAACGGCCCGGTGCTCAGGCGCTACTGGAACAAGCCATCCAGGTCATTACTCAACATTTCTGGAGCGAAGACGAAGGCACGATGCGTGAATCCTTTGCCCGCGACTGGAGCGACGAGGAAGCCTATCGCGGCGCCAACAGCAACATGCACAGCACCGAGGCGTTTCTCGCGCTGGCCGATGTGACCGGCAACGCGCAGTGGCTGGACCGTGCGCTGCGCATCGTTGAGCGGGTGATTCATCAGCACGCGGCGGGCAACAATCATCAGGTGATCGAGCATTTCAGCGCGCAGTGGCAGCCGGAGCTGGAATACAACCACGACAAACCCGACGACGCATTCCGCCCCTACGGCACCACGCCCGGGCACGCGTTTGAGTGGTCCCGCCTGGTGCTGCATCTGGAGGCGGCGCGGCAGAAAGCCCAATTGCCCACGCCCTCTTGGTTACTTGAAGACGCGCGTGGGTTGTTCGAAAACGCCTGCCGGTTTGGCTGGGATGTGGATGGCGCACCCGGCATCGTCTATACCCTGGATTGGGAAAACCGCCCGGTTGTGCGCCATCGTCTGCACTGGACCCACGCCGAAGCGGCCGCTGCCTCGGCCGCCTTGCTGCAGCGCACCGGCGAGGAACAGTATGAAACCTGGTATCGAGTGTTCTGGGAGTTCAACGAAACGCTGTTCATCGATCGTGAAGCGGGCAGCTGGCGCCACGAGCTGAACCCGCAGAATCAGCCCAGCGCCGACATCTGGCCGGGCAAACCTGATCTGTACCATGCCTACCAGGCGACGCTGCTGCCAATGTTGCCACTGGCGCAAAGTCTGGCCACGGCGTTGGCGAGGTTGGCATGATCACGTTGATCGAATTCATTGCCGGCTTTGAAACGTCTCCATTGTCCGAATGGGCCGCGCTGGAGCCTTGGGAACTGGTGACAAAGGCCCCCGAAATCGTGGCGCAGTTGTTAAAGGAACTGCCTCAGGATGATTTCGAGATTCGCGGCGACATAGCCATTCACAAAACAGCGACCGTGGAGGCGGGCGCTGTGCTCAAAGGCCCATTGATCCTTGGCGCACGATGTTTTGTCGCGTCCGGCGCCTACCTGCGCGGTGGTTGCTGGGTGGGCGAGGGCTGCACGTTCGGGCCGGGCGCAGAGCTCAAGACGTCTTTTGTGTTCCCTGGCACCAAGCTTGCGCACTTCAACTTCGTTGGCGATTCGGTACTGGGTTCGGGAGTTAATCTGGAAGCGGGGAGCATCGTCTGCAACTACCGAAACGAGCGCGACGACAAGCAAGTTCAGGTGCGGATCAATGGCAACCTTGTGGGGACAGGGTGCGACAAGTTCGGCGCGTTGATCGGCGATCAATCACGGATTGGCGCCAATGCCGTGTTGGCACCGGGCGCTATTCTTCAGCCAGGATCGATCGTTCGCCGAGCGACACTGTTCGACGCTGAAGACCCGGCAGACTGACTCTGTTCATGCAGGAGCCGACAAGCGGAGCGAGGCTGCGATGCAATTTCGCTGAAAGACCGCGTCGCAGCCTCGCTCCGATCGGCAGCTCCTACAAAAGCAGTGTTTATCCATTCCCGCGCTTATCGGCGGTCAGGCCATCCGTTCTGTGACACGAATCACCTGTTTGGCGATGAAGGCGCCCGTCACGATCACGCCGAACAAACGCAGGGTCTGCATGGCAAGCACAAACCCGACGTCCGAGTGTGTGTCGATGGCGATGATCGCCATAGCGTCGAGGCCGCCGGGGCTGGTGGCCAGATACACCGAGAGGAAGTCCTTGCCCATCAGGTCGGCGATCACCCAGGCCGACAGCGCGCAGAGCAATATCAGCAACAGTGATCCGAAGATCATTGCTGGCAAACGGCGCCATACATACCGGATGGTGCCGCGATCGAAACGCAGCCCGATGTAACCACCGATTGCGCCATAGGCCACCGCCAGCAGCCAGGATGGCATCGTGATTTGCAGCCACCCGCTCAACTGCAGCGCGCCGCCCAGCAACAGCGGCACCAACAGAGCGCCGGCGGGTATCTTCGCTCCCAAGGTGACGCCTACGACAATCACCAACAGGGTCAGGCCCAGACTCAACAGATTGAGTGCTTGAACCCCGACAACGGCACTGTGTGCATCAGTGCCGCCGCCGTCGACGCCCAACACCCGGCTGACCAGCGCACCGACCATCACCACACACACCACACGCACGTACTGCATGGTCGCAACGACCCGAGAGTCGGCGCCGTAGTCCTCGGACATCGAGACCATCGCCGACGCCGCCCCAGGCGAAGTGCCCCAGGCTGCAGTGCTGCCCTGAATGCCGCCCCAGCGGGCCAGGCCGATCCCGACCAACGCGCTCAGCGCAACGGTCAGCACCGTCGCGAACACCATGACATGCCACGACTGCAGCGCCGTCAGCAACACTGCCATCGTCATCGAATGCGCCACCAGCACACCGACTGCGCCTTGGCCCAGACGGAAAGCGTGCTTGTTCATGCGGATCGAGGCACCGCTGACACCAAACCCGATCGCCACCAGCATGGGCCCGAGAAACAGCGCGGCTGGGACGTTGAAGTGTTTGAAGAGTTGGCCGGCAGCGCCAGCAAGAAGAATGAGCAACGACCATTGCAGAAGAGGGTGCAAGCTTTCCAGCGAAAACGAAGAGGGGCGTGACAACGAGGATCTCCAGAGCATGGGCTGTTTCCCTTGTGGGCTATTCCCGAGAGAAGGGCCATTCAAGGCGCCTTCAGCCAGGCAAGTATCGACAGTCCAATCGATCAAGTCTATTTTCTAATAGTCATGAATTGATAACTTTGGTTGATATATGGACCTGCGAGACCTCACTTATTTTGAAACCATCGCTGAACTGGGCCATCTCGGTCGTGCTGCCGAGAAGCTCAATCGCAGTCAGCCGGCGCTGACCAAGAGCATTCAACGCCTTGAAGAATCGTTCGGCACCAAGCTTTTTCAGCGTGACGGTCGGCGGATCAAGCTCACCCCGGTGGGTGAATTGCTTCAGGCGCGCGGCAAGGTGCTGCAGCAGAGCATTGCTCAGACCCAGCGCGAGGTGCGCGATTTCGCCAGCGGCGCAGTGGGCAACATTCGTCTGGGATGCGCGGCAACCATGGCCGAATATCTGCTGCCCGAACTCACCAACGCCCTGCTCAAGCGAGGGCCCGATCTGACGTTGAAACTGGTGATCGGTCAGGACGACATGTTGCGTGAGCAGCTGCGGTCCGGGCAGCTGGACATGATTATTTGCGCACAACTGTTGGATGACGTTGAGTTTGTGGGGCATCCGATTTTGACGGATGAAGCGGTAGTCATCGCCAGCCGTAACCACCCCATCTTCAAAACGCCATTTCAAATGAGCGACCTGTGCCAATACCGCTGGGTACTGCCGCCCGTCAGTGTGTCTTCGCGCAAGTGGGTGGACGAAGCATTTGCGGCCAACAATTTGCCGCTGCCGGTGGTGCAGGTTGAAGCCAATTCCATTTCTCTATTGCCGCGTTTGATTGCGCAGACCCGCTTGTTGAGCTTCATCGCCCGGGAAACCCTTGAATACGGCAAGAACATGCAGCACTTGCGTGAGGTGCCTTTGAAGCAAACCACTATGAGCCGAACCATTTGTGTGAGCGTACGACGTGAGGGTTATCTTTCGCCCGCGGCTCACGCCATGGTGCAAATGCTGCGTGAAAGCAGTGGTGAGTTTTTCCGATGGACCTGAGGCCGGGCATTTTTTTCTAACGCTGGGTGCGTTAGCCTGCGGGTAAATCCTCAATCATTGGAGAGCGCGTCAATGCAACTACAGCCAACCTTGCCGTCTGATCTGAACCTGATGGCGCTGCTCGCCAGCAGCGAGGTCGAAGACGACCAACACTTCGGCGGTGATCAATCGCCGCTCAATGATTCCGACGCAGATGAAGACAGCGATCCCGAGGGCGAGCTCGATCTGAGTGACTTGCGTCTCGACGAGTTCGGCGATGCAGACAAGCTGGATATCGGTTCTGCCTCTTTGGGTTAAGAACGGGAGGGGGGCACAGACCCTGTAGGAGCGAATTTATTCGCGAGGCGATACTCGCGGCGACCACGACATTGATCCAACCGCCGTCTCGCGAATGAATTCGCTCCTACAGATGATCTTCGCTATCTCACTGCCCCAGCAAATACCTCGATAACCCTTCGACCCCCACCTCGACGCTGCTACTGCTACCAGCCCATGTACACGCCAGCATCAGATTGCGCGGCAGTCTGAAATCCTCCACCTGAAAACCCCATTCATCCAGGCCCTGTGAATCGTGGGGGACGATCTCCAGCAGCGCGCTGTTCGATTCGAAATACGCCCACACCGGTTTACCCAGCGCGACGGCCATGCCGACTTCAAACGCGGTGCCCGAGTCTGGTTCATACCCTCGAAACAGATTGAGATTGGCGAGCACCGCATCGCAACGCCGGATCATGGCAATGTTGGCGTCGCAGATCAGTTTTGCTGTCAGCTGCGGCATGGCGGCGGGCGGCACGTCGTTATCGAAGGGGTAAAGCCCTTCCAGGCCATGGGCTTCACACAGGGATTTCAAGTAGCGGCCGTGCTCTACAGCATCGGTGCGAAACACGTCGAATCCCGCCAGATAAATGAGCGGCGGTATGGGCTGGTTCATGGCAATTCCTTGAGCGAGTGCATGGCGCAGATTCTAACGCCGGACCGAGGCGCCGTTGATCGGTCGATGCGTCAGCAGACGTAGGAAAGGGCTGGAATCTGTACGGATAAACAGTATCCTGACGCCTTTCCTCAATCGGCTTATGACATTTCCCGTGAGCAGTTCGCCCCTCGACAACCCTTTCTATTATCTGGAGAACTTTCGCCAGGTACTGGACTGGATTACCCAGCGTTACTCCGACTTGCTGAACGAGGAAGAGCGCGCGTTCATTGCCGACTTCGCCCTGTTGCCGCAGCCGGCTCAGGCGTTGCTGGTGCGAATGGTCATGCGCAAGGGCACCTTGTTCCGCGCCAGCAAACTGGATTACCCGGAAATCGGCGATGTCCGACTGGCAGTGTTGCCCCTACTGGCCTGTGGCTGGGTCGATTCGCGACCACCGCTTGACCTCAATGAGCTGTTTCACCTACTGCGCAAGGCCGAGTTGAGCCAGTGTTTCACTGCACACGCCATCAAGAGTTCCGAAAAAAAGGCCGATCTGCTGGAGCGGCTGCTCCCGCATTACCCGCACTCTCAAGCGCTGGAGCACTGGTTCTGCGAGTTTGACGAGGTCATTTTCGGGCTCAAGGTCATGCCGATCTGTGACCGTTTGCGTTTGCTCTACTTCGGCAATCTCTATCAAGAATGGTCTGAGTTTGTTCTGGCGGATCTTGGTATCTACCGTTATGAAAAAGTCGAGTTTTGCGCTGCGTCCCGGGCGATCAGTCAGCGCGCCGATATTGACGTTTGCATAGAGATGCACGCCTGTCGCCAAGCGCTGGATGAGGGCCTGACGCTTGAAGATCTGGCCCGGCGGGCTCTTTCGATCAGTACGCAAAACCCATGGCTTTCAATGCGCCGGGCCAAGCTGCTTTTCCAGATCGGTCAGCAGGCCGAGCGTCAGCAGGACTGGTCGATGGCGTTGAGTGTGTACGAGCAGTCCAATTACCCCGGCGCTCGGGTCCGTCGCATTCGTGTGCTGGAACGCAGCGAAGCCTATGTCGAGGCCATGTCGCTGGTGGAACAGGCCCAGGCAGGCCCGGAAAATGACGCCGAAACTCAACACTTACTCAGGGTTGCTCCGCGCTTGTTGCGCAAGCTTGGTGGCCCCGTGACACGGCGACGGGCTACCCGGGTCGTGGACCGGCTCGATCTGAGCGTCACGCCGCTGCCCGATTCAAGTGTCGAGCGCATGATTGCGCAGCACTTGATGCAAGAGGACGGGGAGGTGCATTACGTCGAGAATGCGCTGATCAACTCACTGTTTGGTCTGCTGTGTTGGCCGGCGATTTTTGCGCCGTTGCCGGGGGCGTTTTTCCATCCATTTCACAGCGGGCCGAGCGATCTTTACAGTCCGGATTTTTATGAGCGCCGCGCCGCGTTGTTCGATGAGTGCCTGGCGCTGCTGGATGATGATCGCTACAAACAGCTGATCGGCGAGCACTACGTCAGCAAGTTTGGCCTGCAGTCACCTTTCGTGTTCTGGGCTGCGTTGAAACCTGAGTTGCTGGAGCAGGCGTTGCATTGCCTGCCAGCGGCGCATCTCAAGCTTTGGTTTCGTCGGTTGTTGCAGGACATCAAAGCCAATCGCACGGGGATGCCGGACTTGATCCAGTTTTTCCCGGACCAGCAGCGCTACCGGATGATTGAGGTCAAGGGCCCGGGTGATCGCCTGCAGGACAACCAGCTGCGCTGGCTGGATTTTTGCGCCGAGCACGGGATGCCGGTGGTGGTGTGTTATGTGAAGTGGGCTGAAGATGAGGCGTTGGCAAGCTGAGCGTGATTTGTCTTCTGTAGGAGCGAATTTATTCGCGAGACATATTCACCGGTTACTCCCCATCACTTGCCTGAAGACGCTTCGGATGCCCCGGCCCCTCGCGAATGAATTCGCTCCTACAGAGTTTTCCCGTTACCCCTTAGTTTTCGGCGCCGACGGCAGCGGCGCGAACAGTGCTTCGATGTCTTCATCCTTGAGCTTCCAGTCGCCAGCCGTTCTGCCATCGAGCACGCCCGCAGCCAGCGCTGACTTGTCCTGCTGCAAGCGCTGAATCTTTTCTTCCACCGTGCCTCTGGCGATCATCTTGTAGACGAATACCGGCTTTTCCTGGCCAATGCGATGCGCGCGATCGGTGGCCTGATTTTCGGCGGCCGGGTTCCACCACGGATCGTAGTGAATCACGGTGTCGGCGGCGGTCAGGTTCAAACCCGTGCCGCCCGCCTTCAGACTGATGAGGAAGATAGAGTGCTTGCCACTCTGGAAATCCTGCACCGGCGTGCGGCGATCCTTGGTGGCCCCGGTCAGCAGTGCGTAATCGATGTCCCGTTGCTCCAGCTCTTCCTGAATCAGACTCAACATCGAGGTGAACTGAGAAAACAGCAGAATCTTTCGCCCTTCGGCCAGCAATTCCACGACCATTTCCATCAGGCTCTGCAGCTTGGCTGAACTGCCGTAACGGCCGGTGGTGAGCGGACTGTTGACCAGGCGCAGATCGCAACACACCTGACGCAGCTTTAGCAGCGCCTCCAAAATAATGATCTGGCTGCGCGCCACGCCTTTGCGGGTGATCTCGTCGCGAACCTTCTTGTCCATGGCCAGACGCATGGTTTCGTAGACATCGCGTTGCACATCGTTGAGTTCGACCCAATGCACGATCTCGGTCTTGGGCGGCAACTCGGTCGCGACTTGCTCTTTGGTACGCCGCAGCAGGAACGGTTTGATGCGCGCATTCAAATGCTGCAGCCGCTCCTCGTTGCCCAGTTTTTCAATCGGGTTACGGTAATTGCTGTTGAATTGTTTGCTGTCGCCCAGCCAGCCCGGCATCAGAAAGTGGAACAGCGACCACAACTCACCCAGATGATTTTCCAGCGGTGTACCACTCAAGCACAGCCGTTGTCGCGCGTTCAAGGAGCGCGCCGCCTGGGCTGCCTTGCTGGTGGGGTTTTTAATGTACTGCGCTTCATCGAGCACCAGCACATGCAGCAGTTGTTTGGTGAGCAGCTCCGCATCACGCGGCAGTAGCGCATAGGTCGTCAGGATCAGGTCGTAATCCTGCAGGCTTTCGTATTCCTGATGCCGATTGGCGCCATACAGCGCCAGCACTTTGAGTTGCGGCGTGAAGTGCCTGGCCTCATCGAGCCAGTTCGGGATCAGGCTGGTAGGCATCACTGCCAGTGCCGGACGATCAAGGCGACCGGCCTGTTTCTCCACCAGCAGGTGCGCCAGGGTCTGTAGGGTTTTGCCCAGGCCCATGTCGTCCGCCAACACGCCGCCCACTTCGAGTTCGCGCAGGGCCTGCATCCAGTTCAGGCCTTCGAGCTGATAGGGACGCAGGGTGGCATTGAGGCCCGTGGGGGGTTTGATCTGGATGTTTTTGATCTGGGTCAGGCGCTCGGAAAACTGGCGCAGCCGATCGCCGCCTTGCCACACCAGCGGCATGTCTTCCAGGTGCTGGAGCCGAGTGGCATCAGCCTTGTTCAGGCGAATGGCGTCGTTGCCATCTTCGCGCCAGTAAAATTCCCCCAGGGTCGCCAGCACGGTTTTCAGGCGGCCGTAGGGCAGGGCAACGTGAACCGGCACGCCGCCGCGCTGGGTGAAGTGGTTGAGTTGCACCAGCAGTTGTTCGTCGTCGCGTCGTTTGTCGATGCCGCTGACAGTCATCAGCTCAGGATGGGTGCGCAGCAGATTGATCAGGATCGGCAGCAGGCTAAGTCGCTCGCCGTTGACAATGATCCCCAGTTCCAGGCCGAACCAGTCGCGTTCGGGCTCCTCATCGACCACCGCGTACCAGTCGTCCACCGGCGTGACGTCGAAGCCGAAGTCTTCGGCCATCTCGATCTTCCATTGCAGATCACGCAAAACCGGCAATTCATTGAGCATAAAGTGCAGCCAGGCTTTGTCATTCGCCAGCTCGAACATCTCCCCGGCGCTGTCGGGTAGCGCTTTGCTCTGGCGTGTGGCGATGCGAAACCCAAGGTCCAGCAGCTGCTTGCGAAACAGGCCTTCCAGCTCGGTATCGCGGCGTATGCGCAGGGTTTCATGACTCATGTGGCGCACGATGTCGCCGGATCGGCCTGGCGGCACTGGGCCTGAGGTGTAGAACTCGCCATAAGCAAATGCGAGTGCGGCACGGTGTTGAATGTGCCGCTGCATCTTGCCGTTACGAGGCTCGTAGGCGCTGAACTCGAAGCTGGCCAGGGTCAGCCGTGGCATGGGCTCCGCGTCGGATATCACACGTTCGGGCAGGGAAGGCTTGTCAGCTGTCTTGGCGGCGGGCGCTGCCTGTTTTTCGACAGCGGCCAGAATCCCGGGAAGCTCTTGCGGGTCCTGCAGGAAAAACAGCGCTGCCGCACAGTGCTTGCAGTTGGTGCGGACAGGGCACGTACATTTGGCGACGACGAAATTACGCGTGCGTCCGGGGTCCTTGAATTGCAGGGTCTGGGTGTAGATTTCCAGGCTTGAGCCGCGGCACACGGTACGAACGAGGTCCGCACTCAGGTGCTGGAGCATGACGCGTTTCTGTTGGGCGTATTTGAGCCCACGCTCGACACTCTGCGCTTTGAACAACGGCTCCCATGGCAGAGCCAGGGCTTTTTCTAAATTGGACGACACAGTTCAGAGCAACCCCGCGCAACGCGATATTTGAGACGGTAGTTTAAAGAGAAGACACCTTGATCAACATGGCCAGGCTTCCGTTATCCATGTAGGTAAGTTCGCCATTTTTGACTCGCGTCGACTGCCGCATACGTTCGCTGGTGATTAACACGCCGTGAGCGTCGAGCTGATTGACCCAGAAATTTGCATCGATGTCGGTAAACCGGGCCAGCGCCAGGCTGACGGTGCCTTCGATGGGGAAATGACCAAATTGCTCCAGTCCTGCGCTCAGTGCGACTTTGCTCGGCGTCGCGCTCAAATCCTGTTGCCAGGCTTTGTGCAGCATGACCTTGTAACGGTCACTGGCGTCGAGCTTGTTGGCCAGGTCGTCCAGCGTCGTCGAGCGCTGGTCCTCGGCGAGCAGCTTGCGCGCGCCGTCGGCCCAGCCTTCCGGCGAAGGCTGATTGGTGGCCGCGGGCTGGTCGATCTGCCGAAACAGAATGACCTCGACCTGATACGTGCCATCGGCAAAAGCTGCCGGCGCGATCAGCACCAGCAGCAGGGTCAGCGAGCGGAACAAACGCATGGTGCTTCCTTCAAGCAGATTTCGGGGTCAGGCGCTCGAACAGCGCTTCCAGAATATTGAAACGCTCGTCCGGGCGCTCCATGGGCACCGAGAACTTGAACATCGTCGCGCCCTCGAATTTGTAGCGGTTGGGCTGCCCCTGAATCAGCTTGATCAACGCCAACGGATCCACCGGCGTGTCTGCCGTGAATTCAATGCGGCCACCTTGAGGCCCGCCATCGACTTTCTTGATGCCCAGTTGCTCGGCCTTGAGCTTGAGCGAGGTCAGACGCACCAGATTCTTCGTAGGCTCAGGCAGCAAACCGAAGCGGTCGATCATTTCCACTTGCAGGTCCTTGAGGCCATCTTCGTCGGCGGCATTGGCGATGCGCTTGTAGAGGATCAGGCGGGTATGGACGTCTGGCAGATAGGCTTCGGGAATCAGTGCCGGCAAGCGCAGATTGATTTCTGGCCCGCCGCCCAACGGCTGATCGAGGTTCGGTTGCTCGCCTTTGCGAATCGCTTTCACGGCGCGTTCGAGCATTTCCATATAGAGGGTAAAACCGACGGCCTGAATCTGTCCGCTCTGACCGTCGCCCAGCAGCTCGCCGGCGCCGCGGATTTCCAGGTCATTGGTCGCCAGCACGAAGCCTGCGCCCAGGTCCTGGGTGTTGGCGATGGCTTCCAGACGCTTCTCGGCATCAGGCGTGATTTGCTTGCGCGGCGGTGTCAGCAGGTAGGCGTAGGCCTGGTGGTGACTACGGCCGACCCGACCGCGTAGCTGGTGCAACTGGGCCAGGCCGAATTTGTCGGCGCGCTCGATGATGATGGTGTTGGCGCTTGGCACGTCGATGCCTGTCTCGATGATGGTCGAGGCGATCAGCACATTGAAACGCTTGTGGTAAAAGTCGCTCATCACCTGTTCGAGATCGCGTTCGTGCATCTGCCCGTGACCGATGCCTATGCGCGCTTCGGGCACCAGTTCGGCCAGGTCTGCGGCACATTTCTCGATGGTCTTGACGTCGTTGTGCAGGTAATACACCTGACCGCCGCGCAGCAATTCACGCAGCAGCGCTTCCTTGACCGTCGGTTTGTTCTGCTCCATGACGAAGGTGCGCACCGACAGACGACGGGCGGGCGGGGTGGCGATGATCGATAAATCGCGCATCCCGGCCACGGCCATATTCAACGTGCGGGGGATCGGCGTGGCGGTCAGGGTCAGAATGTCGACTTCGCTGCGAAGGGCCTTGAGCTGTTCCTTCTGGCGGACGCCGAACCGGTGCTCTTCGTCGATGATCACCAACCCGAGGTTCTTGATCTTGACGTCGTCCTGCAACAGCTTGTGGGTGCCGATGACGATGTCGATCTTGCCCTCGGCCAGATCGGCGACGGCGGCGTTGATTTCCTTGGCCGACTTGAAGCGGCTCATCACCTCAACGCTCACCGGCCAATCGGCGAAGCGGTCGCGGAAGCTGTTGTAGTGCTGCTGGGCGAGCAGGGTGGTCGGCACCAGAATCGCAACCTGGCGGCCGCCGTGCACGGCGATGAACGCGGCGCGCATGGCCACTTCGGTCTTGCCGAAGCCCACATCGCCACAGACCAGCCGGTCCATCGGTTTGGGCGCGAGCATGTCGGCGCGCACTGCATCGATGGTGGTTTGCTGGTCGGGAGTTTCTTCGAATGGGAAGCCTGCGCTGAAGGTGTCGTAATCAAGCTTCGGATCGGCGAACGCGTAGCCTTCACGCGCGGCGCGGCGGGCGTAGATGTCGAGCAGTTCGGCGGCGACGTCCCGCACTTGCTCGGCGGCCTTGCGCTTGGCTTTCTGCCAGGTTTCAGAGCCCAGCCGGTGCAGCGGCGCAAGGGCATCGTCGCTGCCGGTATAGCGTGCGATCAAGTGCAGATTGGCGACCGGGACGTACAGCTTGGCTTCCTCGGCGTACATCAGCATCAGGAATTCAGCGGCCTGGTTATCGACTTCCAGCGTTGCCAAACCGAGGTAGCGGCCGACGCCGTGGTCGATGTGAACGACCGGAGCGCCTTCACGCAATTCGGTGAGGTTCTTGATCACCGCATCGGCGCTATGGCCCTCGGCGCGCTTTTCACGACGCCGACGCTGCATCACTCGTTGACCGAACAGTGGGCTTTCGGCAATCAATGCCAACGCCGGGTCGTCCAGCACCAGACCTTCGTCCAGCGGCGCGATGGTGATGGTCAGACGTTCTTTGCTGTCGACGAAATCCTGCCAACTGTCGACGGTTTTCGGCCGAAGCTTCAGGCGTTCGAGCAATTCGAGCAGCACTTCCCGGCGCCCGGCGGACTCGGCGGTGAATAGCACGCGTCCGGGAAATTCATCGAGAAAACCTGCCAGTGCGCCCAACGGCTGAGCGGCTTTGGCTTCAATTGCGAGATTGGGCAACGGTTGCGCCGGGAAACGATCGCGGCCGACGCCGGTGTCGATATCGTCCTGGCTGACCACCACGCGGGGCCAGGTTTTCAGCCGTGCGAAGCAGTCTTCTACCGGCAGGAACAGCTCGGCCGGTGGCAGCAGCGGACGTTCTGGATCGTAGCGGCGCTCTTCATAGCGGTTGCGCACGTCGTTCCAGAAGGTGTCGGCGGCGTGCTCGATCCCCGGCATCGAGAACACTTGGGTGTCCTGGGGCAGGTAGTCGAACAGGGTCGAGGTTTCTTCGAAGAACAACGGCAGGTAGTACTCGATGCCCGCGGGCGTGATGCCGCTGCTCAAGTCCTGAAAGATTGTGTTGCGGCGGAAATCGACGTCGAACCGCTCGCGGAAACGCGCCTTGAAACCGGTGACGGCTTCTTTTTGCAGCGGGAATTCCTTGGCCGGCAACAGACGGATGCTGTTGACCTTGTCGATGGAACGCTGGGTTTCCGGCTCGAAAGTGCGCAGGGTTTCGATTTCGTCGTCGAACAGATCGATCCGGTACGGCAGTTTGCTGCCCATCGGGAACAGGTCGATCAACGCGCCGCGTACCGTGAACTCGCCGTGCTCATACACCGTGTCGACGTAGCGGTACCCTGTGGCTTCAAGGCGGCTGCGCATCTGTTCGAGGTCGAGCTTCTGGCCAACGTCCAGCACCAGACTGCTGCCGAGCAAAAATTGGGTGGGCGCCAGGCGGTGTAGGGCGGTGGTGATAGGCACTACCAGAACGCCATGGGCCAACTCCGGCAGCCGGTACAGGCTGGCGATACGCTGGGAAATGATGTCCTGGTGCGGCGAGAACAGGTCGTAGGGCAGGGTTTCCCAGTCGGGGAAATGCAGCACCGGCAGCGTGGGCGCGAAAAACTTCAGTTCCTGCTCAAGCCGCTCGGCGCTCTGGCTGTCGGCGGTCAAAAGCAGGGTGAAGCGTTTCGCCGCACTGGCGGCCTCGGCAATCGCCAGGCTCTGGGCGGCACCGGGCAGATTGCCCCAATGGGTTTTGCCTGCAGCAGCAGGAAGTTTCGGTAGGCGCAGAACGGGCACGGAAGATAAAGCTCCAGGCGTTGCGGCAGGGGCGGCGATTGTAACTAAAGAAGGAATACGCTGTCAGTTTTACGACCGCGCGACTCTGTGTCGCATTTATGTAGTGCCGTACAACCTGATAACCGCGCATTGCTCAGAAACAAAGGCGCGGTCATAATGTAGCCCCTTTTTTCAGCCCCTACATGTGGAAGGTTCCCGTGACTCAGAAGCCCGACCAGTGTCTTGGTGAATGGATTGATCGTGAGGCTCTCGCTGAGGCGATGATCCCTCTAATCGGCCAGCTCTACCGCAATAACAATGTGGTGAGTTCGATCTACGGCCGCAGCCTGATCAACCGTTCAGTCATCGCCATTCTCAAAGCTCATCGCTTTGCGCGTCACCGCCAATCCGACGCCAGCGAATTGTCCGTACACGAGACCTTCCCGCTGATCAAAGCGATGAGCGACCTGAAACTGGGCGCTGCCTCGGTGGATCTGGGCAAGCTGGCCGTGAAGTACAAGGCCGAAAGCAATGGCCGCACCGCCGAGCAATTCGTGCGTGAAGAAATGGCCGATGTCGTCGGCAAACAAGGCACCGGCCCCCGCAAGGGCACTGATGTGGTGCTTTACGGTTTCGGCCGTATCGGTCGTCTGCTGGCGCGCATCCTGATCGAAAAAACCGGTGGCGGCGACGGCCTGCGTCTGCGAGCCATTGTTGTGCGCAAGGGTGCTGAAAATGACTTGGTCAAGCGTGCCAGTCTGTTGCGTCGTGACTCGGTGCACGGCCCGTTCGACGGCACTATCACCATCGACGAAGCCAATAACACCATCAGCGCCAACGGCAACCTGATTCAGGTGATCTACGCCAAGAACCCGACTGAAGTCGATTACACCCAGTACGGCATCAAAGACGCGCTGCTGGTGGACAACACCGGTGTGTGGCGTGACGCTGATGGTCTGGGTCAGCACTTGCAGTGCCCAGGCATCGACCGCGTGGTGCTGACCGCGCCGGGCAAGGGCAAGCTGAAGAACATCGTTCACGGTATCAACCACCAGCAGATCACCGATGACGACAAGATCGTTTCGGCGGCGTCCTGCACCACCAACGCCATCGTGCCGGTGCTCAAGGCGATCAACGACAAATTCGGCATCGTCAATGGTCACGTCGAAACGGTTCACTCCTACACCAACGACCAGAACCTGATCGATAACTTCCACAAGGGCGATCGCCGTGGTCGTAGCGCTGCGCTGAACATGGTCATCACCGAAACCGGTGCGGCCACCGCAGCGGCCAAAGCCTTGCCAGAGCTGGCCGGCAAGCTGACCGGCAACGCCATCCGTGTACCGACGCCGAACGTGTCGATGGCCATTCTCAACCTGAACCTTGAGAACGCCACCACCCGCGAAGAAGTCAACGAGTACCTGCGCTACATGGCGCTGCACTCGGACCTGCACAAGCAGATCGACTTCGTGAACTCCCAGGAAGTGGTCTCGACTGACTTTGTGGGTTCGCGTCACGCAGGTGTAGTCGATGCCGAAGCCACCATCGTCAACGACAACCGCGTTGTGCTGTACGTGTGGTACGACAACGAATTCGGTTACAGCTGCCAAGTGGTCCGCGTGATGGAAGACATGGCCGGGGTCAACCCGCCAGCGTTTCCGGCTTAAGTAGCACAGGCGGTTTCAAGCGGTAAGCCGCAAGCCGCAAGCCGAAGCAACACAAAAACGCCCCGACAAGTTCGGGGCGTTTTGTTTTCGTTGCACCTCACCACACCATTGCGTCTGCCGAGACGCATCAACGCATCACCGCTCCGCATACTGCGCATCGCCGCTTCTGCCGAACGCGCGTCGCTGCATCACCGCTTCTGCCGAAGGCGTAGGAGCCTTGCTTGCAGGCGATCTGCCGGGGTCGCGCTCGACCGCGAAGCGGCAGCAGATCGTAAGTGCGCGATGATTCAGACAAACCTTGCCATCCGGCTTCATGACCGCTTCGCCGCCAATCGTCGGCAAGCCAGACTCCTACGCCCTGAGGGCGTAAGCGGCGTTACGGTGATCGGATGGATCAACCGACCCCTGTTGGAGCGAGGCTTGCCCGCGAAGTCCAGGACGCGGAGTGTCAGGCATTTCCGTGGCGCTAGCTTCGCGGGCAAGCCTCGCTCCTACAACAAATCTCAGCAACGTCCACATCTGCGCCAGGCGACAAACCTGTAGTAGCGCGCTTGCCCGCGATGCGTCAGGCCAGACGCTGCATGTCATCCGACCCATCGCGATCGCGGGCAAGCGTGCTCCTGCAGGCGGCAGTCTCCGCACAAAAACGTCTCTGAACGGGTGGGGGGCGGTTTACGCCGATCATTTGTGTTTGATTCTGCCGAAGGCGTAGGAGCCTTGCTTGCAGGCGATCTGCCGGGGTCGCGCTCGACCGCGAAGCGGCAGCAGATCGTAAGTGCGCGATGATTCAGACAAACCTTGCCATCCGGCTTCATGACCGCTTCGCCGCCAATCGTCGGCAAGCCAGACTCCTACGCCCTGAGGGCGTAAGCGGCGTTACGGTGATCGGATGGATCAACCGACCCCTGTTGGAGCGAGGCTTGCCCGCGAAGTCCAGGACGCGGAGTGTCAGGCATTTCCGTGGCGCTAGCTTCGCGGGCAAGCCTCGCTCCTACAACAAATCTCAGCAACGTCCATATCTGCACCAAGCGCTCGACCGGTAGGCGTGAGCTTGCTCGCGATGCGTCTAACCAGACGCTGCAATGTCATCCGCCTGACCGCAATCGCGAGCAAGCTCACTCCTACAGGACTGGTACTTGACATAAAAAAACGCCCCGAACTCAGTCGGGGCGTTTTTGATCTTGCTCTTACTTAAAGCTTGCAGCTAGCAGCCCATCACTGCGCCGCCGCAGCCCCATGCACATGGCTCTGGCCCTTGCGGAACAGCACCAGCGTGGCGATCAGGCCCAGTACCGCTGCGCCGCTCAGCCAGATGCCGGGCGCCGCTTTATTGTCGAGCACATGGATCAGGTAGGTGCAGGCCGCCGGGGTGAAACCGCCGAAGGTCGCAGTCGCCAGGCTGTAGGCTAGCGAGAAGCCTGTGGTACGTACTTCGACCGGCATGATTTCGGTCAGGGCCACCACCATGGCGCCGTTGTACGAACCGTAGAGGAACGACAGCCACAGTTCGACCATCAACAGGTTGGCGAAACTGGGGTTGGAGGTCAGCCATGACAGGGCAGGGTAAGCAGTGATGATTGCCAGAATCGTCGCGCCCAACAGCAGGGGTTTACGACCGATCTTGTCAGACACCGCGCCCATCACCGGCAGCCAGATGAAGTTCGAAATGCCGACGCACACGGTCACCAGCAACGCATCCAGGTCTGACAAATGCAGCTCGTTTTTGCCGAACGTCGGGGTGTAGGCGGTGATCAAGTAGAAAGAAACCGTGGTCATGACCACGAGCGCCATGCCAGCGATCACCAGGCCGAAATTCTGACCGATGGATTTCACCACTTCACCCAGCGTAGGCCGGTGTTTCTTGGCGCGGGCTTCGAACTCGGGGGTTTCTTCCATTGAGCGGCGGATGACGAAAATCACCGGGACGATCAGGCAGCCGATCAGGAACGGCACGCGCCAGCCCCATTGCCCCATGTCTTCCGGGCTCAGCCAGTGGTTTAGGCCAACGCCGAGCAGGCCAGCGAATACAACGGCCGCCTGCTGGCTTGCAGATTGCCAGCTGACAAAGAAACCCTTGCGGCCAGGTGTCGAGATTTCTGCCAAGTAGACCGAGACGCCGCCCAGTTCCACACCTGCGGAAAAACCCTGCAACAAGCGTCCGACCAGCACCAACAGTGGCGCTGCAACGCCCAACGTCGCGTAACCCGGCACGCACGCAATCAGAATCGTGCCCATGGCCATCATCGCGAGGGTGATGACCAGGCCTTTCTTACGCCCGTGATGGTCGATATAAGCGCCGAGGAAGATCGCACCCAGCGGACGCATCAGGAAGCCGGCACCGAAGGTCGCCAGTGAAAGCATTAACGAGGCGAACTCGCTGTCGGCAGGAAAGAAGGTTTTAGCGATGGCCGTGGCGTAAAAGCCGTAGACCATGAAATCGAACATTTCAAGGAAGTTGCCGCTGACAACGCGAAAAATCGCCTTGCCTTTGCCTGTGGTCGAGGCCATTTGGAAATACTCACTTAGGCTGTCTAGCTGGGGGGATCCGTTGTATTTATGCGTCCTCTGCTGCCAAACCGAGCTTGGACTTCGGATAGGGCAGATTTGTAACGATATGTGTAAATATGGAGGATGGCAATCAGAACACTGGCTGCGCCCCTGGCCAGCCTCGCCAATTGTATTCACCACACAATATTTGTTTATGTCATCGCCCGGATGAATCCGCCCTTAACTCGCCTGAAATGTTCCGGCCTGGCAGCCCTGTCAGGCCGAGAGCAACATCACTCTGCGAGTTAACACCCCAATGAAATTAAAATTTGATGTAATCGATACCTTTTCCCGCCGTCCTGCTCTTGCGCCGCTGGCACTGAAAGCCCTGCGTGAGGGGCTCAAGGCGCAGTTTCCAGACCTCGAAATCGATCCACAGATCGCGGTGATCACCCGCACGTCCAACGCTGGCAAGCCCAAGTCTGAAACGCTTATGGAGTATCTGCGCCAGAGTTTTTCCAGCGGCAAGACGCTGCACCTGGAATCCGATCAAAACACCCTGATCGCCGATCCGTCCGCTCCATTACCGGCAGCCGTGGAGATCGACTTTGCGCAGTTGGCCATTGTGATCGACAGCGTATCTCTGGGCCTGGTCGGGCAGTTCATGCAGTCGGTCGTGACGTTCTGGGACAGTCCTGGCGAAGAAGGCACCACCCCGTGGAAATCCCTGTCCCAGGCGTTGGCGCAGCAAAGTGCAAGTCAAGCGAGCGTCGCAACCGTCGGCAGCGCCACGGAAACGGGCCCGATTGCGACGGATTTTGAACAACAAGCGCTGGACGTGCTTGAGGCGCAGCTGTCCCAAATTCAGGATGTACTGGCGCTGGGGTTGGGCGACTTTGACGAGATAGAGCGTTATCTGGCGAAAGTCACCGATGTCACCGGGCTGCTGGGTGACACGTCGTCATCCAAGGTTGCCCCGCGCCTGAATCGCCTTGATCAACTTCCCGACTGGTTGCGCCATGCAAGCGCCGAGGATCGTCTGGATTACAGCCGCACCCTGGCGGCGCTGGCGGTGGTGGGTGCACGTGCAGAGGGGAAATCCTGGGATGACGATCTGCCGCCGATTATGGAGTACGCCAACAAAGTGCTTCAGGACAGTCTGCGCGAGGATCATCCCGAAGCCACGGCGGTGACGTTCAATGACGTCACTGTCCACATTGCAAAAGTCACCGCAGCGGCTGTGCCTTCAGGCGGTCAGATCGTCACCGTGGGCAGCGTGGAAAATATCAAGATGAGCGTTGCCGCTTTCGCTCTGGACAATCTGTCGAGCCTGCCAAACGGCACCCTCACATTGTCCCTGCGCGATGGCGGCCCGCTGCCGACCTGGCTGACGCCTGACTATTTGAAGCAACTGGTGAGCCGCGTTGACATCGGTCGCACGTATCCTGCCTTGGTCAGGCGTTACCTGATCACTGACTCGGCCGAGGCCACGCGGCGTCAAACGCTGTTTAAAGATCAATTGCGCGTGCAACTGCCCCTCAAGGCGCTGGAACAAAAGATCCGCGGTGAAGGGCAGTTGACGCAGGCCGGTTATCGCTGTGTGCGCTCGCTGCTGCAGCCATCGACCGGGAGTGCCGCCGCCGTGCTGCGCCCGTTGGCGTTTGTCGCTGAGCCAGGCGCCCCTGCAGACCCGGCGAGCAATATGTTCGTCATGGGCGGCGCCGACTTGGCGATCGGGCCGTTTGTGCTGTATCGCCCCTTCGATAAAGTGCCGCTCACTGAATTCTCCAGTTGGTCAGCGCTGCGCGAGGCTATTGCGCACGCCGGCGAGTTGCAGGATCAGGTACTGGCGTGGATGAGCGAGCATGCGGCGCTACGCTATGCCAGTGGCGGCTTCGCTCAGCCTCACCTCGTGCGCTTCGGTTTGGGGTCCGATTTTTCGCCGCTGGAGGTTCCCGCCCCGGCGCAGCTGGACGTCAGCCCGATTCCCGGCGATGTGTTTACTGCGTTTTTCAACGCCAACGCCAAGGCACTGGCCGATCTGGCAGATCTTGAGTCGGTGTCCAACGCAGAACGCCGCTGGGCGCTGATCAAGCGGGGCGGCTGGTTGGCACTGGATGCCGTCATGCCGTTTGTTTCCGGTTCAGTGGGTTCTGCGCTTTGGTTGGTGCAGGTTATGGTCAGCGTGGATCAGGTGCTGGCGGCCGAACGTCGCAAGGCGAAACGTGAGGGTGTCGAGGCATGGAACGCGTTGCTGCTGACGATCTCGATGATTCTCCTGCATCACGGTTTTGCCGCTCGGGTGGAGCTGTCCCGGCGTCCGCTGTCGCTGAAAAGTGCGGGGGGCAGGCCGGCTAATCAGGCCGATCTGCCGATGGGAGAACAGATCGATCTGGCGCAGGGCGCTACAACCCTGGTGGATTTTTCCTGGTCCAGTGCAACCCATCAACTGACCCAGGCACAAATCCAGGCCATTGAGCGCCTGAAAGTGTCGCCCGAGCCTTTGTTGGGCGAACCGTCTGCGGAGTCGGGCACACAAGGCCTCTATCATCAGGACCAACGCTGGTTTGTGCGCCTTGCTACCGGGGTTTACGCAGTGGCTCTCAACGAAGACAGCGCCTCTATCGTCAATGCGGACAATGCGTCAGCAGAGGGGCCTCGTCTGCGTCGGGTCAATCAGGCATGGACGCTGGACTTGTCGATGCGCTTGCGTGGCGGCGCTCCCAAGCGGAGTGTTCGGCAACTTGCCCTGGAAAACGCGGCAACGCTCAAACGTGTGACCGAGGCGAAAGTGCTGCTGGATCAGCGTAAATACGCGCTTTATCAGAAGTTCATCGACTGGGACGACGCGTTCCGCGCAACGCCGGAGCAGTTGCCCGCTGACCTCATCACACGCGTTGAAACGGATTTGAAGGAGATCTGCGCCATCATCGAGCAGAAAAAACAGCTCGAACTGGCACTGCGTCCGGCTGACCGCGCGGCGGATAAGACCGTTGGAAAGGATCTGCAAGGAGTGTGTCGACGCATTGCCTTCTTCGAAGGCTTGCTGCTTGAAAGCGTGCTGAAACAGGCGCGGGCTCAAATGATTCAACTGCAAACCGTCTCCGATACCAGCGTTATCCAGGCTAACGTCACCGTCTACTTGAAGCTGTTTGAGGATCTGCTGGCCCTGCAAAGCCGAGGCGTGCACTGGTCTGGCGTCAGAGAGAGGTTATGGCAGGAGTTGCGCGCAGTGCCCAAGGTCGGCGAAGGATTCTGGCGCGAGGACGTTTTGGAGTTGCACCTGAGCAGTCTATTCACCCAGGTGGACTGGCGGATAAACCGATTGTGGTCGCTTTTGGAATTGACCTTCAGCGAAGACCAGATCCTTTCAGGACAGGGCGCCAGGGAGCTCAAGGATCTGCGTACCGATGAAGCGCTGCACGCTGCGTTCAGTTCCCAGGCCGAGCTGGAAAAGCCGAACGACTACACGCTTGCCGAACAAATCAGCGTGCTGGAAAGCTCACTGCGCGAGTATCAACGCAGTGCCCTGATTGCCACGTATGCACACGAAAGTGAACCCGACGCCATGGTCCTGGCGTACTTCAGTCGTTTTCTCGAAGAGTTGTCGTGGATTTCGGATCGCGCCGAGCACCGGCTGTCGGCGCTGATTCGCGAAAGTGCCGAGCCGCCGGCGCAACCGTCCGAGTATGCGCCCAGGCTCAAGCAACCTCGCCGACGGGTGTTCAAGACCCGTGCCCAGCGCACGCTGATCGGGCGTCTGCGCGAAGGCGCGCCGGATTTGCCCGGCGCTGTGGTCGATGTGACGCAGGCTGCCGGCGACACCGTCATCGGCACCTACCATTTGCATGAGAACGGCGAATGGGTGGAGGTCCAAGTCGCGCCTTTGGTCAAACCGACGCATGGCGAAAGCGCGATGGCTCTGACCGAACTCAAGCGTGAGGCAGCGGCTGCACTGGCGCGCGTCGAACCGGATATCAGCACTGTGCGTCGTCAGTCTGCGCGAGTCAGCGAGCCGGAAGACATGCAGGACATCCTTGTGCAAAAGGCCGACAAACTGAGCGCATTGGCTGACAAGCTGGGGGTTCACTTGGCCGACCCTCCTCAGAACGAAGCGCTCGAGAATACCTTGCAGTCGCTGATCGATGAGTTGCGATCAGGGGGTGCGCGACTGATTGACGAGGGCCGAACGGTGCGCGTCGCGATGATCAAGAATCAACCGCCGACGGCCGCGCGGCTCAGTTATCTGGCGCGCGAGCGGGAGGTCAATATTGCCCGTTTCGATGGGCGCAAGAATATGTCCGGCGCCAGGCGCAATGACTTTCTTCAGGAATATGTCATCCGCGACAAAGACCAGCGCGTGCTGTGGTGGGCTCATTTCCATTACGCCAGCGAAGGGGCGGCTGCTGACGCCTTCACAGCGGCGCACCTGAAGCTGCCGGAGCAGCGCTTCATCGGCTACAAGGCGTTGGTCAAGGCCGCAAAAGACGATGGCGCAGTGGTCAGTGTTTACCGAAGCGCGATAGGTAAAGACGTTGCCCAACGGCTGTTTATTGGTTTGGCACCGTAACGCTGCCCGTCCCGCAACTAACGAGGCGGGACGGCTTGACCGATTGTCAGTCAAGTCTTGGGAGCAGAGCGCTGCAGCCCGCTCGCTTACTTGAGCAACGACTCGCGCAGTTTGTCCGACAGGCCATCGGGCGCGAGCCAGATCGCCAGATACGCCTTCGCCAGTTCTCGATCGGGACTGGCGAAGATGACCTTCTGGTTGCGCGTCAGGGTCAGCCCGTCAGTCTCGTCCCAGCTCAAGTCATAGCGGTCGCCTTTGCTGATGTTTTGAAAGCTTTTGTGCAGGCGTTCGATCTCAGGGCGAAGACGTTTCAGGGCCTCCTCGGTTTGCTGGCGTTCCAGCGTGGCATTGGCAGCCTTGATCACGTCTTCACGATCGATGTCGCGAAAGTAGAACAGTTCAAGGCGCTGCGGGGTCTGTTTCAGGACCGACTCCTTGGCGCTGATCGCAGGCTCTGCATAAAAGGCTGCGGCGTACACATCGGCCCACATGTACGTCAAAATCGCCTGGTTCTTGCGCTCCAGTACCGGCGACTGCCCGGGCAACTGAGCCGGAAAATCTGCTTGCTTCAAGAGATCGGCCTCAGAAGCCATGACCTGAGAGCACGTCAGCGTGCCTAGTAACACCATCACTATCGTCAACAACTTCCGCATCACGCACACCTTTTCAAGAGTCTGCCTACAAGGTTATGTCACTTTTCCCCCGAGTGCGGCCTCTCTGAATCGATCCGCTGTGCAAAAAAGCGGTGTAGCGCAGACAATATTGGCCTACGACGCGACCAAGGGTTAATGTTCGCGGCGGCGCTGGACGTATAGACTGCGTCGCGAGTTTGAATTCTTCCCGCCGCGGCCAGCGGCGTGAGTCAGCCAGAGACGCCAGAGTGGCGCTCTCGGCCCGTTCTAAGGAGTACGCATGGCTGTCTACAACTACGACGTGGTGGTACTGGGTTCCGGCCCCGCAGGAGAGGGGGCGGCAATGAATGCCGCCAAGGCTGGACGCAAGGTTGCCATGGTCGATAGCCGTCGCCAGGTCGGCGGCAACTGCACCCACCTGGGCACGATCCCGTCCAAGGCGCTGCGTCACTCGGTCAAACAGATCATTCAGTTCAACACCAACCCGATGTTCCGGGCCATCGGCGAACCGCGCTGGTTCTCTTTCCCGGACGTGTTGAAAAACGCCGAAATCGTCATCAGCAAGCAGGTCGCGTCGCGCACCGGTTACTACGCGCGCAATCGGGTTGACGTGTTTTTCGGCACCGGCAGCTTTGCCGATGAGCGCACCATCGACGTCGTGTGCCCCACTGGCATCGTGGAAAAACTCGTCGCCAACCAGATCATCATCGCCACCGGATCACGCCCTTATCGCCCGGCCGATATCGACTTTTCCCACAAGCGCATCTACGACAGCGACACCATCCTCAGCATCAACCACACCCCGCGCAAACTGATCATCTACGGCGCAGGCGTGATCGGCTGCGAATACGCTTCGATCTTCAGCGGTCTGGGCGTGATGGTGGAGCTGGTCGATAACCGCGATCAATTGCTGAGCTTCCTGGATTCGGAAATTTCCCAGGCCTTGAGTTATCACTTCAGCAACAACAACGTCATGGTTCGCCATAACGAAGAATACGAGCGCGTGGAAGGGCTGGAAAACGGCGTGATCCTGCACCTCAAGTCGGGCAAGAAGATCAAGGCCGACGCGTTGCTGTGGTGTAACGGTCGTACCGGTAACACCGACAAGCTGGGACTGGAAAACGTCGGCATCAAGGCCAATGGTCGCGGCCAGATCGACGTGGACGAAAGCTACCGCACCGCTGTTCCGACGATCTATGGCGCAGGCGACGTGATTGGCTGGCCGAGTTTGGCCAGTGCTGCTTACGATCAGGGTCGTTCGGCGGCGGGCAGTGTGGTCGATAACGGTAGCTGGCGTTTCGTCAACGATGTGCCGACCGGCATTTACACGATTCCTGAAATCAGCTCGATCGGTCAAAACGAACACGAACTGACTCAGGCCAAAGTGCCTTATGAAGTGGGCAAGGCGTTCTTCAAGGGCATGGCCCGGGCGCAGATTTCTGGCGAGCGCGTGGGAATGCTGAAGATCCTGTTCCACCGCGAAACCCTGCAGGTGCTGGGCGTGCACTGCTTCGGTGACCAGGCTTCAGAGATCGTGCATATCGGCCAGGCGATCATGAACCAGCCGGGCGAGGCGAACACGCTGAAGTACTTCGTCAACACCACGTTCAACTACCCGACCATGGCCGAGGCCTATCGGGTCGCGGCTTACGACGGCCTGAACCGGCTTTTTTAAGCAACTCCGGCCGGTGGCCTGAGCCGGCCGGGGAGACCGATTTCAGTAATTCCCGAGCGTGGCGCTGGCCAAACCGGGAAAGTCTGTAATCAGGCTGTCAACGCCGAAATCAGCGAGCCTGCGCATCAGTGCAGGTTCGTTGACCGTCCACACCGACACATGCAGCCCTTGGTTCTGCGCCTTCTTCAGACGCTCCGGGGTGCATAGTGTCCAGTTCAGCGCCAAGATCTCACAGCCATACCCTTGCGCGACCTTCAGCGGGTCGAGCCAGGCGTATTCGGCCACCAGTCCCCGAGCAATATCAGGTGTCAGCTCCAGAGCGGCACGTAGCACTTCGCGGGAGCTGGAAGTGATGGTGACCTTATCCAGCAAGCCGTGACGCTGAGCCAGTTCCCGAATCGCCAACACCGTGGTGGCGGCACGGGTGCGTGACGCGCTTTTGACTTCGAGCTGCCAGTGTTCGAACGCGCATTTTTCAAACAGCTCTTCTAAACGCGGGATCGGACAAGGATTGACCCAGCCAGGGCCGCCTTTGCGCGCGTCGTAGGTCACCAGATCAGAGGCTTGATGTTCAACGACTTTGCCGCGTCGATCGGTGGTGCGTTTGAGGGTTGGGTCGTGGATCACCATCAGTTCGCCGTCGCGGGACAGATGCAGGTCCAGTTCGCAACGCTTCACGCCGTGTTTGAGACATTCCTGAAAACTGCTCAGGGTATTTTCCGGTGCTTCGCCTTTAGCGCCGCGGTGGCCATAGATCAGGGTCACAATTACTCCTTGGGGACGTCGGGCGCCTTTGTGTACTTTCAGTTAAACGCACTGTGCAGAACATTAGTCGGGAGAAGGATCGTTTTGTTCGCGGGCCAGCCGCCGTTGCTGGGCTTGTCGTTGCAGGATGTGTCTGGCGAGCAGTTGGCGTTGGGCGTCAGGCAGGTCGATGAACTCGGTGCCGACCTCGAAATCTCCAATAGTGAGCGCTTGGCAGGACGTCACTCTAGCCCGCAGCATCATCCCGGACGCTTGTGGCATGAGGACCATTTTGATCGAAAGCAGATCGCCTGCATGGAAGGGCTGTGGCGTCTCGAATTGTAGGCCGCCTTCGGACATGATCACCTTTTGCGGCTTGCCGAGCTTGCCCAGCACGGTTTGCGCCACTACCTGACCGAGCAGATCGATGCGCTTGCTGAGGGCTTTGAGAAAACTGTTGAGCGTGCGGTCGCGCTCGTCCAGTTGACGCAGTAAATGCTGGGACTCGAACTCGCTGACGTGCAGTTCGCTCAGCAGATCAAACAGCGCCGAGGTGCCTCGGTGAGCGTGTTCGTCGACCGCGCCTGGCCCTGACAACAGGTTAATTTCCAGTGCGACGCTGTCCTCGATACGGTAGTATTCGCGGCGTTCTTCTTCATCTAATGTCGACATGGCGAACCCATGGTAGCGGCGGTTGTCAGAAAGATCGCCCAGCGCGATCCGTCAGTTGGCTCAGTGTGTTTTGAGTGTAAAGCTGCTCGCTGAGGCCCGCCACAAGGACGTTCCCCATTCCTGCGAACAAGCCCTAAATGTTCAGACCTCTTTTTGTATTTATTGGCACGCGTTATACCCGTGCTAAACGCCGTAATCATTTTGTCTCCTTCATTTCCCTGACGTCGATGATCGGCCTCGCCCTTGGCGTAGTCGTGATGATAGTCGTGTTATCGGTCATGAACGGCTTCGATCATGAAATGCGCACCCGCGTCCTGGGCATGGTGCCCCACGCTACCATCGAGTCAGGCGAGCCAATCAGCGATTGGCAAAGCCTGGCGGCCAAGGTCAAGCAGAACCCGCAGGTGGAGGCCGTCGCGCCGTTCACCCAGATGCAGGGTTTGCTGACCAATAACGGCAATGTGCAGAAAATCCTTCTCAATGCCATTGATCCGGCCCAGGAACGTAAAGTGTCGATCATCGACCAGTTCATGAAGCAGGGTCGGCTCGATGATCTGGTTGCCGGCGGTTTCGGTGTGGTGATCGGCGACAAGGCCGCTACCAAGCTCGGTGTCGTTATCGGTGACAAGGTGACGTTCGTCGCACCGGAAGTCACCGTCACGCCCGCCGGGATGTTCCCGCGCATGAAGCGCTTCACCGTAGTCGGCATCTTTCACGTCGGCGCGGGCGAACTGGACGGTTATCTGGGCGTCACCAACCTTCAGGATCTGGCGCGGTTGCATCGCTGGAAGCCCGATCAGGTGCAGGGCCTGCGCCTGAAGTTCACAGACCTGTTCAAGGCGCCGCGTACCGCCTATGAAATCGCGCAGAATCTCGGCGAGCACCAGTACTACTCCCGCGACTGGACCCGCACTCACGGCAATCTTTATCAGGCGATCGGCATGGAGAAATCCATCATCGGCCTGCTGTTGCTGCTGATCGTTGCAGTGGCGGCGTTCAACATCATCTCCACGCTGGTGATGGTGGTGAATGACAAGCGCAGTGACATCGCGATTCTGCGAACGCTGGGCGCCACGCCAGGCCAGATCATGGCGATTTTCATGGTCCAGGGCACGGTCATCGGAGTGGTTGGGACTGCCATCGGCGCGGCAGTCGGTATCTTTGCCGCCCTCAACGTCAGCGCCGCTATCTCTGCGCTCGAAGGCCTGATCGGCCACAAATTTCTCAATGCAGATGTCTACTTCATCGACTATCTGCCATCGCAATTACTGCCCGAAGACGTATTCCTCGTCTGCGGCGCGGCATTGATCCTGAGTTTCCTCGCCACCTTGTATCCAGCCTGGCGTGCCGCGCGCACCCAGCCGGCGGAGGCGTTACGTTATGAGTGAGTCGGGCATGAGTGATAAAGCAGTTTTGAGCTGCCGCAACCTGGGCAAATCCTACGAGGAAGGTCCAGAGTCGGTAACGGTGTTGTCTGGCTTGCAACTGGAGTTGCACGCCGGTGAGCGCGTGGCGATTGTTGGCAGTTCGGGCTCGGGCAAAAGTACGTTGCTCAACCTGCTCGGCGGCCTTGATACGCCGTCCGAAGGCAGCGTATGGCTGGCCGGCGAAGAGTTGTCGGCGCTGAATGAAAAAGCCCGTGGCCTGTTGCGGAATCGGGCGCTGGGTTTCGTGTATCAGTTCCACCATTTGTTGCCCGAGTTCACCGCGCTGGAAAACGTCTGCATGCCGCTGCTGATCGGCAAGACCGCAATTCCCGAGGCCCGTCAGCGTGCCACGGCGTTGCTTGAGCGGGTAGGCCTGGGCCCTCGCCTGGCGCACAAGCCGTCCGAGTTGTCCGGTGGGGAGCGTCAGCGTGTTGCGATCGCCCGTGCGTTGGTCAATCAGCCAGGCTTGGTGATGCTCGACGAGCCAACCGGCAACCTCGACCATCACACTGCCCAGGGCATTCAGGACTTGATGCTCGAACTGAGCACCTCGTCGCGCACGGCGTTTCTGGTGGTGACCCACGATCTGGCCTTGGCCAAGCAGATGGACCGTGTGCTGAGCCTGCAAGACGGGCGGCTGATCTCGATCTGATGGATTCAACCCGACGCCGCTCATACCGGTGTCGGTGTATTTTTACTTATAGCTACCTTTAGCTTCGGTGCTCCACGAATGTTCAGACCGTTATCAATCTTTATCGGCGCCCGTTACACCCGGGCCAAGCGCCGGAACCATTTCATCTCGTTCATTTCCATGACCTCGATGATTGGCCTGGCGCTTGGCGTCCTGGCGATGATTGTGGTGCTGTCCGTGATGAACGGTTTTCAGAAGGAAATGAGTGGGCGCATCCTCGGCATGGTCCCTCACGCAGTGATCTCCGGGGTTACCCCGCTTGATGACTGGAAGCCTGCTGCCGAAGCGGCCATGAAAAACCCGGAAGTCACCGCTGCCGTGCCCTTCACGGAAATGGACGGCATGTTGTCCTACAAAGGCGCGATGCAGCCGATCCAGATCAGCGGCGTCGACCCGTCCCTTGAATCGCAAGTCTCGATCGTCACTCAACACATCGTCCAAGGCCGTATGCAGGATCTCAAGCCCGGCGATTTCGGCGTGGTGATCGGCGAGATCACGGCCCGGCGTTTTCGTTTGAATGTGGGCGACAAGCTGACGTTGATCGTTCCGGAAGTCAGCACCGCGCCGGGCGGGATTACCCCTCGTTTGCAGCGTTTGACCGTGGTCGGCGTGTTCAAGGTCGGGGCCGAGCTTGACGGCTCCATGGGACTGGTCAATGTGGCGGATGCGGCGACCATTCAGCGCTGGCAGCCAAATCAGGTGCAGGGCGTGCGTCTGGCGGTCAAAGACTTGTACGCAGCACCGCAAGTCTCCTCGGCGATTGTTGCGGGGCTGGGTAATGGCTACAAAGCCGATGACTGGACGCACACCCAAGGCAGCCTGTTCAGTGCGATGAAAATGGAAAAAACCATGATCGGTCTGTTGCTGCTGATGATCGTCGCGGTGGCGGCTTTCAACATCATCGCAACCTTGATCATGGTGGTGAACGACAAGGGCGCGGACATCGCGATCTTGCGCACCCTTGGCGCTACGCCGGGGCAAATCATGGCTATCTTTGTGGTCCAGGGCACCGTGATCGGCGTTGTCGGAACGGTGATCGGCGGGGTGCTGGGCGTCATTGCTGCGATCAACGTCAGCGCACTGGTCGGCTGGATCGAGCGCGTCACCGGGCAGCATATTTTCACCTCGGACGTGTATTTCATCAGCAATCTGCCTTCCGATTTGCAAGGAGGGGACGTGGCGCTGATCTGCGCGGCCGGTTTCATCCTGAGCTTTCTGGCGACGATCTACCCGGCCTGGCGCGCGGCGCAGATCCAGCCGGCCCATGCGCTGCGTTATGAGTGACGCCCTGAAGACGCGGCTTCTGTAGGAGCCAACTTGTTGGCGAGAGGATCTCGCGGCAAATCAAATATGCCGTCTCGCGAACAAGTTCGCTCCTACAGGTTTGCGACGGCCGCAAAACCCGTAAACTTACACGCCTTGGTTTTCATTTCCGCTTTCACATTCAGGTCCCGCCATGCATCCCGCAGCCGAACACTCGCCGCTGGGCAAGTCCAGTGAGTACATCGCCACCTACACGCCATCGCTGCTGTTCCCGATTCCACGCGCCGCCAAATGGGCAGAATTGGGGCTGACTGCCGAGACGTTGCCCTACAAAGGCGTCGATTTCTGGAACTGCTACGAGTTGTCATGGTTGTTGCCGTCGGGCAAACCAGTGGTGGCGATCGGGGAGTTTGCGATACCGGCGGATTCGCCCAATATCATCGAATCGAAATCCTTCAAGCTGTACCTGAACTCACTGAACCAGACGCCGTTCGCGTCTCAACACGAGCTGGTGGCGACGCTTGAAAAGGATTTGTCGGCCGCAGCAGGCAAGCCGGTTGGCGTGCGCATTCGCAGCCTGAAAGACATCGAAGGCGAGGGCATCGTCGCGGTGCCAGGCGAGTGCATCGATGATCTGGACATCAGCATCAACAGTTACGACCGCCCGCAGCCAGAATTGCTGCGTTGTGACTCCTCACGCATCATTGAAGAAGCCCTGCACAGCCATCTGCTCAAATCCAATTGCCCGGTGACCAGTCAGCCGGATTGGGGCAGCGTTGCGGTGCAATACCGGGGAGCTGCGTTGGACCACGCAAGCTTTTTGGCCTACATCGTCAGCTTTCGCCAGCATTCGGATTTCCACGAGCAGTGCGTGGAGCGGATTTTCATGGACTTGCAACGATTGCTGAAGCCGGAAAAGCTGACGGTGTCAGCGCGGTACGTGCGGCGTGGTGGGCTGGACATCAACCCGTATCGCAGTACCGAAGCTTTGACCCTTGAGAATGCCCGTTTGGCGCGGCAGTGATGTGCAGATTTCTGTAGGAGCGAAAGTGTTCGCGAAGGGCGGTAAATTCGACGCATCTGCTGCGCCTGAATCGCCGTCTCGCGAATAAATTCGCTCATACAAAAGAGCAGGCATTTCAAATGCCGATGTTGCCCAGCGTCTGGACAATGTTGCGTAATGTGCCGGCGATGCTCGGATGTTCCAGTGCAAAGCGCTCCACAGCCAGATTGACGCCGTCGGCCACGCTGGTGTCCTGTGTCCGGGTTTCGAGTTCGATCTGCGATTGAATCTGCTCCATCACCTGTTTCAGGTCCTCGCGCTCCGTTTCAGTCAACGGCGGGTTTTGATCCAGTTGCTCGCGCAAGGTATTGAGTTGCTCTTGCAGTTTGCGGGCGGACATAGGGTGCTCCCTTTATTGATAGTCTCAGCATGGACCTCGGCGCACGGCCAAAGGTCCTTATGCTGTAAGACTAATCCAGTGCGCCACAACCTGCATGATGTCGATCAAACGGTGTCAGGGTTTCTCTGCTTTCAACCGCCGCAGTGCGATGTCGGCCAGGCACGATTCCAGTTCGCCAAGATGATCGATAACCGAATGGGCGCCGATTTCGTAGAGTGTCAACGTGGCTCGAGTGCGCAACTGTTCACGCTTAGCGTCATTCAAACTCTCCCACTGCGCTGGCGAGACTCCGCACAGTGGCCCGCACGACGCCAGGCCGATCGTCCACAAACCGGCATTGAGCCCCGACTTGATCAGGCGCGGATCACCGCTGACCAGCACGCATCCATCCAGTTGACTCACATTCAGACTCATCAACGCCTGCCAGCAGGCATCGGGCGCCGGCCAGTGGCTGCCTGAAGCAGCGCCAGGCTGGATCCAGCCGCTTAGAGGTTTGGCCAGCTCTTGTGCGATGGGGGTGGGGAATTCCTCAATCCAGGCGCACGGTACGCCTTGATGCCGCAGAGATTTCAAAACGGCTAATGCGCCGGGCGTGGGGAAGGCATAGTCGGCGGCTTGCGCAGCCACCTCGGCTGACACGATTTGTTGCGATTCTTTGGGCTTAAGCGCGGCTGACTGCGCGCCGAAGTCTACAAGGCAGCCGCTCAGACCAAATAGCACAGCCGTGAAAGAGGGGTCGGAAACAGCGACGGGAGCGAGCATGAATTTCCCTCTGAAATAGAGGTGAAACTAAGGTACTCACGTGACAGTCCGATGACGGCGCGATGACAGCGGTTGTCAAATTTCAATGCGTAAGCAAATCCTTCGGCGTTGAGCGACGTAAATCATCGCGGAACGCTTTATACTCGCGACTTTGTTTTGGGGGCGTAGCGCCCGCTTCATAACTTTGACTAGGAGTGTCAGCTATGCCCGTGACTGGTGCAGGCTTGTTTGATCGTATCGCTAAGCTTTGTTTCTGTGCCGGTATCGCACTGGTTCCAATGGCCGCCCAAGCCGCTGACGAAGACCCTTGGGAAGGCGTCAACCGTGCCATCTTCCGCTTCAACGACACCCTCGACACATACGCGCTGAAGCCTATTGCCCAGGGTTATGAGTTCATCACCCCGCAGTTTCTGGAAGACGGCATCCACAACATGTTCAAAAACGTCGGCGACGTGACCAACCTCGCCAACGATGTGTTGCAGGCCAAACCTGCCGCTGCTGGCGTCGACACCGCACGTTTGATCTTCAACACCACCTTCGGTCTCGCTGGCTTCTTCGACGTGGGCACCAAGATGGGCCTGCAACGCAATGACGAAGACTTCGGCCAAACCCTCGGTTACTGGGGTGTAGGCAGCGGCCCGTTCGTGATGTTGCCTTTCTTCGGTCCTAGCACCGTGCGTGACGCCGTCGCCAAGTACCCGGACACCTACACTGCACCGTACCGCTACATCGACGACGTGCCGGTCCGTAACTCGCTGCTGGGCCTCAACATCGTCGACACTCGCGCCAGCCTGCTGTCGGCCGAGAAGCTTATCAACGGTGACAAGTACATCTTCATTCGCAACGCCTTCCTGCAGAACCGTGAGTTCAAAGTGAAGGACGGCAAGGTTGTAGACGATTTCTGATTCGTCTTTGACTGCTTGAAAATCAAAAAAAGGCGACTCAGTGAGTCGCCTTTTTTACGCCGGTCATTTGTCGAAACTGTGAACCTGTTCCGTGCCGACTCAGTTCATCTTCAGGATGGTAAGGCCCAGTTTCTGTCCGCCTTCTTCCAGGTCCGCCAGCCAGACGACCTCGGTTTCGGCCTCCAGGCCCTTCAGTGCAGCATGCTCTGAGTCGATGCGAACGCTGATCTTGTCACCTACCTGAAACGAGCGCGGCGCTTCTATCTGCATGCCCGAGCTGGATAAATCCACGCAAACGGCCGGGATGATCTGGCCCGCGTACAGCAGACTGATATCAGCATCAACCCGCATGCGGATGTAGTCCCGTTTCTCGGCGTAGTCGCGATCATTCTGGCCCATGGTACATCCTTCGATTTCGTTGCTGAATTAACCGTTCTTATAACTCCGGGCGATTTGCGGTGTAAAGACGCAAACCGACCGCTGGAGCGCGCTTGAAACGCCCGGCGGATGGGAGTACCGTCTGCGCCTTGAAGGGCACCTCTGTCATACGCCGCGCGGGATCAAAAGTCCGGGCGCGAATAGCCAGAGAGGCTAGAAGCGAATCCAGTACGCGGTCAGACACCCCTTGACCGCCTACGCCAACCTAATCTGGCGCCGTTTGCCCACATGCAAAAAACCAGTGCCACGTTGCTGATAATCGATGACGACGAAGTAGTGCGCGCAAGTCTTGCGGCCTATTTGGAAGACAGTGGGTTCAGCGTCCTGCAGGCCAGTAACGGCCAGCAGGGTCTACAGATATTCGAGCAAAAAACGCCTGATCTGGTGATCTGCGACTTGCGCATGCCCCAAGTGGGCGGCCTCGAGCTGATTCGTCAGGTGACCAGTCTCGCCCCGGAAACCCCGGTGATCGTGGTGTCCGGTGCTGGCGTGATGAGCGACGCGGTTGAAGCACTGCGTCTTGGGGCCGCCGATTACCTGATCAAACCGCTGGAAGATCTGGCCGTGCTGGAGCATTCGGTGCGCCGGGCTCTGGATCGCTCGTTTCTGCTTCAGGAAAACAAGCTGTATCGGCAGAAGCTGGAAACGGCAAACCGCGAGCTTGAAGCCAGCCTTCATTTGCTTCAGGAAGACCAGGACGCCGGCCGCCAGGTTCAGATGAACATGCTGCCGACCAATCCCTGGGCCATCGATGATTTCGAGTTCGAACACGAGATCATCCCCTCGCTATATCTATCTGGTGATTTCGTTGATTACTTTCGTGTCGATGAGCGCCGTGTAGCGTTTTATCTGGCCGATGTATCAGGTCATGGCGCATCATCAGCGTTCATTACGGTTCTGTTGAAGTTCATGACCACCCGCTTGCTGTTCGAATCCAGGCGCGGCGGCACATTACCGGAATTCAAGCCTTCTGATGTCCTCGGCCACATCAATCGCGGTTTGATCAGCTGCAAGCTGGGCAAGCACGTAACGATGGTGGGCGGTGTCATTGATGAAGACACGGGGCAATTGACCTACAGCGTCGGCGGCCATCTGCCATTGCCGGTGCTGTACACCCCGGAAGGGGCCCGTTATCTGGATGGGCGTGGTTTGCCAGTCGGGTTGTTCAACGAAGCGACGTATACGGACCACGTGCTGGATTTGCCTGCGTCCTTTAGTCTAACGTTGCTGTCTGATGGCATTCTGGACCTTTTGCCAGGTGATACACTCAAAGAGAAAGAGGCCGCGTTACCTGAATTGGTGATGGCGGCAGGTGGCAGCCTGGATGGCTTACGCCGCAAGTTTGGATTGGCCACACTCGGGGAGATGCCGGATGATATCGCCTTGTTAGTGTTGAGCAGGAACCTTTAATGAGTACCGGTAGAATCCAGTTTGCCGAGCAAGATGGCACGTTCGTCCTGAAATTTGTGGGTGAAGTGCGGTTGACGCTTTGTTCGGCCTTGGATACGACGATTGAGCGGATCTTCACGGCGTTGAATTTTTCAACGGTCGTGATCGATCTGACCGAAACCCGCAGCATTGACAGCACCACACTCGGCTTGTTGGCGAAGTTGTCTATTCTGTCGCGTCAAAAAGTAGGTCTCTTGCCCACCGTGGTAACGACCCATGAAGACATCACGCGCCTTTTACAGTCGATGGGCTTCGATCAGGTGTTCAATATTGTCGATCGCCCGATCCCGCGCCCTGAGTGCCTGACCGACTTGCCGTCGCAGGACCAGTGCGAAGAAGTGGTCAAAGCCAAAGTGCTGGAAGCCCACAAGATCCTCATGGGCTTGAATGACTCCAACCGCGAGGCATTTCACGACCTGGTAAACGCGCTCGAGCGTCAGTGACCTGAGTCATTCGCCGCGATAAATCGCAGGCATAAAGAAAGGGCGGTATCCGCGAGGATGCCGCCCTTTTTGCGCTGAGCCGAACGTTATTTCTTGGCCGACAGCAACGCTTCCAGTTTTTCCTGATCGCGGGCGAACTGACGAATGCCCTCGGCCAGTTTCTCGGTGGCCATTGCGTCTTCGTTGGAAGCCCAGCGGAACTGGCTTTCGTTCAGCGTCTGGCGCGGCTCGCCGCCTTTACCCGGCGCCAGTTTGCGCTCCAGCACGCCGTTGTCTTCGGACAGCTTCTGCAGCAGGTCCGGGCTGATGGTCAGGCGATCACAGCCCGCCAGTTCTTCGATCTGGCTGAGATTGCGAAAGCTGGCGCCCATGACCACGGTCTTGTAGTCATTGGCCTTGTAGTAGTTGTAGATGCGGCTGACGGACTTCACGCCCGGATCTTCCGCGCCCACGTATTCCTTGCCTTCGGCCTTTTTGTACCAGTCGTAGATGCGGCCTACGAACGGCGAAATCAGGAACACACCAGCGTCTGCACAGGCTTGAGCCTGGGCGAAGGAGAACAGCAAGGTCAGGTTGCACTGGATGCCTTTCTTTTCCAGTACTTCGGCGGCTTTGATGCCTTCCCAGGTGGAGGCGAGCTTGATCAGGATGCGGTCGCGGCCAATGCCGAACTCTTCGTACAGACCCACGATGCGTTCTGCGCGAGCAATGCAGGCGGCGGTGTCGAAGGAGATGCGTGCGTCGACTTCGGTCGAGACACGGCCAGGGACGACTTTCAGGATCTCTCGGCCGATAGCGACGGCGAAACGGTCGCTTGCCAGATCGATGTCGCCGTTGCTGCCACTGAACGCTTCTTTCAGGCGGTCAGCGTTGCTGTCGTTCGAACCTGCTTTCAACAGCAGGGAAGGGTTGGTGGTTGCATCGACCGGCTTGAGTTTTTCGATGGCTGCGAAGTCGCCGGTGTCGGCAACGACGGTGGTAATTTTTTTGAGTTGTTCCAGCTTGGAAGTCATGAGCGTGCTCTGTCCTGTGGGTTTGATGACATTACCCGAGCGCCGTCGGCCACTCAAGGGCGTAAACCATAACGGATGCGGGCGATTCAAGGCTCTCGTTTGCGCAAACGGGGAGTCTGCGCGTCGGCGATGAATTCAGCGTGACAAGGCGTTATGCCTGATGTCCCGACCTGCCGTTATGGATTGTTGAGACGCGGATACTCGATCCAGACTGGTTTGAGCGCGGCTGGCGCTGCTTGTTCCCATTCCATGTCATCAAACGGGCAAATGGTACGCAGGCTGCTGACTGGTGCAACATCCGTAACGGTGAATGTTTGCGCTTGCTGATAAACTGCGCGTCCGTCACGACAGATCCGCACGATTGCCAATATGTTGCCATTGACCGCTTCACCCGCTGCTCTCAAGCCAAGCGAACCGTCCCGTCGGTTTTCCGTCGCGCCGATGATGGACTGGACTGACCGCCATTGCCGGTACTTCCTGCGCCTGCTGTCGAAAAACGCCTTGCTCTACACCGAGATGGTCACCACCGGTGCGTTGTTGCACGGCGACAGCGAGCGCTTCTTGCGGCACGACGACACCGAGCATCCACTGGCCCTGCAGTTGGGTGGCAGCACCCCGGCGGATCTCGCCGCCTGCGCGAAAATGGCCGAGGCGGCGGGGTACGACGAGGTCAATCTCAACGTCGGCTGCCCGAGTGACCGGGTGCAGAACAACCTGATCGGTGCCGTACTGATGGGCCACCCGCAGCTGGTTGCAGATTGCGTCAAAGCCATGCGCGATGCGGTATCGATCCCCGTAACGGTCAAGCACCGGATCGGCATCAACGGTCGCGACAGTTATGCAGAGCTTTGTGATTTCGTCGGCACCGTGCGCGATGCCGGTTGTACCAGCTTCACCGTTCACGCGCGGATCGCCATTCTCGAAGGCCTGTCGCCTAAGGAAAACCGCGACATCCCGCCGCTGCGCTACGACGTTGCTGCGCAACTCGTTGAGGATTTCCCCGGCCTTGAGTTCATTCTCAACGGCGGTATCAAAACCCTCGAGCAATGCCGGGAACACCTGAACACCTTCGACGGGGTGATGCTTGGCCGTGAGGCGTACCACAATCCGTACCTACTGGCGGACGTCGATCGCAAGCTGTTCGGCAGCACTGCCCCCGTTATCACCCGTTCCGAAGTCCTTGCGGCCATGCGCCCCTATATCGCCGCTCACCTGAGCGACGGCGGCTCGATGCATCACATCACGCGTCATGTACTGGGATTGGGCACGGGTTTCCCCGGCGCTCGCAAGTTTCGGCAGTTGCTGTCCGTGGACATTCACAAGACCAGCGATCCGCTGGGGCTGCTGGATCAGGCCGGAGTGTTGCTGGAAGGTCGTTGACGCTTGCCGGGCAATCGCTCTTTAAAAGCCGACGCCAAACAACGCAATCGTGAAAGAGACGATCAGTAAAAACAGGATGGTCATGTTGACTGACATGGGAGCTAAGTCCTTGAAAAATCGATGGCGCTATCATCCCTGTCTCGCAATCCGAAAAGAACGGCGAAGTTCGCTATGTTCAATATTGATCGAATTGATAGTTCGCAAGCGGCTGATGCTGAAAGCCTTGCGTCACAACTATGTCGTCGACTCAAGGCGCTGAAGTTCAGAGCTACCCGAGCTCTAAAGATTCCCAGCCATTGCCCAAAACGATGCACCTACTCCGGTGATACTTTCGCCGGCGATCAAACCGGCCGCAGCGGTGATTGCAAATCGCTCGGTGATGTGCGGCCAACGCTGACTCACCAGCCAGGTCAGCACCGCGCCCAAGGCCATCATCAATGAGGTCGACGCCGGAAGAACGAACGACAAACCAAGGGCTGCTGAACTGGGCAAAAAGCGCGTCAGACGTTTGGGCAGCAGGCTGTCCATTACCCCGAGCAGCAACCCGACCACTGCACCGAGAAAGATCCCCCAGCGCACGCTGGAAGACAGCGAATCCAGTCCATACATCAAAGTTTGCGCCACAGCTTTCCATGTCGCGACGGCGGGTGCGGGCCATTCTTCAGTAAGCAGCATGCTTTGCGGGTCAGGAATCAGCGCTATATACACCAGCACCCCAACGATGCTGCCGATGAAGATACCCACGCACTGCGCGATGACCTGTTTCTTGGGTGTCGCGCCAATCGCCATCCCGACCTTGAAGTCGTTCATCAAATCGGTGCTCTGACCCGCCGCGCCGCCCGCTGTGTTGGCGCTCATGAGATTGATCGGCACTTGCCCCGGCGCCACGAGGCCGAAGCTCAGCTGCGACAATTTGCCGATGGCGCCAATCGGCGCGATCCCGGTGGCACCGACCACGCGTGCCGCCACCACCGCCAGGCAGATCGCCAGCGGGATCGACAGCAGCGCCATCCAGACGTCGATCCCGAACAATGCAGCTTGCAGGCAAACCACCAACGCGATCGACAGCGCGAACCCTATGGCCGGACCCGCAGCGGGCCTGTGCCAAGCGAAAGTTCGCTTTCCAACGGTTTGACGGCGAGATTTGAAAATCTGGATGGCCAGCGACACGAGCGTGGAGCTGACCATCAAGCTCACGCCAGGCCACAGCAGCCACTCGACCAGCTTGGCGAATTGTGGTCCGGAACTGCCCGATGGCAACACGATCAGTCCTTGCGCCAGCAACCAGGGTGCCAGCCCGCCCCACGCCAGTGCTGCGCCCAGTAGCAGGCTCAAGCCCACGCGAATGCCGATGATGCCGCCGAAGCCGATCAGCAACAGCGAGGGGTCGGCCGTAAAGGTCAGGCGTTCCAGTTGCGCGTTGGGCGCCCAGCGCGGGATGGTCCAGAGAAAGGTGTCGATCCACTTCACGCCCGCTGACAACAGTGCGGCAGAGAACAGCACTTTGATTCGCGCGGCGGCTTCATGGCCGTGATGATAAATATGCTGCAGGGTTTCCAGGGTCGCCATGCCTTCGGGAAACTTCAGCGCCTTGTCGTTGAGCAGGGTAGGGCGCAGGTACCAGGCAATCCAGATGCCAAGGAAACTCACCGAAAACACCCAGGCCATCATCGGGATTGGGTCCAGTTGCTGGCCGGTCAACAGGGTGTAAGCCGGGATCGGCGCCACCAGCCCACCGGAAATGATCGACGCCGCCGCCGAGGCCACCGTCTGATTGATATTGCTCTCGTGCAGGGTCCAAGGCGGTTGTGTCTTGAACCTTGCGATAAAGCTCTGCCACACGCCGAAGCCCACCAGCAGCGCGATGATCGACATATTGAACGACCAGCCGATCTTCAACCCGGCGTAGACATTCGACGGCGTCAGTACGATGCCCAGCAGCACCCCGGTGATCACCGCTCGCACACTCAACTCGCGCTCGATGGGGGTAATGACTGAAGGAGAAGGGGCATAAAGATTCATGGGCGATCCTGAGAATCCGGACAGGGGATGTCTGATGCGGGCGCTGATATCGAGGCCGAACCCACCGCCACGGCCTTCATAAGTGAGGGCGTCTTGGGGAGAAGGTTCAGCTTTGGGGTGTTTCGGCTGGCGTGAGGCCGATAGCCTTAAGGTATCGCTGTTAACCAAAAATCGATTAGTCACGTATCGCTGCCACGCCCTACAGTCGGCCTCAATAAGAACAAGCGTTATCAGTTGGAATCGAGAATGACTGCTCCCATCCTGTACGACGGCCCGATTATCGACGGCCATATTCACCTGTTCGACGCGACGCGGCCTGAGGGGATCCCTTGGCCCGAGGTTGGTCATGTGCTGCATGGCACGTCGTTGCCTGCTCAATATCAACAGGTCTCAACTGCTCATCATATCGTTGGCGCCATCGTGGTGGAGGCCAGTCCCTGGCGCTCGGACAATCAGTGGCTACTGGACAAGATGCGCGACACCCCCAGCATGCTGGGTTTCGTCGGCAATCTGTCGCCGCTGGCCCCGCATTTCAACGATGACTTCGAGGCGCTACACAGCGAGCCGCTGTTTCTAGGGCTGCGTTACGGCAACTTGTGGGACCGGGACTTACTCGATGACCAAACGCGTCCGGGCTTCATCGAAGGCATGCGGCGCCTGGTTGAATCGGGCCGCAGTCTGGACAGCGCCAACCCTGATCCCCGATTGATCAAGGGCCTGCTGCGACTGAGTGACAGGCTGCCTGATTTGCGCATCATCGTTGATCATTTGCCCAGTGCTGCAGTCACCGCCGACCAGCTCCCGGACTTTCAGCGCGATGTGCTCGCGCTGGCCGAGAATCCCAATGTGTTCGCCAAGCTGGCAGAAATCCCTCAGCTCGATGCAGGCGGGGTGATCAACGATCCTGCGTATTACCGGGATCGACTGGCTTATCTCTGGGAAGCCTTCGGTGAGGACCGATGTTTCTTCGGCAGCGACTGGCCCAACAGCAATACCGTCGCCGACTTCGACACGACCGTCGGCCTGGTTAAACGCTGCCTGGCAGACAAACCCGCCTCGGTTCAGGAAAAGTTCTTTTTGCGCAACGTTGCCAGCGCCTATTCCCTGCCCGAGCAGGGAGCACGCTGATGCCGGTGCGCGCATTTCGCATGAATCTCAACCCCGGTCAGGCTGATGAGTACCGCCGCCGGCATGATGAAATCTGGCCGGAACTGGTGCAGGCGCTGCGCGATGCAGGCATCACCGATTACCGGATTTTTCTCGATCCCGACGCCCTCGCGCTGTTTGCCGTGATGACCCACGACGACCCTCATCGGCTCGATGAATTACGGCATTTGCCAGTCATGCAGCGATGGTGGCAGCACATGCATTCGCTCATGCCGAGCCATCCGGACGCATCACCCATCAGCGTCGATCTGCAGCCGATGTTCAGCCTCACCCGCGACTGAAACATAGCGTATTCATTCAAGCGAAAGCCCAATCCAAAAAAACAAAAAGGACGTAAACCGTGGAAATCATTCTGCTCGGTGTGCTGCTGCATTTTATCGGAGGTGCAGCTTCTGGCAGCTTTTACATTCCCTACAAGAAGGTCCACGGCTGGGCGTGGGAAAGTTACTGGATCATGGGCGGGCTGGCGTCGTGGCTGATCGTGCCGTTGATTGCCGCGCAGCTGACGGTGCCGGGTTTTCTGGACATCCTGCGGCAGGCCGACAGCGCAACGTTGTTCTGGACCTACCTGTTCGGCGTGTTGTGGGGGATCGGCGGGTTGACGTTCGGCCTGACCATGCGCTACCTCGGTCTGTCGCTGGGCATGTCGCTGGTGATGGGACTGACTTCAGCCTTGGGCGCTCTGATGCCCGCGCTCTACCGCGATCTATTCACGGACGCTACAGCAGGGACGCTGACTGAAATGGTCGCCAGTGTCGGTGGCAACTGGGTGCTGTGGGGCGTGGCGGTGTCGATGATCGGCATCGCCCTGTGCGGTCGAGCCGGGATGCTAAAGGAGCGCGATGTATCGGACGAAACCAAGTTCGCCAGCGTCAGCGAGTTCTCTCTGAGCAAAGGCGCGCTGGTGGCGGTGATTTCAGGCGTGCTCAGCGCCTGTTTCAGTTACGGCATCGCAGCAGGTCGACCCTTGGCTGAAGCCGCCGTGCAGCATGGCGCCAACAGCCTGTTCCAGAACAACGTGACCTTCATGGTGATCATGTGGGGCGGCCTCACCACCAACGCGATCTGGTGCCTGGGGCTCAATCGCCGAAATCGTACCTTCGGCGATTACACCAATACCCAGACGCCGCTGCTGCGCAATTACCTGTTGGTGGCGAGCGCCGGGACGTTGTGGTTTCTGCAGTTTTTCTTCTACGGCATGGGCGAAAGCCGCCTGCAGAACGACGCCAGTTCGTGGGTGCTGCATATGTCTTTCATCATCATCGTGTCCAACTGCTGGGGCCTGTATTTCCGCGAATGGCAGGGCACGACCTCATCCAACAAGGGCGTGCTGATGATGGGCATCGCGGTGATTCTCGGTTCTATCGGCATGGTCGGCTACGGCAACTATCTGGGCTGACAGCAGCCCAACTTTCACTCGATATCCAGCAAGGAGTTCTTATGTTACTGGCAGGCAAAACCGTGATTATTACCGGTGCTTCACGAGGCATCGGCAGGGCCGCAGCCAAAGAGTGCGCGCGACAAGGCGCCAGCGTGGTGATCGGCCACAGCGGCAGCGAGCAGGGTTTGACCGCAGCGCGCAGCCTGATCGATGAGATCGATGCGTTCGGTGGAAGGGCCGTTGAAGTCGGCAGCGACGCAGAAGATCCGGACACCGGAGACAGGCTGGTCAAGGGCGCGGTGGATGCGTTCGGCAGCGTTGACGTGTTCGTCAATAACGCCGGCATCTGTCCGTTTCACTCGTTCCTCGACATGCCGCGCGAAGTCTATCTGAAGACCATCAACACCAACCTCAACGGCGCGTATTTTGCCGTTCAGGCCGCCGCCAATCAGATGAAAAATCAAGGTAACGGCGGGGCGATCATCGCCGTCAGCTCCATCAGCGCCTTGGTCGGCGGGGCCATGCAAACCCACTACACGCCGACCAAGGCGGGTCTGCATTCGCTGATGCAGTCGTGCGCCATCGCGTTGGGGCCCTATGGCATTCGCTGCAACTCGGTATTGCCCGGCACCATCGCCACCGATATCAACAAGGAAGATTTGGCGGATGAAGAGAAGCTGGCCTACATGACCTCGCGCACACCGCTTGGGCGCCTTGGGCAGCCGGAAGATGTAGCGGGGCCGATCGTATTCCTGGCGTCCGATATGGCGCGTTATGTGACCGGTGCTTCGTTGTTGGTGGATGGCGGGTTGTTCGTGAATTTACAGTAGCGGCAACCACTCCTTTTCACGCGCTGTATAGACTCGCAGGACTCCATCAGGAGTAATGTCCGGTGTTTGCAGCGCGGTTTGCTCACTGAGGCGATCGGTCCTCGGGCCGGTGTTATTGGCTTTCTCCCGTGGCTAGATTATTGCCGCCGCAAAGATCGCTCAGGTCGCCTAAATCTTCCTCTCCCCCCCCTCCAGCGTAACAGCCGGCCTGAGCGCAGGCTGAGGCGCTGCGCGCAGCTAGAAAAGACATTTGTCGTAGCAGCCAATCGCAATGGTAATAGGAATTGTTCTCTGTTACATTTCCTCGTTTTTGAAACATAGCGGTACAAACGGGGCTGGGCCCGCAGCAACTTCAAGGGAGGGGCAAGGTAAATGGCTCGTAATAACAAGATGGATGTGAAGGTGAAAACCTTGGCGTTGCTGGTCGCCACGGTGAGCTGGCATGGCATGGCCGCCGCCGAAGATGCGCCAGCCAAACCGGCAACGAAAGGCGAGGCGTTGCAATTGCAGAACTCGGTGATCACTGGAGAGGCACCGGAAGGCGAACAGACCGTCGGCTATCAGGTACAGAACAGCACCGCCGGCACCAAGACCAGCACGCCTCTGTCCGAGACCCCGCGTTCTGTGTCGGTGGTGACACGTCAGCGCATCCAGGATCAGGGATCGCAAACGCTCACCGACATTCTCGGCTACGTCCCAGGTATTTTTGCGCCGCCTTTCGCGGTGGGTGATGGTCTGGCCGGCGACCTGTTTTCCATTCGTGGCTACAACGCTACCGACTACGGATATGGATTGCTCAAGGACGGCTTGCGTCTGCAGGGCAACCGTTACGACACCACCACCGAGCCCTATGGCCTGGAGCGCACTGAAGTGTTCCGTGGCCCGAGTTCGATTCTCTACGGCGAAAACGCGCCGGGCGGCCTGGTCAATCTGGTCAGCAAAAAGCCGACCGAAACCGCGCAGGGTGAAGCTAAATTCAGCTACGGCAGCAACAATCGCCGTCAGCTGGGGTTGGATGTTTCCGGGCCTCTGACCGACGACAACCGCATTCTTGGGCGTGTGGTGATGCTGGGCCGCAACGCCGATACGCAGGTGGATTCGGTGCCGGATGATCGTCTCTATATCGCGCCGTCCATGACCTTCAATTTCGACGAAGACACCGCGCTAACCCTGCTGTCGAGCTACCAGCGCGACCGCACCAAACTGCTGCTGGGCTACCCGGCGGCGGGGACGCTGCTCAATAACGTCAACGGCAAAATTGGCAAGGATCAGTTCAACGGCAACCCGAGCTGGGATGATTTCGAGCGTGAAGCCTGGACGCTGGGCTACGAGTTCAGCCATCAGATCAACGACACCTGGCAGTTCCGTCAGAACTCGCGCTACATGGAATCGCGTGTGAACCGCCATGAAACCTGGCCGAACAACCTGAATCAGGCCGGCTTTGGCAGCACGTTGAGCAGCAGTGCCTACGACCGCGACAACAAGTCGGTCACTTATTCGGTGGACAACCAGTTCGAAGGTCACTTCACCTCGGGTGCACTGGATAACACCGTATTGCTCGGGGCCAGTTACGACCGTACCTCGTTCAATCAGGACTGGAACGCCGGCCTGGGCGGCACTTATAACGTGTTCAATCCGGTGTTCTCGCCGGTACAGCCGACCACGCCGTTGTACGTTCAGAACTCCCAGCTCGATCAGCACATGTACGGAGCCTACGGCCAACTGCAAAGCAAGTACGACAACTGGATTTTCTTGTTGGGCGGGCGTCAGGACTGGGTGCAAAGCGAATACCGCAACCGCGCCAAAGGCACGACGCCGGCCACCGATCTGGACGGTTGGGATCACCGTTTCAGCTGGCAGACCGGCTTGATGTACCAGTTCGAAAACGGCATTTCTCCGTATGTCAGCTATTCGACGGCGTTCACCCCGGTGCAACAGTCGTCGCAGCCCAATGGCGATTTGCTCGATCCGATCCTCAGCGAGCAATACGAAGTGGGTTTGAAATATGAGCCCAAAGGCTGGAACACCACCTTCAGCGCTGCGGTTTTCGACCTGACCAAATCCCATGACGTGGTCGCGGGCAGCAACGGTTTCAGCCAGCAAGTGGGCAAGAGCAAATCCAAGGGCGTCGAGCTTGAGGTCAACAGTGATGTGACCCGCAATCTCAGCCTGGTGGCGTCGTATACCTACACCGATGCGCGGGTGACCAAGGACGCGCCGGGCTCGTTGTTCGAGGATCATCAACTGACCGGTATTCCGCGTAACCAGGCCTCGACCTGGGCGACGTATCGCTTCCTGGATGGCGCGCTGAGCGGGCTGCGTCTGGGCGGCGGGGTGCGTTACTTCGACAACACCTTCGCCTACACCGCGCCGACGTTGTACGGCAAATTGAAGACCGGCGATGTGACACTGGTGGATGCGCTGGTGGGTTACGACATCGACAAGCATTGGTCGGTGGACGTGAACGCAAAGAACCTGTTCGACAAGGAATACGTGTCGGGCTGCAACAACGCAGGGCGTTGCTACTGGGGTGAAGAGCGCACGGTGTTGGGGACTGTGGCGTTTCGCTGGTAATACGCAAAACCTGAAGGAGCGCGAGCAGTGCGGGGCTTTCGATGCGGTGTGTCTGATACGCCGATTGCCCCGACTGACGACATCCTGGAAATGCGCTGGAACAACTTCAACAACGGCCCGTTTCCGGGGTGGAAACATGGCTTGATGGGGAGCGCTCCCTCTGACTATCACTCAGAGGGAGCGCAGCGGTTGATATGAAATATCGCCGGCACTTGCAAGAGCGCTCCACGGTCACTAAAAATTTGACGCCAAATTGCCACCATTCTTTTTTCAAGTTGTACGACCTCCTGCCGATACTCCTGAAAACCACATTGACCAGGAGGGCATTTCTCCCATGAAGTTGACCGTCAAAAGCAAATTGCTGTGCTTAGCCATCATTCCCGCGTTGTTGTTCGCGCTGATCATCAGTGGGCTAGCGTCATGGATGTTGCAGCGCAGCGCTGATCAGGAAATGCGCGACACCCGCGAGAGCCTGGTCCAACGCAATCGCGATGTGCTGAAAAACTACGTCGAAGTGGCGCTGACCACCATCAAGCCGTTGCACGACGCTTCGGCCAACGGCGACATGGCGGCCCGCGATAAAGCACTGGATGTACTGAAACCGGTGAAGTTTGGTGAAGACGGTTACTTCTTCGGCTACGACAGCAAAGGCGTGCGGGTCTTCCGGGGCGACAGCACGGCGGGCGTGGGCAAAAGCTTCTGGGACACCAAGGACCCCGACGGTTCCTACCACTACCAGACCTTCGTCGAAGTGGCTAAAAACGGTAAGCATTACATTGATTACGCCGCCCCGAAACCGGGTCAGGAAAGCGTGCAAGTGCCCAAACTGGGCTACACCGTTTACCTGGAGAAGTGGGATCTGGTGCTCGGCAGCGCCATCAACATGGATGACATCGACGCGGCGATGGTCCTGGAGCAGGACGCAGTGACCAAACGCACGCGTGATATTCTGGGCAGTATTTTCCTGGTCACGCTGGTGTTGCTGCTGGTGACTGCTGCAGCCGGTATCTGGACCGCCAATGGCATCGTCCGGCCGCTGCGCGTACTCAAGACTAATCTGGATGACATCGCCGCCGGTGAGGGTGATCTGACCCATCGCCTGGCTATCACCAGCCACGATGAACTGGGCGATCTGGCCGCGTCGTTCAACCGCTTCATCGACAAGATTCACACCATGGTGCGTCAGGTTGCGCAGATGACCAGCGATCTTGATGGCCTGGTGGTTCAGGCGACGCAGCAAACCCTGCGTTCCGAACAAGCCATGCAGCGTCAACGCAACGAGACCGATCAGGTCGCCACCGCGATCAACGAGATGTCGTCTGCCGCGCAAGAAGTCGCCATGAGCGCCCAGCGCGCCGCCGAGGCCGCTGCTGAAACCGACCAGCAAGGTCATGCCGCACGCAAAGTGGTGGGCAACAACATTCAGGGCATGAGCGCTCTGGTGTCGGACATTCGCCTGAGCGGCACCAGTCTGGATAACCTGCAGCAAGATGTGCGTTCGATCGTTTCGGTGCTCGACGTGATCCGCTCGATTGCCGAGCAAACTAACCTGCTGGCACTCAACGCTGCCATCGAAGCGGCGCGTGCCGGGGAAGCCGGTCGTGGCTTTGCGGTAGTGGCCGATGAAGTCCGCGCGCTGGCCAGTCGCACGCAAACCAGCACCCAGGAAATCCAGGGCATGATCACCCGCCTTGAAGCCGGCACCACGGCTTCGGTTGCGGCCATGCGCCGTTCCACTGAAGCGGGCGAGGGCGCGAACAAGCAGACCAACGAAGTCGGCGTGTCGCTGGACTCCATCTCCGGCCTGATCGGCACCATCAACGCAATGAACGCGCAGATCGCCAGCGCCGCCGAAGAGCAAACCTCGGTAGCCGAAGAGATCAACCGCAGCGTGCACCAAATCGCTGGCGCGGTGGAAAGCCTGGCCGACGAAACCGAACAAAGCGCACGCACCATGCGCGAAGTGTCCTCACTGGGCAGCAACCTGAGCAGCCTGGTCCGTCAGTTCAAAATCTGATGAAACGTTTCAGCCCGTCGCTTGCCTGGCAACAGGCGGCGATAGCTGTTTTAGTAACGTCCGAATGCTTAGCTTGATCATGATTAGTGAGCAATCGAAATGCCGACATCGAGCGGCAAAAGATAACAAACCAGCAGCACACCCGTGTTTCAGACCCAGGAGTGAGTAAACGATGTCCGATGACGATACCTCCCCCGGCCGTCGCGATTTTCTGCGCAAATCGCTGACGCTCATCCCCGTTGTAACCTTGGCCAGTGCCGGCCTTCCCGCTACCACCTTCGCGCAGACTCCCGCCAGCGACGCCCAGCAAGGCGCGCAACCGGCGAGCAAACCCGACGACTACAAACCGACGTTTTTCACCCCCGAAGAATGGGCGTTCGTGTTTGCGGCATGTGATCGTTTGATCCCGTCCGATCAGGTCGGCCCCGGCGCTGTCGAGCTGGGCGTCCCGGAGTTTCTCGACCGCCACATGCAGACGCCTTACGCCAATGGCGGCATCTGGTACATGCAAGGGCCGTTTCTGGAAGCGGCCCCCGAGTTCGGTTATCAGGGCCGTCTGACCCTGCGCGAATTGCTGCGGGTCGGCATCAAGGCAATGGACGCCAGCTGCAAGAAAACCTTCTCCGGCAAGACCTTCGCCCAGCTCACAACAGCCCAGCAGGAAGACCTGTTGAAGTCGGCCGAGAGCGGCAAGCTGGTGCTGGAAGAGGTGTCGTCGAAGCTGTTTTTCACCAACCTGCTCAACGAGGTGCGCAACGGCTATTTCGCCGACCCGTCCCACGGTGGCAACAAAAACATGGGCGCGTGGAAAATGATCGGCTATCCGGGCATGCGTGCCGACTACATGGACTGGGTGACGGTGCGTGACAAGCCGTATCCGCTGGGGCCAGTCGATCTGGCCGGACGGAGGGGTTGAGCATGGCGAACGTCAAACCAAAAGTAGATGCGGTCATCGTTGGCATGGGCTGGACCGGCGCCATCATGGCCAAGGAACTCACCGACGCAGGCCTGAATGTGGTGGTGCTGGAACGCGGTGCCGATCGCGACACGCAACCTGATTTTGCCTATCCCAAAGTGGTCGATGAGCTGGAGGGTTCGGTGCATCGCCGGTATCTGCAAAGCCTGTCCCAGGAAACCGTCACCGTGCGGCACAACCAGACGTCCGTCGCCGTACCCTATCGGCAGATGGGCTCATTCAAGCCGGGTACTGGCGTGGGTGGCGCGGGCAGTCACTGGTCCGGCTGCCACTTCCGCGCATTGCCGGAAGACTTCAATCTGCGCAGCAATGTCGAGCAGCGCTATGGCGCCAAGTTCATCCCCGGCGACATGACGATCCAGGACTTCCCGGTCACCTACGAAGACCTCGAACCGCACTTCGATCACTTCGAATACGTGTGTGGCACCTCGGGCAAAGCCGGGGTGATTCAAGGCGCGAAACAGGTCGGCGGCAATCCGTTCGAAGGCTCGCGCTCCCGTGAGTTTCCGCTGGGGCCCAACCCCAATTACCTGGGCGCGGAAATGTTTTACAAAGGCGCCCGGGAGATGGGCTGGGACCCGTATCCGATCCCGGCGTCCAACGCATCCGGACCTTACGTCAACCCTTACGGTTGCCAGATGGGCCCGTGCAATGCCTGTGGTTTCTGCAGCGATTACGGCTGCCTGAACTACTCCAAGGCCAGCCCTAATATCAGCATTCTGCCGGTACTGCGCCTGCGCAAGAATTTTGAGATGCGCACCAACTCTCAGGTGCTCAAAGTCAATCTCGACAGCGATGGCAAGAAGGCCACCGGCGTCACTTATCTGGATGCTCAGGGGCGCGAAGTCGAGCAGCAGGCCGATCTGGTTCTGCTGTGTGCGTTCTCACTGTTCAACGTGCATCTGATGCTGCTGTCGGGCATCGGTAAACCCTACGATCCGCAGACTGGCGAAGGCACCGTCGGGCGCAACTATTCCTACCAGAACCTCAACCGTGTGGTGTTGTTCTTCGGTAAGGAAGTGCAGGCCAACCAGTTCATCGGGATCGGTGGCGCCGGCACGACCATGGACAACCTCAACGGCAATCAACTGGACAGCGCCAAGGCCGGTTTTGTCGGCGGCGGGGTGATCTGGGCGCGTCAGCCGGGCGCCGGTCCCGTGCGCGGAATCAACGTGCCGCCGGGGACACCCAATTGGGGCACGCAGTGGAAGCAGGCGGCCAGCGATGCGTTCCGTCACTCGTTCTATTTCGAAGTGCAGGGCGCTTGCATGTCGTACCGTCAGCATTATTTGAGCCTCGATCCGACCTACAAAGACGGCTTCGGTCGGCCGCTGCTGCGCATGAATTTCGACTGGCACGACAACGAAATCAAAGCTTCGCAATATCTGGTGGGCAAGGCGCTGGAGATGTCGAAAATCCTCAACCCAACGGCCATGGCGGGCGACGCCAAGAAACCGGGCGAGCATTACAACATCACCAAATACCAGAGCACCCACACCTGCGGCGGCGCGATCATGGGCAGCGATCCGAAAACCTCGGCGCTGAACCGTTATCTGCAATCGTGGGACGTGCACAACGTGTTCGCCATTGGCGCCAACGCGTTCCCGCAAAACAACGGCTATAACCCGACCGGGATGGTGGGCGCGCTGGCGTATTGGTCTGCCAAGGCCATCCGCGAGCAGTACCTGAAAAACCCCGGCCCGCTGGTTCAGGCATAAGGAGAACGACCCATGAAAAAGTTTCTCCTGAGCCTGGTTGGACTGGGCGTCGTGGTGCTGGTGGTGTTGCTGGCGTTTGCCTTCTGGCCTACGCACACCCGTGCGTTGCAGGCAGCACCGCAAGCCGAACAGGCGGCGCTGATCGAGAAGGGCCGTTATCTGGCGGACGCCGGCGATTGCACGGCGTGCCACACCGCTAAAGGCGGCAAACCGTTTGCGGGCGGCCTGCCGATCGCTTCGCCGATTGGCACGCTTTACAGCAGCAACATCACGCCGGACAAAGTGTCGGGCATCGGCGGTTATTCGCTGGATGAGTTTGATCGGGCGTTGCGGCACGGCATCGCTGCCAATGGCGACAGCCTGTACCCGGCCATGCCGTACCCGGCGTACGCGAAAGTCAGCGATGACGACATTCGCGCGCTTTATGCGTACTTCATGCAGGGCGTTGCGCCGGTCGGTGTGATCAACCGCGTCAATGACGTGCCGTGGCCGTTGTCCATGCGCTGGCCGTTGGCAATCTGGCGCAAGACGTTTGCACCGGACCCGGATGCCATCGCCTTCAAGCCTGAACGCTACACGGATGCACAAGTCGCGCGCGGTGCTTATCTGGTACAGGGCCTGGGCCACTGCGGCAGTTGCCACACGCCACGGGCGCTGACCTTGCAGGAAAAGGCACTGGACGAGTCGAGCCCGATTTACCTGTCCGGTGGGCCGGTGATCGATGGCTGGTTGGCGGTCAATCTGCGGGGCAATCCGGCGGACGGTCTGGGCGCCTGGAGCAAGGAAGACATCGTCGCCACCTTGCGCAGCGCTCGCAGTGCCACCCACGCGGTTTTGGGCGGTGCGATGGGCGATGTGGTGGTGCACAGCACTCAGCACCTGAATGATGGTGACTTGCAGGCGGTGGCGGCGTACCTGAAAACCTTGCCGGCCAGCGAGCGTCAGGTGTCAAGCTTCAAGGCTGATCCGGCGACGGCGAAAGCATTGGCGGCGGGGGAGGAAGGCAGCCGTGGCGCCCAGTTGTATGTCGACAACTGCTCTGCCTGTCACCGCACCAACGGCCAAGGCTATGAGCGGGTATTTCCGAAGATCGCCGGCAACTCATCGGTGCTCTCGGAAGACCCGGTGTCGATGATTCGTCTGGTGTTGGCAGGCAGCAAATTGCCGGCCACCGCAGCGGCGCCTTCGGAACTGGGCATGCCCGGTTTCGCCTGGCGGCTGTCGGATGAAGAAGTGGCGCAACTGTTGACCTTCATCCGCAGCAGCTGGGGCAACCAGGCGCCTGCGGTGAAGGCCGAGCAGGTGAAACAACTGCGGGCGACCTTGCCGCAGGAGTCGCCGGCGGTATCACGGACCGATATCGCCAAGCCTTAATGCCGGACCCTTGTAGGAGCTGACGAGCAGCGCGAGGCTGCGATGCGATGTATCAGTTGAAACATTCGTGACTGACGCACCGCGATCGCAGCTTCGCGCTGCTCGTCAGCTCCTACAGGAACGTGCCAAGCCTCGACCAGGCTCTGCATCAACCGCGACGCAATCCGCTGCGGCCATAAAACGCCACCACCACAAAACACCCCAGCGGCAGCAGATACGCTGTCGCCGTTGAGGCGTGGTCGGCGATCAGGCCCATCAGATAGGGCATCAACGCGCCTCCGACAATCGCCATGATCAGAAACGAGCTGCCACGCTTGGTGTGCGGCCCGAGGTTTTTCACGCCCATCGCAAAGATGGTCGGGAACATGATCGACATGAAAAAGAAGATCGCGATCAGCGCCACCACCGACACATTTTCAACCCCCGACACCACCACCGCGCACAGTGCAACGTTGATCCACGCGTAAACCATCAGCAGCCGTTGCGCCGAGATACGCCCCATCAACCAGGTGCTGAAAAACCGTCCGACCATGAAGCTGATCATGCCCACCGACAGCAGATACGCTGCCGTCTGGCTTGTCATGTTGGCCCAGTGTTCGGTGACGTAATTGATGAAGAACGCACCGACACCGACCTGCGCCGCCACATAGAAAAACTGCGTCACCACACCGCCGACGAACTCCGGGTGTTGCCACAGGGTTTTGTCGCTGGTGCGCTGGATCTGCGATTCCTGTTCACGCAAATCAGGCAGCGGCGTGCGGTAGAACAAAGCCGCTACTAGCAGCACGATCACGGCAATGACTACGTAAGTGGTTTGCAGCGAGCTGTTATCGCCCGCGGTCTGCGTGCCGCTGAAGAACAACGCACCGCCCAGCAACGGCCCGACGAATTGCCCCAGGCCATTGAACGACTGCGCCAGATTCAAGCGTCGCTCAGCGCCTTGCGGATCCCCCAGCACCGTGGCGTAAGGATTGGCAGCAGTCTCCAGACAGCCCAGTCCCAACGCGATGACAAACAGCGCAAACAGAAAAAACGGAAAGCTCTGGGCGTTGGCGGCGGGCATGAACAGCAATGCGCCTATTGCGTACAAACATAGCCCGAGGAGGATGCCGGCCTTGTAACCGAAGCGGTCCATGAGCAATCCAGCAGGCAGGGCGATAATGAAATATGCCCCGAAATACGCCGCTTGCAGCAGCCCCGACTGCGCCTTGCTGACGTGCAGGGTTTCCTGAAAATGCTTGTTCAGCACATCGAGCAGGCCGTACGACAACCCCCATAGAAAGAACAGACTGGTCACCAGAATCAGCGCCCAGCGCACCGACGGCACGGCCTGCCGGTTTACCTGTGTTTCGATCTTCGCTTGCTTGGTCAGCATGACGCTCTCCTTGTTGTTTTTGTAAGGCGTGAAGCGTGTTGTAGGGTCTGGGCGGCCGCGACGATTCCTGTGGGAGCGGACCTGTCCGCGAATGCTGCTTCAAAGACGATGTATTTTTGTCGGCTGTACCGGCCTCTTCGCGGACATTTCCGCTCCCACGGGTTGATTTTGTGGTTGTCAGCCCGGTTGATCCTTGAGGCTGAAAATCTGAGTCATCGGCTGCCATTTATTCCCGGGCTCGGTCCACGGCGTAGGCGCCTGGAAACGCCACATCAATGCCTCCCAGGCCAGCACATCCGGGTTGCTCACGGCCGCGCGATTGATCGCCTCGGCGCTGTAAGAAGGCGCGGTGTCCATGACCATGAACAGCCGCGTGCCCAGTCGCCAGATCTGCATGTCGAGCACGCCGTGGCTGCGCAAATGCTCGGCGATGCTCGGCCAGATCTGCTCATGCAAGCGGGTGTATTCGGCGATGGCGTCGGCGTCGTCGATCAGGTCCAGCGCCAGGCAAAACCGGGCGCCGCTCATGTCAGCGCTCGATCAAGATGGGTGTAGCCGCCGTCGACGAACAGCCATTGGCCGGTGGTATGGGAGGCGCGGGAAGACAACAGAAACAACACGCTGTCGGCGATTTCCGCAGGCGTAGTCATGCGCTGGCCCAAGGGGATTTTCTCGACGATGCGCGCCAGCTTGGCCTGCGGGTCATCGAAGGTGGCGATCCAGCGCTCGTACAGCGGCGTCATGACTTCCGCCGGAATCACCGCGTTGACCCGCACGCCATCGGCCAGCAACGACGCGGCCCACTCGCGAGTCAACGACAGCTGCGCGCCTTTGGAGGCGGTGTAGCCGCTGGTGCCGCCCTGCCCGGTGACGGCCGTCTTGGAGCCGATATTGACGATGGCGCCGCGACTGGCCTTGAGCGCATCCAGGCACAAATGGGTGATGACGTAGTAGTGAATCAGGTTCTTTTCCAGGGATTCGACGAACGCACTGCGGCCAGCCTCAAGCCCAACGTTGTCGTTGACGCCAGCGTTGTTCACCAGCCCGTCGATGCGGCCGAAGCGTTGCAGCACCTGCGCCACGGCGGCGCGACAGGCGTCTTCGTCACGCAGTTCCACTTGTATGAACAGGCTTTGCGGCTGGCGCTGATCCAGCTCGGCGGCCAGGGCTTCCGGCAGCGGCTGATTGGCAAAGATCACCGGAATCGCGCCTTCCTCGGCCAGCCCCAGCGAAATGGCGGCGCCGATCCCGGAGCCGCCCCCGGTGACGATCACGACTTTGTCTTGCAGATGCAGATTCATGGGCAGTTTCCTTCCAGGCCATAAAGGCGAATGGCATTGCCGCCACGGATCGCGGCCTGCTCATCGGCAGACAAGTCGGCAATGGCGGATTCGAACAGGTGATGCACGTCGTGATAGGCACCGGCCAGCTGGCAGACCGGCCAGTCGGAACCGAACATCAGGCGCTGCGGGCCGAACAGTTCCAATGCCAGATAGAAGTAAGGCAGCAGCTGAACCGGGTGCCATTGCTGCCAATCGGCTTCGGTGATCAGCCCCGACAGTTTGCAGCTGACGTGGGGCAGGGCGGCCAAGGGTGCCAGGCGCTCGGCCCAGGCCACCGGGTTGTCGTTTTCGACGTGGGGTTTGCCCAGGTGATTAAGCACCAGATGGTGCCGGTCATGGCGTCGGCACAGGGCAGTGGCGGCGTCTAAATCCTGTTCTTTGATGAGGATTTCGTAGACCTTTTGCTGGCGTTGCAGCACCCGCAAACCCTGATTGAAGGCCGGGTCGTGCATGAACGCCAAGGGCGACAGTTCGTCCTGAATCAGGTGCCGAAAGCCGCACAGACAATGGGCGTCGGACCAGCGTTCCAACCTGTGTTCGAGGTCGCTGGCGCGCAAATCGACCCAGCCAATGACGCCGTAGATCCAGGGGTTTTGTTTAGCGAGGACGAGCAGATCATCAGTTTCGCTTTCGCTTTGTCGCGCTTGCACGGCGATGCAGCCGTGAATTCCAGCCGCGTCGAGCAGTGGCTTGAGATCATCGGGCATGAAGTCACGGCGCAACGCCCCGTGACGATCATCGATCCACGGATAATCCTGCGCCTGGTAGCGCCAGAAGTGTTGATGCGCGTCGAGCCGCAAAGGACTCGGCGGGCGGGTGTCTTGGGACGACATTGTTGTTGTACTCCGTCCAAGTCTGGTCATGCAGCGTTTGTAGGAGCGAACTTGTTCGCGGGGCGCTTTGTCAGGTAAATCGTGTCGTATGTCTCGCCAACAAGTTGGCTCCTACAGAAGAGCGCTGCTCATCCGTTACAGGATGAACGTCACCCGCGATACGCGAATTTCGCCCGCGACGCTGCTTTCATTTCAATCGAATACCCCGGCAGGCTCGGCGGCATGTACGCAGCATTGCTGATCACGCACGGGTCGACAAAGTGTTCATGCAGGTGATCGACATACTCCACAACGCGCCCCTCCTGGGTGCCGGCGATGCACAGATAATCGATCATCGACAGGTGCTGCACGTACTCGCATAAACCGACTCCACCGGCATGGGGGCAGACCGGCAGGTTGTATTTGGCGGCCATCAACATCACCGCCAGTACCTCGTTGACCCCACCCAGGCGACAGGCGTCTATCTGCACCACATCGATCGCTTCGCGCATGATCAACTGCTTGAACACGATACGGTTCTGGCACATCTCGCCCGTGGCGACCTTGACTGGAGCAACGCCGAGACGAATGGTGCGATGGCCTTCCACGTCGTCCGGGCTGGTCGGTTCCTCGATGAACCACGGCTTGGCGAACGCCAGTTCGCGCACCCAGTCGATGGCGGCATCGACCTCCCAGATCTGGTTGGCGTCGATCATCAGATGGCGGTCCGGGCCCAGCACTTCGCGGGCAATGCGCACGCGGCGGATGTCGTCCTGCAAGTCGCGGCCGACCTTGAGCTTGATGTAATCGAACCCGGCGTCCACTGCCTCCTGACACAGACGACGCAGCTTTTCATCACCGTAACCCAGCCAGCCAGCGGAGGTGGTGTAGCAGGGATAACCCTGAGCTTGGAGCAACGCCAAACGCTCGGCTTTACCGTTAGCGCGCTCATGCAATAGCGCGATGGCTTCGTCCGGGGTGATGCAGTCGGTGATGTAGCGAAAGTCGATGCAGCGCACCAACGCTTCCGGGGTCATGTCGGCCACCAGGCGCCACACCGGTTTGCCTTCGGCCTTGGCCCACAGATCCCACACCGCATTGACCACCGCGCCGGTCGCCAGATGGATTGCCCCCTTGTCCGGACCGATCCAGCGCAACTGGCTGTCACTGGTGATGTGGCGCCAGAAACGGCCCATGTCTTCGGCGATCCAATCGAGCTTCAACCCGACCACCAGGTTCGACAACGCGTTGATCGCCGCGCAACAGATCTCGTTGCCGCGACCGATGGTGAAGGTCAGGCCGTGGCCTTGCAGCGCAGGATTATCGGTTTCCACAATCACGTAGGCCGCCGAGTAATCGGGGTCCGGGTTCATGGCGTCGGAGCCGTCCAGAGACTGCGACGTGGGGAAGCGAATGTCTTCGACCCGAAGGCCGGTGAGGCTGGTCATGGCGTCTCCCTTTTTGGATTTATTCTCGGGCTTGCTACGCGGCGCATTTCTGTAGGAGCGAACTTGTTCGCGAGCCGGTGTGTCAGGCGTACCGTGTCGTTCCATCTCGCCAACAAGTTGGCTCCTACAGGTCAGGCATCTACGGTCAACTGCTCCTGTTCGCCCAGTCCTTCGATACCCAAGCGCATACGCTGACCCGCACGCAAGAACACCGGCTCCGGCTTGATTCCCAATCCCACGCCCGGCGGCGTACCCGTTGAAATCACATCGCCCGGTTGCAGGCTCATGAACTGGCTCAGGTAACTCACCAGTTTCGGGATCTGGAAAATCATCGTGCGGGTGTTGCCGTTCTGATAGCGCTTGCCGTCCACTTCCAGCCACAGATTGAGCTGATGCGGGTCGGCGATTTCATCCTTGGTCACCAGCCATGGGCCGAGCGGGCCGAAGGTGTCGCAGCCTTTGCCTTTGTCCCAGGTGCCGCCACGTTCGATCTGGAATTCACGCTCTGACACATCGTTGATCACGCAATAGCCAACCACATGGTCCATAGCGTTCTGTTCATCGATGTAGCGACCGCCTTTGCCGATCACCACGCCGAGCTCCACTTCCCAGTCGGTCTTTTTCGACTGGCGAGGGATCTCGACGTTGTCGTTGGGGCCGACGATGGCGCTGGTCCACTTGTTGAAAATGATCGGCTCTTTGGGAATGTCGGCGCCGGTTTCGGCGGCGTGGTCGGCGTAGTTGAGGCCGATGCAGATGAACTTGCCCACTTGCGCCACGCACGGCCCAACCCGGGGATTGCCTTCGATCAGTGGCAGAGACGCAGGGTCCAGCGCTTTGAGTTTTTCGATGCTGTCCGGGCTCAATGAGGCGCCGGAGAGGTCGGCAATGTGGCCGGACAAATCGCGAATGCCGCCGTTGCTGTCGAGCAGGGCGGGCAGTTCCTGGCCTTTTTCGCCGTAACGCAGAAGCTTCATGGGGTGTCCTCGTTTTCAATGAAATGGGTGTAACTCGGTAGGAGCGAACTTGTTCGCGAGGCGTTGTGTCAGGCACACCGTGTCGTTTGATCTCGCCAACAAGTTGGCTCCTACAGGGTGGATGTGATTCTGTAGGAGCGAACTTGTTCGCGAGGCATTGCGTCAGGCACACCGTGTCGTTTGATCTCGCCAACAAGTTGGCTCCTACAGGGTGGATGTGATTCTGTAGGAGCGAACTTGTTCGCGAGGCGTTGCGTCAGGCACACCGTGTCGTTTGATCTCGCCAACAAGTTGGCTCCTACAAGTCATGCGTCAGTTACTCCAGCCGCCATCAATGATCTGCGCAGTGCCGGTGGTAAACCCGCTCACCGGGGAACCAAGGTACAACGCCAGCTGCGCAATTTCCTGTGGCTTACCCAAACGGCCCATCGGCTGCCGCGCTTCGTAGGCGGCATACACCTCATCTTCGCTGCGGTGCTCGCGCTCGGCTTGGTCCGCCACTCGCTGGCGCAACGAAGGTGATTCGACAGTGCCTGGGCAAATGCAATTGCAGCGAATGTTCTGGCCGATGAAGTCCGCCGCCACCGAGCGGGTGATACCGATGACTGCAGCTTTGCTGGCGCAGTAAGCGAAGCGGTTGGGGACGCCTTTGATGGCCGATGCGACCGAAGACATATTGATGATCGAGCCGCCGCCGTGCTCCAGCATCGCCGGCAAGAAGGCGCGAATCATCCGGTACATGGCGGTGACGTTGAGTTCGAAGGCGAATGACCAGTCTTTGTCCGAGCATTCGAGGATGTTGCCGCTGTGCACGACGCCTGCGCAGTTGAACAAGACGTCCAGCGCGCCGACCTCTGCGGCCAGGGCTTCGATATCGGCATTGTCGGTGACGTCGAGCACGTGCTTGTGCACGCCACTGAGCTGGTCCATCGCTGCGGCGTTAATGTCCACCGCGAAGACTTCCGCGCCTGCCGCCAGAAAGGCCTCCACACTGGCTTTGCCGATGCCCTGTGCGGCGGCGGTGATGAGCACACGTTTACCGTTGAGATCCATCATGCGTCCTTTGTTTTTATTGTGCGTTGATGCGACCCGAGCACCCGAATCGACAGCGCCTGAACGTCTCAGGCTTTGCTATGATCCGCTCAGTGCAGCGATCCAATGGTCAGGCCATTGGACCTGTTTTTAGCACGCACGTTGGCCGTCAACAAGGGGATTTTTTCTCCTGATCGGCGCCCGTGCAGACGTCTTCGAAACTCGAGTTCACGCCTATGCCCGTTCAACTTATTGATAATCAACGCCTTTATCGACAGATCGCCGACCAGCTGCGCGCGTTGATCGACAGCGGGGAATTTCCGCCTGGCAGTCGTCTGCCCGCCGAGCGTGAGTTGGCAAAAATGCTGGGCGTCAGCCGCGCCTCGGTGCGTGAAGCGATGATTGCGCTGGAAGTGATCGGGCTGGTGGATGTGCGTGTCGGTAATGGCGTGTTGGTCTGTGAGCCGCCGATGAAGGCGCCGACCAATGAGCCAGTGATGACCCAGGTGACGCGCAATCAGTGGAAAGAGCTGGACCCGGAACTGGCGATCGAAGTGGATTTCAGCGCTGAGATCCCGCCGTTTGCGCTGTTACAGGCGCGGCGCCTGATCGAACCGGAAGCCGCAGCGTTAGCGGCGGAAAACGCCAGTGATGAAGAGTTGGCGCTGATTCATCAGGCCTTCGAGCGCAACTGCCAGGACAACCGCGAAGGCTCCCACACCCATCCCGGCGATCGACTGTTTCATATCCGCATTGCCCAGGCCTCAGGCAATCCGGCGTATTCGCTAATGATTCAGCACCTGCTCGGCCATCGCTACGGCAGCATGTTCCAGCGCTTGCAGGCCCATTACACCTCCGACGACATGCCGCTGCGCTCGGAGCATGAGCACCGATTGATCTTGCAAGCGCTGGAAAATCGTGATCCCCAAGCTGCACGCCAGGCAATGGCCGAGCACCTGGACGAAGTGATCCGGATATTCAGTCGAGGTAATGCGTGAAGGCTGCCGCAAAGCTGGCGCAAGACGCTAAACCCGTGGGAGCGGACCCATCCGCGAAGCAATATTTCAGGCGATACATTTTCGTCGACTGTAAAGGCCTCTTCGCGGACATACGGAACGCCGCCCGGTCCGCTCCCACATGGATGAGCACGCCTATCACCCATCCGTAGACCGCGTCAGTGCTTCCCACTGGTCAATCTCCGCACTCAGCTGCGCCAGCTTCTCGCGCACCAGCTTCAGTGCATCGCTGCCCAGCAACAAATGCGCGGGCGGGTTCTCGCTGGCGATCAGTTGCAACATGGCGTGCGCCGCTTTGACCGGATCGCCCAGTTGCTTGCCGCTTTTCTCCTCCCGCGCCTGGCGGATCGGGTCGAACAGCGCGTCGTAATCGGCGATCTGTCGGGGCGAGCGCTGCATCGAACGGCCCGCCCAATCCGTGCGAAATGAGCCGGGCGCCACAGCCGTGACGAACACGCCGAATGCTTTCAGCTCCTTGCCCAAAGTCTCGGAAATCCCCTCCAGCGCGAACTTGCTGCCGCAGTAGTAGGCAATGCCTGGCATGGTCAGATAGCCGCCCATGGAGGTGATATTGATGATGTGCCCGCGCCGACGCTGGCGGAACAACGGCACGAAGGCTTTGGTGATCGCCACGGCGCCGAACACATTGACGTCGAACTGACGACGCATCTCCTCAAGTGGCGATTCCTCGAACACGCCCTCGTGGCCGTAGCCGGCGTTATTGACCAGCACATCCACCGGACCGAACTTTTGGTCGGCGCGGTTGATCGCCGCGTCAATGGCAGCAAAATCGGTGACATCCAGCAATACGCCGTGGGCGTGGGGTGATTGCGCTTCAAAGGCCTGCAAGGCCTCGGCGTTACGCAGGGTGCCGATCACCGCATGCCCGGCGGCCAAGGCCTGTTGCGCCAAGGCCAGGCCAAAGCCGCTGCTGACGCCGGTGATGAACAGGGTTTTCTTGTCACTCATTTCGGTTGCCTCACTCATGTTGATGGCCATCGACGAAAGTCGATGGGAACGGGGTCATGGTAGAAGCCGGAGCCCGCAGCGCGAAGGTGCAGAGCTGCCGCATGTTTGCCTATTCTTCCCAAATGCTGGTGTTCTCTCGGCAAGCAGTGCAGGGTTGCGTAGCGCTCCTATCTGGCGAATCGACCATGAAAGATCTGCACCCCACTCGAGACAAACGCCAGCAGCGAATCATCACGCTGCTTGAGGCGCTGGCCCCGCTGGAAGGCTATACCGTGACAGCATTGCCAAAGGTGCGACTGCTGCGATCAAACCGGCCACTGGAACGGGCGCCGGTGCTTTACGACCCGGGCATTGTGATGGTTTGCCAGGGCCGGAAGATCGGCCATTGGGGCGAAGAAACCTTCATCTATGACGCACAGCAATGCCTGGTGGTATCTGTGCCGGTACCGTTCACCATGGCCACCGATGCCAGCAGCGACGAGCCGTTGCTGGCGGTGTATTTTCATCTGGACTTCGCGCTGTTGGGCGAGTTGATGCTGCAACTGGACGAGCAGTCTCCGCAGGCATCGCACTTGCCTAAAGGTATGTATTCATCGCCCATGGACGATGGCCTCAAAGACTCGCTGCTGCGCTTTCTCGAAGCGCTGAAATCACCTGTCGAATGTGCGGTGTTGGGTCCTGCGCTGGAGCGCGAAATCTACTTCAGGATTCTCATGGGCGAGCAGGGCGGTTCGCTGCGGGCCGCGTTGGAGGAGCAAGGGCGGTTTGGCCGGGTATCGAAAGCCATCCGCAAGATTCATAGCAGCTTCGCCCAGGCGCTGGATGTCGACGAGCTGGCCCGAGAAGCCAACATGAGCGTCACGCGCTTTCATGCGCATTTCAAAGCGGTGACTCACACCTCGCCCATGCAGTACGTGAAGTCCACCCGCTTGCATCAGGCGCGGCTGTTGATGCTGCGCAACGGCATGACCGCGTCGGTGGCGTCCGCGGCAGTAGGCTACGAAAGCCCGTCGCAGTTCAGTCGGGAATTCAAAAGGCTGTTCGGCAGGACGCCGACTGACGAAGTGACACGCTTGCAGGGCTCATTCGCGCTGCCTGCGCAGGTGAATTCGCAGTATGTTTCTTCGCATTGATCGGCGTTTTGCGACTTCGTGGGAGCGGACCTGTCCGCGAATACTGTGTGTCAGACGCTAGACATGTGTCGGCTACAAGGAACTCTTCGCGGACGCGTCCGCTCCCACGGGGACCGTACTCATCATGACAGGTGATTTCAGCTCGGCTGATTTGCAGTGTTCTTCGTCACCAACCGCAACCCGCTGGCCACGCTACCCACTGCCGCAAAACACGCACCGATGCTCAACGCCACCACCGGCCCATGCTCGCTGGAAATTCCGAAGCTCAACGCCACTAATGCAGCGCCGGTCGCTTGCCCAATCAAGCGCGCGGTGGCGATGGTGCCACTGGCGCCGCTGGCGCGATTTTTCGGAGCGCTGGTCATCAGGGCTTTCTGGTTCGGCGCCTGGAAAAATCCAAAACCCAGCCCACAGAGAATCATCCGCACGCCGATCTCCCAGGCGTTGGCATCTGCCGGCATCGTTGCTAAAGAAATCATCCCTGCACACAGAATCGCCAGTCCAATCCCGCCCAGTAGGCCAGGTGCGTAACGGTCTGATAAACGGCCTGCGAATGGCGCAATGAACGCCACGATCACCGACCACGGCGTCATCAAGAACCCGGTCTGCACTGGATCGCGTCCCAGCGTGGTTTCCAGAAAGAACGGCAGCGAAACAAACGCCAGCCCTTGAGTCGCGAACGAGCAAAATGCTGTCAACGCTGACAGCGCGAACATCGGTCGCTTGAGTAAATCCAGTGGGAACATCGGCGCCGGATGCCCGGCCTCGCGCTTGAGCATCAGCGCGCCGCCCACCAGAAACACCGCGATAGCGATCAGCACCGTGGTCATCGAGCCTAATTGCGCCGCTTCGCTCAGGGCGAAAATCAAGGCGCCGAAGGTGACCACGTTGAGCAGGGCGGTGATACGGTCGAACGTTAGCGTGCCGGGCTTGGTCTTGGGCAGAGAGTTCCAGGCGAACACCAGGGCGAAGATGCCAATCGGCAGGTTGATCGCGAACAGCCACGGCCAGTTGGCGACCGACAGCACCAAGGATGCGATGGTCGGCCCCGCGGCGAACGAGGTGCCCACTACCAAGGCGTTCAGGCCCAGGCCGCGCCCAAGGCGTTCGTAGGAAAAGATCGAGCTGATCAACGCAGCATTCACGCTCATGATCGCGCTGGCGCCCAGGCCCTGGAAAACCCGAGCGATGGTTAATGTAGGTAAAGACCAGGAAAACGTGCACAACGCCGATGCCACCACAAACAGAATCAGCCCGCCGAGATACACCTTGCGATGACCGATCACTCCGCCCAGTGCCGCCAGCGGCAACAACGTCGCGACCGCCGCCAACTGGTAGGCGTTGATGATCCAGACTGAGGCAGCGGGCGAGGCTTTCAGGTCCGCAGCGATGGCGGGGAGGGCGGTGTTGGCGATGGCGGTGTCGAGAGTGGCGAGGGCAATGGACAGCAGAATCGCGACCATGCCGCGAAATTCCAGCGGCGTGAGCTTTGTGCTCGCCCGCGGCAAATCATGGGTGGGTTGGACCATTACCGACAACGCTCCGGGAAGAGGCATTCGTGAGAAATCTGCGGGCGCAGACAAGAACCTGATCGTGCCGGTTAATTAGGGTGCTATGCAATCGGAAATGCAGGGAATGACGCAGAACCCTGTAGGAGCGAACGTGTTCGCGAGGCGGCGTGTTTGACACACCGCGTCGAATGTCTCGCCAACAAGTTGGCTCCCACAGAAGATATGTGCAGGCCTTAACCCCCGGGTGTATCGATATCTGCATCCGTCTCACCGGTCTGCTTTTGCTCGCTGGTGTCATCCGCCGACTCAGCTTCCTCGGGCTCAAAGTCCGGGGTATAGCTGTTATCGGTAGATGTGGCCTCTTTGTTGTCCTGAGATTGATTCCCTTGCGCAGGGTTGTTCTCGGCTGGCGACTGCGTCTGAGCGCTGCCGCCCTGGGACTGATCCTGAGACGGCTGTTTGTCCTGGCCCATGTTGTTATCTGGCGTATCAGGGTCAATCGCCGGATCGTTACGTTCGGTGGTTTGCTGGTTGTCTTGGGTATCCATATGCACCTCTTCTGTCATGTCCTGTTCACAGGACTTACTGATATCGAGGGCGATGGACCACAGGCGTTCGATCAATCTGCTGACCGGTTGAAAACAGGCACCGCTCAACCTGAGCGATGAGCACCGCTGACCAGCATCCGACTGCCCAGACGATAGCGGGAAGAGGGATGAACCAATCGCACGTAAGTGACGATCTTGCCGCTGTTCCAGGTGCGGCGCATCAGCACCAGACAGGGTTCGTCGGCGTCGATCTGCAAATGTCTGCGCTCGTCGCTGCTGGGATGACTGGCTTCGACGATGTGCTCCATTTCATCCGGGCGGATGATGTCCAGCAGATAAGCAGCCGATTGCAGCGTGTCGCCGAAAGTCTGGTGCAGAAACTCAGGCGCCATCTGCGGATTGACGTAACGGTCCTCCAGTTGCACCGCGACGCCTTCTTCGTAATGCACGCACAACAGATGAAACACCGAAGCGCCCGTTGGCAGAGATAACGCCGAGGCGATCGGCATCGACGCCGCCTCACGCCCGACCTGCAACACCTTGCAGTGATAGCGATGGCCACGGGCGATGATCTCGTCGGCGATGTTGCTGATGCGCAGCAGGTTCGATTGCGGCTTGCTCTCGGCGACAAAAGTGCCAACGCCTGAAACCCGCAACAGCCGGCCTTCTTCGGTCAACTCACGCAGCGCGCGGTTGACGGTCATGCGCGACATGCCCAGCTCCAGCACCAGGCGATTCTCGGACGGGATCAAATCGCCTGCTTTCCATTCGCCGGACATCAGCTTGCCGTGCACGTAGTCCTTGGCCTGCCGGTACAGAGCCTGCGGCGCCGACTTTTCCATCAGCAGCTCCCGCGCCCTGAAGCGTTCATATCCGGCTCGCTTCTTTGTTGTCCTGCCAGAAGGCATTGCGGTCCAGGTAGTTCTGCAAGAACTGCTGCAAGCGCGGGTGCTCGGCGTTGTGGAAGATCTGCTGCGGTGTCCCGCGCGCGACCACCTCGCCCTGATCAAGGAAGATCACCGAATCGGCCACCTGCGCGGCAAAGCCCATTTCGTGAGTGACGACGACCATGGTCATGCCTTCTTTGGCCAGGGTCTTCATCACTTGCAGCACCTCGCCCACCAACTCCGGGTCCAGCGCCGACGTCGGCTCGTCGAACAACATGATGTGCGGCTCCATGGCCAGCGCCCGGGCAATCGCCACACGCTGTTGCTGACCGCCGGAAAGCTGCGCCGGATAGGCATCGGCCTTGTGCGCCAAGCCGACCTTGTCGAGCATCGCCATGCCGCGCTTTCTCGCCTCATCCGCCGACAACTTGCGCACCTGGCGCAGCGCTTCACACACATTGCCCAGTGCCGTCATGTGCGGCCACAGATTGAACTGCTGAAAGACCATGCCGACGTTGCGCCGCGTCTGGTTGATCTGTGATTGCGGCGCGCGTTTCCGGCCTTTGTCGGTGTCGATCCAGCCCAGCAACTGGCCTTCGATATGGATCGTGCCTTCGTCGTATTCCTCAAGAAACGCCATGCTGCGCAGCAAGGTGCTTTTGCCCGACCCGGACGGGCCGATCAGGCACACCACCTCTGAGCGTTGCACGGTCATGTCGATGCCCTTGAGCACGCGCAGGGCGCCGAAGCTTTTGCCGACCTTGTTCAGGGTGACGATGGGCGTTGCATCGCCAGGCAGGGCTGCGGAAGTGTTCATGGTTTCACCTTGTTTCTGGCGTGTGGCGTTGGGGCACAGCGCCGCTGGGAATGAGGAAACTGTTCATCGCGGCTGCTTGCTCATGAATCGGCCGACCCGCACTTCCAGCAGCATGCCCAGACGCGAGCAGCACTCCACAAGAATCAGATAACCGATGCACAGCATCAGCAGCGTTTCGACGAAGGCGAAGGTTTCCGAGCCGATGCCGGTCAGAACCATGGTCAGTTCCGGGATGGTGATGATCGACAACACGGCGGTTTCCTTGCACAGCACGGTGATCATGTTGATCAGCGCGGGCAAGATGATCACCAGCATCTGCGGCACCTGAATGCGCAGGATGCACTGCATGCGAGTGATGCCCAGGCAATCGGCCGCTTCGAGTTGACCCCGTGCCACCGACTCGAAACCGGTGCGAAAGATTTCGGCGAAATACACGCTGCCGTAGACACCCAAGCCAATGATCCCGGCGGGAATCGGGTCCAGGCTCAGACCGAACGCCGGGCCGCCGTAATACACCAGAAATAGCTGCACCAGAAACGGCGTGCTGCGGATCAGTTCGATAAACACCCGAAGTGGCGCGCGGATGAAGTTGTTGCCGAACACCTGGGCGACAGCAATCAGCATGCCCAGCGCCAGGCCCAGCACCACGCCGCTGCTCCAGGTGCCGAGGGTGACGAGGAAACCCGAACCGATGTCGGCCCAGTGCTCAGTGATGATTTTCGGGTCGAAGATCACGCGCCGAACTCCTTCAACCGACGTTCCAGAACACCGCCGAAGAACGCCAAGGGGATGTTGATCAGGCAATAGAAGCCGGCCAGCATCAGGTAGTCCTGAACGAACATATAGTCGCTGGCGGCAAGGTTCTGCGCGGTGCGGGTCAGGTCAGCCAGGCCGACCACCGACACCAGGGATGAGGCCTTGATCAGCAGGATCATTTCATTGACCAGCGCCGGCAGCGTCAGGCGCACGGCTTGTGGTACGCGGATGCGCATCAGCATTTGGCTGTCGCTCATGCCCAGCAGGCCTGCGGCTTCCAGTTGACCACCGGGAATCGCGAGAAAACCACCGCGCAGGATTTCAGCGGTGTAGGCCCCGGCCGCCAGCGACAAGCCGATGATCGCCGCCACGGTAGGCGAGACATTGGGCAGGCCGATACGCGGCAGGAAGTAATAAATGAACAGCAGTTGGACCAGCAGCGGAATGCCGCGGAACACGAAAATGTAAGCGCCACCCAGACGCCGAAACAACGGCACCGGCGACAAGCGCAGGCTGCCGACTACGATGCCGATGACAAAGCCGATGGCCAGCGCGGCAATCGACACTTGCAGCGTTACCCACAGCGCGTCGAGCAATAGCGGCGCGTTTTGTTGCAATAAGGCCCAATCGAACATCCAGTGACTCCAAAAACAACGCGGTCCCCTGTAGGAGCTGCCGAAGGCTGCGACTGCGGTGTGTCAGGTAAACCGCAATCGCAGCCTTCGGCAGCTCCTACAGGGTTTGCGTACGCCTCAATTCTGCAGGAGCGAACTTGTTCGCGAGGCGGTGTGCCTGACACACCGCGGCGCAAGGCTCGCCAACAAGTTATCTCCCACAGGGTTTGCGTACGCCTCAATTCTGTAGGAGCGAACTTGTTCGCGAGGCGGTGTGCCTGACACACCGCGGCGCAAGGCTCGCCAACAAGTTATCTCCCACAGGGTTTGCGTACGCCTCAATTCTG
>NZ_JBSKHT010000021.1:107012-117616 GCF_057128745.1 Pseudomonas rosaeacicularis
TCTCCCACAGGGTTTGCGTACGCCTCAATTCTGTAGGAGCGAACTTGTTCGCGAGGCGGTGTGCCTGACACACCGCGTTGGATGCCTCGCCAACGAGTTGGCTCCTACAGGGAGATTGTGGTTGCCTTACCAGGTTGGCTCGAAATCGGTTTTCGGCACGTCCATTTCCGCGCCGAGCCATTTCTTCTGCAGCGCGGCTAATCGCCCGTCGTCATGCATCTTCAGAATCGCAGCATCCAGCGCGGCGATCAGGCTGTCGGCTTCGGCATCCTTGCGTCCCAGATAGGCGAAGTACGACTTCTTGCCGAACGGCGGCTGCACCACTTTGTACAGATTGCTACGTTCAGCCGCGACGTAGGAAATGTTCGGCAGCGAATTCGCCACCGCGACAATGCGCTTGGCGGCAAGGTCGGCGTAAGCCTGGTTGTTGTCCACGTATTCACGAATCGTGACCTTCTGCGGCAAGGTCTCGGCGAACTTCTTCAGCTCTTCCAGTTGCGCCGAACCTTTACCCGCGCCCACGGTTTTGCCGGCGATGTCTTCAGGCTTGGTGATGCTGTCGTCCTTGGCGCCGACCATCAGCGCAACGGTGGCCTCGGCAATCGGATAAACGAAGTGGTACCGCTCTTTACGCGCCTTGGTGACGATGATCGGCCCGGCCACCACGTCGAACTTCTTGGCTTCCAGGCCTGGCAACACGCTCGGCCACGGCAGATCGAGGAACTTGATCTTGACCCCTAGCTCCTTGCCCAACTGTTCGAACAGTTCGGCGTTCAGGCCTTTCTGTTTGCCAGCTTCGGTGAAGTCGAACGGGGCGAATTGCAGCTCGGTGCCCACCACTAGCTCGCCGGCTTTTTTGACATCGGCCAGTTGGTCGGCGTGTGCCATCAGCGGCAGCAACGCCAATGCAGCGCTGAAACTCAGACCTTTGAACGTCTTGCTGAACAGAGAATCGACTTGCATGGGTTCGCTCCTAAGTAAGTGCGGCTTCGTCAAATGCAGTGGGGGTCGTTGTTCTACGTGGCTTTCGGGTGTGCGGTGTGTACTTGGATCAGTGCAGTTAGCGTGCCATACCGGTATATACAACCCGGCCGAAATCAGCCGAGGACTTTCCCCGGGTTCAGAATGCCGTTGGGGTCAAAACACATCTTCAGTTGGCGCATGGTTGCCAGCGCTTCGTCGCTCACCGAGTGGTGCAGAAACTCGCGCTTGAGCAGGCCGATGCCGTGTTCGGCGGACACCGCGCCGTCCAGTTCGCCGACAGCGGCATACACCAGTTCCTCGATCTCGAGAATCGGCGCCGGTTGCGGCAACGAGTTGCAGTCCACGGTCAGGTGCAGATTGCTGTCTCCGATGTGGCCGAAATACACGCTGCGGTTACCCGGCCAACGCTGTTCCAGGCGCTCGCGGCAGAGTTGAGCGAAATCGCCGATCTGGCCGATAGGCAGGCTGATGTCGAAGTTGAGCGGTGCCAGGCGAGTTGGAAATTCGCCGGTGGCTTCGCGGATTTTCCACAGACTGCGGGCCTGAGCGTGTGAGCTGGAGAGGATCGCGTCCACTACCTCGCCGGCGTCCACGGCATCACTGAGCGTCTGCTCCAGCACCTCACGGTTGGCGGAAGACTCCAACAGCACGTACAGCGGATGCTGATCGGACATCGGCGGGACCGGGTTTTCCAGCCAGGAAACGCCCATCCGAAAGAAGTCCTGCCACATCAATTCGTAAGCCTGGGGCGTGCCGGCTTCTCGTTGAATCCTGCGTAGCAATCCCACCGCACTGGCATAGTCGGGCAGGGCGCAGAGCAGCGTGGTGGTTTCCCCCGGTTGCGGCGCGAGCTTCAAAACAGCGCGGGTAATCACTCCTAGCGTGCCTTCGCTGCCAATGAAGCACTGTTTTAGGTCATAGCCGCAGTTGTTCTTGATCATCTTGTTCATCAGATTCAACACGCGTCCGTCCGCCAGCACCACTTCCAGGCCGAGCACCAGCTCGCGGGTCATGCCGTAACGAATCACCGCGTTGCCCCCGGCATTTGTGGCGATGTTGCCGCCGATCTGGCACGAGCCTCGCGCGCCAAGATCCAATGGGAACAAATAGCCAGCGTCAGCGACCGCCTGTTGAATGTCTTGCAGGGTGGTGCCAGACCGTACAGTGATCGTGGCAGCGGCGATGTCGATTTCCTCTATCCCCTTCAGGCGATCCAGCGACAGCGCGAAATCGGATGTCGTTGGGACGGCGCCGCCCGCCAGTCCGGTCATACCGCCTTGGGGCACGATGGGTTGTCTGGCGGCGTTGCAGATGCGCAGTGCGTCGGACACTTCCTGAGTGCTGCGCGGCAGGATTAACGCCGCCGGGCATGCGGGGGCGTGACGGGTCCAGTCGCTGTAATGGCGTTCACTGATGGCCTCGCCGGTCAGGACCTGCGCGTCGCCCAAGGCGTCGCGCAGTTGCGAAAGGGTGTGTTGGACATCGCTCATCGGTTCAGCTCACCGTGAAAAAAGAGGAAGAAGAAGTCGGCGCTGTAGCGCACAGCTGGTTCAGGTCCGGCTGTCCCAGCAAGGTCAGCGCCAGGCGCAGTTCGTTGGCGAGTAAGTCCAGGGCGTGGCCGACGCCGGGCTGTCCGCCAGCGGCGACCCCGTACAACGTTGCCCGACCCAGCAGCACGGCATCGGCGCCGAGCGCGCAGGCCTTGAGAATGTCGGTGCCCCGGCGAATGCCGCTGTCCAGCAGGATCGTCAGTTTGCCTTTGGCGACGGCGGCGATGGCGGGAAGGCAATCAAGGGTGGCGGGTACACCGTCCAGCTGCCGCCCTCCATGATTGGTCACGACAATGCCATCGAGCCCGAGCGCCACCGCCTTTTCGGCATCGCGTGGGTGCAGCACGCCCTTGAGCAGGAGCTGATTCGGCCAACGATCTCGAAGCCGGGCGAGGTAGTCCCAGTCGAGGATTTTCTCCATCTGCGCGCCGATGAAGTGCGCGGCGCCAGCGGCATTGCGCTGGTCGGGCGGCAAGTAGCTGTCCAGGTTGGCCATGCTCGGCATGCCGTGGGGCCAAAGCGCCTGGCGGATCCAGCGCGGATGGCGCAGCACGTCCAGCTTGTTGCGCAGGCTGAGCTGGCGCGGGCGTGCGAAATTTCGTTTGTCCCATTCGCGATTGCCCAGAAGCACGGCATCGCTGGTGACCAGCAGGGTTTTGCAGCCCACCGCCTGGGCCCGCTGTAGCAAGTCGTCCTGAATCTTCGGTTCGCTCATGCAGTACAGCTGAAACCACAGATTGACCCCCGGCACCGCGGCAACAATCTGCTCCAGCGAGTTGGTCGAAACGGTGCTGAGGGTGAATGGCAGGCCACGCTCGGTGGCGGCGCGGGCCAGGTGAATATCGGCGTCGCGGTAGAGCATGCCGTTGTAGCCAGTAGGGCCGATCGCTATCGGCAGCGGCAATTCACGGCCGAGCAAGGTGCGCCGGGTTTCGGTGGCGTGGCAGGGCACCAGTGTTTGCGGCAGCAGGCTGATGTCGGCGAAGGCCTGGCGATTGCGCGCCAGGGTCAGCTCTTCTTCGGCGCCGCCTTCGAGGTATTCCCAGGCGAAGTGGGGCAAACGCCGACGCGCCATTTGCGCCAGTTCGGCAATGCTGTGGGCGCGACGAAAATCCGGGCCTGAATGGTAACGACGCATGAAGATCCTTGATCCGGCTGTATATACAGCTGACGCAAGATGCAGGCCATTTCAGATCAGGGCGCGGGAGGTCGGGTTTGAGAGGTTGTTGTAGGACCCAGGCTTATTCGGTGTCGGAAACTGTCACCGAAAGTTGCACCGATTGCGCTCCGGTGCACACTGATGGGGCGCGGAGAAACCGGATGTTCCAACCCGCGATGATCCCCGTGGGAGCGGACCTGTCCGCGGAGAGCCAGTACAGCCGCCATAAATTCTGTGCCGCCGACATCGCATTCGCGGACAGGTCCGCTCCCACGTGGGCCGGTGCTCATCCCGAATATTTCAGGCGTGGCAGCGGACCGCGATGAAGCAAGAAACGCGGCACAGTAAATGCTTCACCTGTCTATACCGCGCCACCCCGATTTCACTCTCCCATCCCTGACAGGAGCCCCGCATGACTGTCACTGCCAACCTTCCCCTGATCGACATGGCCGGCGTGCGCGAGGGCGATCCGGCAAGCATTCGGCGTGTCGGGAACGCGATTCGTCAGGCCTGCAGCGAGGTGGGTTTTTTCTACATCATCAACCACGGCGTGCCACAGCCAGTGATTGACCAAGCCATGGCCGCTGCGAAAACTTTCTTCGCCCATTCGCCTGAGGTGAAGCGCCAGGTCGCCGTCAACAAACGTCATCGCGGCTGGCACGCGTTGGGCGGGGCGCTGATGTATGAAGCGACCAAGCCGGATTTCAAAGAGTTCTTCAGCATGGGCCTTGAACTGCCCGAGGACGACCCCTGCGTTCTGGCCGGTGAAGCGTTGCGCGGCCCAAACCAGTGGCCGGCCTTCATGCCCGAATTACGCACCGCACTGGATGATTACTACGCCGCGATTGCTCACGCCGGGGCAGACTTGTTGAAGGCGGTTGCGGTGGGATTAGGGATCGATGAGGGTTTCTTCTCGCCGAAATACGGCAAGCCCCTACAGCGCACGCAGATGGTTTACTACCCGCCGCATCCGCCGATGGCCGAAACCGACCAGTTTGGCGTCGCGCCGCACACCGATTACGGCTGCATCACCTTGCTGTATCAGGACAACAGCGGCGGCTTGCAGGTGCGTGAGTTGGGCTCCAACAGCTGGATCGATGCAACGCCCATCGAGGGCAGTCTGGTGGTGAACGTGGGTGATCTGCTGGCGCGCTGGTCCAACGACCGTTTTCGCTCGACGTTGCACCGGGTGATCAACAAGTCCGGGCACGAGCGCTATTCCATCGCGACGTTTTACGACCCGACCTACAGCGCGGTGGTCGATCCGTGTGACCTGGGGATTGAAGCGAGTTCGAGCCTGTACCCACTGGTTGCGGCGGGGGATTACATCCTCAAGCGCATCGATGACTCGATGGCGTATCGGAAAAAGGCGCACTAAATCTCGGCTCTGTAGGAGCCAACTTGTTGGCGAGGCAGGCAACGCGGTGTTGCCTGCATGATCTCTCGCGAACAAGTTCGCTCCTGCAGATGGGCGTCAGATAACAGCGAGAATCGCCGTGGTCACCGCATCGATGTTGCCCTTGTTCAACGCCGCCACGCAGATCCGCCCGGTATCCAGGGCGTAGATTCCGAACTCGTTGCGCAGACGCTGGCTCTGTTCAACGGTCAGACCGGAGTAGGAAAACATCCCGCGCTGACGTGCGACGAAGCTGAAGTCCTGACCTTTGGCATTGCCTGCCAGACGCTGGGTCATTTCTTCACGCATCCCACGAATCCGCAGGCGCATTTCGCCCAGTTCTTCTTCCCACTGCTGACGCAGTTCCGGGCTGAGCAGCACAGCAGCGACGATGCTCGCGCCGTGTGTCGGCGGGTTGGAGTAGTTGGTGCGGATGACGCGTTTGACCTGGGACAGGACGCGCGCGGTTTCTTCTCTCGAATCAGTGACGATCGACAGCGCGCCGACCCGTTCGCCATACAGCGAGAACGATTTAGAGAACGAGCTAGACGCGAAGAAGGTCAAACCGGAATCGGCGAACAGCCGAACTGCTGCAGCGTCTTCATCAATGCCGTCGCCGAAGCCTTGATAGGCCATGTCTAGAAACGGCACGTGACCTTTGGCTTTCAGGACGTCGAGGACTTTTTTCCAGTCATCAAGCGTCAGGTCGACGCCGGTCGGGTTGTGGCAGCACGCGTGCAGCACAACGATGGAGCCCGACGGCAGGTTTTGCAGGTCTTCAAGCATGCCTGCGCGGTTGACGTCATGGGTGGCGGCGTCGTAGTAGCGATAGTTCTGAACCGGGAAACCAGCGGTTTCGAACAGCGCGCGGTGGTTTTCCCAGCTTGGGTCGCTGATGGCGACGACGGCGTTGGGCGACAGTTGCTTTAGGAAGTCAGCACCGATTTTCAGGGCGCCGGTGCCGCCAACTGCCTGCACCGTCAGGGCGCGACCGGATGCCAGCAAAGCCGAGTCAGCGCCAAACAGCAGGGTTTGCACGGCCTTGTCGTACGCGGCGATGCCATCAATGGGCAAGTAGCCGCGAGGAATGTGTTGAGCAACTCGAATGGCCTCGGCTTCGGCAACGGCACGCAGAAGCGGAATTTTCCCTTCTTCGTTGCTGTAAACGCCTACACCCAGGTTGACCTTGGTCGTACGGGTATCGGCGTTGAATGCTTCGTTGAGGCCCAGGATTGGATCGCGTGGTGCCATTTCGACAGCGGAGAAGAGGCTCATTTTTGCGGCAGCTCTGAATGGAAGTTGGAGGGGTGACATCGCTCCGGCCGTATGCACTAGAGCGGTGCGCAAACGGGGAGTCAGTATAGAGAGCATCGACGACGGGGGCGACAGCCCGGCGCTGGTTTTTTCAAGATATTTCCAGTTATTTCGACCATTAGTCACGTGGTGCCTGGCAATTTGATGCGGATGACTTGAAAGGCCACAGTGGCGACTCCACTTGTAGTCCCATCAACTCCTTTCATGTGCGTCTTTTCCCTGGCGGGATCAGTCGTCTGCGCTCATTTCGTTTCGTTTGCCGTTGTGCACGCCGTGCGAACCAAGAGGTTATTTATGTCCGAGTTCCAGCTCGTAACCCGTTTTGAGCCAGCCGGTGATCAGCCGGAGGCGATTCGTCAGATGGTCGAAGGGATTGAAGCCGGGTTGTCGCACCAGACGCTGTTGGGTGTAACCGGCTCGGGCAAGACGTTCAGCATCGCCAACGTCATCGCTCAGGTGCAGCGTCCGACGCTGGTGCTGGCGCCGAACAAGACCTTGGCGGCGCAGTTATACGGCGAGTTCAAGGCGTTCTTCCCCAACAACGCGGTCGAGTATTTCGTCTCCTACTACGATTACTACCAGCCAGAAGCCTACGTGCCGTCGTCCGACACCTTCATCGAGAAGGATGCGTCGATCAACGACCACATCGAGCAGATGCGGCTGTCGGCGACCAAAGCGTTACTGGAGCGCAAGGACGCGATCATCGTCACCACGGTTTCGTGCATTTACGGTCTGGGCAGCCCGGAAACCTACCTGCGCATGGTCTTGCACGTTGATCGCGGCGACAAGCTCGACCAGCGCGCGCTGCTGCGTCGGCTGGCGGACCTGCAATACACCCGCAACGACATGGATTTTGCCCGCGCGACCTTCCGCGTGAGAGGTGATGTGATCGATATCTTCCCGGCTGAATCTGACCTGGAAGCGATCCGCATCGAGCTGTTCGACGATGAAGTTGAGAGTATTTCGGCCTTCGATCCACTGACCGGCGAGGTCATCCGCAAGCTGCCGCGCTTCACGTTCTATCCGAAAAGCCACTACGTAACGCCTCGCGAAACGCTGCTCGACGCAATGGAAAACATAAAGGTCGAGCTGGCAGAGCGTCTGGAATACCTGCGCGGTGCCAACAAACTGGTGGAAGCGCAGCGCCTGGAACAGCGCACCCGTTTCGATCTGGAAATGATTCTGGAGCTGGGTTACTGCAACGGCATCGAAAACTACTCGCGCTATCTGTCCGGTCGACCTTCCGGTGCGCCGCCTCCGACTTTGTATGACTATTTGCCGGCGGATGCTTTGCTGGTGATCGACGAGTCCCACGTGAGCGTGCCCCAGGTCGGCGCCATGTATAAGGGCGACCGTTCGCGCAAAGAGACCTTGGTTGAATACGGTTTCCGTCTGCCCTCGGCGCTGGACAATCGGCCGATGCGGTTTGACGAATGGGAAAGCATCAGTCCGCAGACCATCTTTGTTTCGGCGACGCCGGGCAACTACGAGGCTGAACATGCGGGCCGGGTGATTGAGCAAGTCGTGCGGCCGACCGGTCTGGTCGATCCGCAGATCGAAGTGCGCCCTGCGCTTACCCAGGTTGACGATCTGCTGTCGGAGATATCCAAGCGTGTAGCCTTGGAAGAGCGGGTGCTGGTCACCACGCTGACCAAACGCATGTCCGAAGACTTGACCGATTACCTGGCCGACCACGGTGTGCGCGTGCGTTACCTGCACTCGGACATCGACACGGTAGAGCGCGTGGAAATCATCCGCGATCTGCGTCTGGGCACTTTTGACGTGCTAGTGGGCATCAACCTGCTGCGCGAAGGCCTCGACATGCCCGAAGTTTCGCTTGTGGCTATTCTCGATGCCGACAAAGAAGGCTTCCTGCGTTCCGAGCGCTCACTGATCCAGACCATCGGCCGCGCCGCCCGAAACCTCAACGGCCGCGCCATCTTGTACGCCGACCGCATCACCGGCTCCATGGAACGCGCCATCGGCGAAACGGACCGCCGTCGCGACAAACAGATCGCCTTCAACCTCGAACACGGCATCACCCCCAAAGGCGTGTTCAAGGATGTCGCCGACATCATGGAAGGCGCCACCGTCCCCGGTTCACGCAGCAAAAAACGCAAAGGCATGGCCAAAGCCGCCGAAGAAAGCGCCAAGTACGAAGCCGAATTGCGCTCACCGAGCGAGATCACCAAACGCATTCGCCAGTTGGAAGAGAAAATGTACCAGTTGGCTAGGGATCTTGAGTTTGAGGCGGCGGCGCAGATGAGGGATGAGATTGGGAAGTTGAGGGAGCGGTTGTTGGCGGTTTGAATTTTGGAGTGTTCCTGCGTGGTTGGGGCTGCGCAGGAGTTTTTTTTTCGCGTTGTATCAAGCACCGGAGAGGTACGTGCGGCACTCTTGGAATATCAAAACGTCAAAACTAAAGGACACATGCCAGTCTTCTCGACTAGATTCTAAAAAATAGCCATCATTTTTTATGCTGCAGACTAATGGGGCGAAGTCTATGCTACCCCAGTTTGAAATGGATATATCTCTAATTAAGCTTCCTAATAATGAAATTACTACTACATCATAGTCTCTACCGCTTTGTCCCCATTTAACTATTTCTTTGCCGGGCAACTGTTTGGTATGAAGATTCAAACTAAAGTTATTTCCTAGATTGAACCCTAGATGTCCTATCAAAATAGAATCGGCCAGTCCCTGCGGATAAAGACTCTTTAGAAATTGATTCGGGTGAATAGCATCTATGATATTGATTGTTTTTTCAGAAGTTGTAATGGCCATAAGTCCCTATTACCGATCCAGTATCAAGATTGTCAAATGGCCTCACGTTAAAGTGCGGTTCGGCCCCAAAATTTGGCGAAGCCTTTACATGACCCCAGCTGTGTTCCTGAATGACGATCGTTTTGCCACTCTCACTTCGATACCAGTAATTTCTGGTCATCACAGGCTTTGAATTCTTTATTATTTTCTTTTTATATTCATTTCTCAGTGCCGTTTCTAAAACTCTATAGGGATGCTGTGTAAGCGCAACTCCTGCGTCACGCTTGGCCTATCTGAAAGAGTCTCTACGGCTTCTTCCTTGGTAACAGGACTCCTTCCAGGAACACAACTTCAATCCCAAAGATCAATCCATCCCACCGGGTTAGGTGCATATTGGTACAGATTGATCCCGCCCGACAAGCCGATTGGATCGGGGTGGTGAAGCGGCCGATATCGGGGTCATAGTAGCGGAAGGTGTTGTAGTGCAGGCCGGTTTCGCGGTCCAGGTATTGGCCCTGGAAGCGCAGGTTTTGATGGAAGCCGTAGTCCAAGCCCTGGATTCCTCTGGTGCTTCGGCCGAAGGATTAAAGGTGCCCGCCCCCTTTTTTCTGTTTTCTATGCTAATCCACGCAACCTGTATTTTTTAGATCTACTTGATCAGTCCCCCGGTTTACGCCAAAGTTGCAAGTGCTGAAACGCTCGCTCTAGATCATCCATGTCATCTTCACCCAACCGGTCATCAAACCCATCAGAGATTATTGATCTGACTTTTGATAATCTATGGGTTATACCATTTTCATCAATAAATCTTGTAGTTTCTGCTGCATACGCAGCCGGGTCGATATCGGTAGGATCTTCGACGTTATCATAGTAATATCTCGCAATATTTTTTAATGAAATAAGAATATATTCGATCTCCGCTAATGCCTCACTTGCTAACTTTCCGGACAGCTCAATTTTTCTGTTGGCTTCAAGCATGCTATTTCCTCTTGATAAATTCTGGATTTTTTAGTTGCAGATCTCCAACGACGGTCATTTCTTCTACATGGTATCTGGGATTCATTTTCCATTTAATTCGGTCTTCCGCCACGTCAGTTTCAACATAGTTTCGCCCCTTGCCCTTATCAATTTCGTATCTGTTTTCCGCCTCTTTTTGTGCTAACGGTTTTTTATTCGCTGGTTCTAAGTAAACCCGGTTGTTATCTCTAGCAGTGATCACACCGCTATCCTTGATTCCCGCCAAACCCTTTGAGTTGGTGTAATGCCGCACCCGAACACAACTCCAACCCCAAGGATCAATCCATCCCACCGGGTTAGGCGCATATTGGTACAGATTGATCCCGCCCGACAAGCCGATCGGATCGGGGGTGGTGAAGCGGCCGATGTCGGGGTCGTAGTAGCGGAAGGTGTTGTAGTGCAGGCCGGTTTCGCGGTCCAG
>NZ_JBSKHT010000022.1:0-111838 GCF_057128745.1 Pseudomonas rosaeacicularis
TTGATATTCAAGAAGTTTTCCGTTTCGTCTGCGCCGGAAGTGGGGCGAATTATAGACAGATCCTCAGGGCCGTCAACACTTAATTCGAACTTTCTTCGAAACCCAGTGTAATGCGCCCAAACGCCTTCTTTCCAGCCTGACATACATGGGTAGCGCCCTGCTTGAACACGAATCCGCGATCAACCACGTCACCATCTATACGCACACTGCCCGACGCCAGCAGATCACGCGCAACGGCAGAGTTCTTGACCAGCCCTGCCTTATTAAGCACTGCTGCTATAGGCATATCATCAAATGCAGTCAGAGATATCTCAGGCAAATCCTCTGGCAACTCGCCATCCTTCATACGATTACCGGCAGCGCGATGGGCAGAAGCCGCAGCTTCGTCGCCATGGAAACGAGCCACGATCTCTTCAGCCAGCTTGATTTTGATATCTCGCGGATTCGCGCCTGCCTCACAATCAGCCTTGAAGCCGGCGATCTCTTCCATGGAACGGAAGCTGAGCAATTCAAAGTATCGCCACATCAAGACATCAGGGATAGAGACCAACTTGCTGTACATGATGCCCGGCGCTTCCTGAATCCCGACGTAGTTGCCCAACGACTTGGACATCTTCTTCACGCCATCCAAGCCTTCCAGCAGAGGCATGGTCAATACGCACTGTGCTTCCTGACCGTAAGCACGCTGAAGCTCACGACCCATCAGCAGATTGAATTTCTGATCCGTACCGCCCAGCTCGACGTCCGCACGCAGAGCGACGGAGTCGTACCCCTGAACCAGAGGGTAAAGGAACTCATGGATCGCGATGGACTGGTTCGACTTGTAACGCTTGTCGAAGTCATCGCGCTCAAGCATGCGCGCCACTGTGTATTGGGAAGACAGACGAATAAAGTCGGCGGGACTGAGCTGATCCATCCAGGTAGAGTTAAATGCCACCTCGGTTTTGGCGGGGTCGAGAATCTTGAACACCTGGGCCTTGTAAGTCTCGGCGTAGTCCAGCACCTGCTCACGGGTTAACGGAGGGCGCGTTGCGCTCTTGCCGCTTGGATCACCGATCATGCCGGTGAAGTCACCAATCAGAAAGATGACTTGGTGCCCCAACTCCTGAAACTGCCGCAGCTTATTAATAAGCACGGTATGACCCAGATGAAGGTCGGGGGCCGTTGGATCGAACCCAGCCTTGATGCGCAGTGGCTGACCGCGCTTGAGCTTCGTGACCAATTCGGACTCGACAAGGAGTTCATCCGCGCCACGCTTGATCAGCGCTAGCTGTTCTTCAACCGACTTCATAAAAGCCCCGCAATGCCTTAATTCAAAGGGGAGCAACCATACAAGATCAGCACCCAATTACAAGATCTGCCCACAGAACCACAGCGAATCGGAAACTGATCCATTCGCAGGGTTGCCTCGAGCAGGTTTTGGTTATATTTTATACAGTTATTTCATCTTCATCATGTCATTCATCTTTTCCATTTCATCTCTTCATCTATTTAAAGTCAAAAATAACCTATGAACGACACCCCGCCTAAAGCGCCCCCGCTTTATCCGAAGACCCACCTGCTGGCTGCGAGCGGCATCGCAGCTTTGCTGAGCCTGGCTCTTCTGGTCTTTCCTTCCAGCGATGTGGAAGCGAAGCGAACGAACATCAACCTCGACCTCGAGACACCGGTCGATCAGTTCAACTCAGAACAAGACGCTCAAGAACAGCCCCAAGCCACAGAACCGCCGCAGGCTTCACCTTTCGCTGAGATTGAAGAAAGCACGAGCGAACCAGAAGCGACTGCTACCGCCCAATCCGAGAAACCGAAAACCACCCCCGCTGTCGTGCAAAAAGCAGTCAGTCATAAAGAAGTCGTCGTTTCTAAAGGCGATACGCTTTCAACCCTCTTCAGCAAAGTAGGTTTGCCAGCCACTGCCGTTCACGAGGTCATGACCAGCGACAGGCAGGCCAAACAATTCAGCCAACTGAAGAACGGGCAGATCCTGCAGTTTGAACTGTCGCCAGATGGCAACCTCAAGCAACTGCATAGCAAGCTCAACGACATGGAAAGCATCAGCCTTTCCCGCACGGACAAGGGCTACACCTTCACCCGTGACGTCAGCAAACCGAACGTGCGCACCGCCTATGTTCACGGCGTGATCAACAGCTCGTTATCGTTGTCTGCCCAACGTGCTGGCCTGTCCCACAGCATGACCATGGACATGGCGAAAATCTTCGGTTACGACGTCGACTTTGCTCAGGATATCCGCAAGGGCGATGAGTTCGACGTTATCTATGAACAGAAAGTCGTCAACGGTAAAACCGTCAGCACCGGCAATATCCTGTCAGCGCGCTTCACCAACCGTGGCAAAACCTACTCCGCCGTCCGCTACACCAACAAACAGGGCAACACCAATTACTACACCGCTGACGGCAACAGCATGCGTAAGGCATTCATTCGCACCCCCGTGGATTTCGCGCGCATCAGCTCGATGTTTTCGATGGGCCGCAAGCACCCGATCCTGAACAAGATCCGCGCCCACAAAGGCGTCGACTATGCAGCGCCGCGTGGCACGCCAATCAAAGCAACCGGGGATGGCAAAGTCCTGCTGGCGGGCCGTCGCGGTGGCTACGGTAATACAGTGATCATTCAGCACGGCGACACCTATCGCACGCTTTACGGGCACATGCAGGGTTTCGCCAAAGGCGTACAAACCGGAAGTAGCGTCCGACAAGGTCAAGTCATCGGCTATATTGGAACAACCGGTCTGTCGACAGGCCCTCATTTACATTACGAATTCCAGGTAAACGGCGTGCACGTTGACCCTCTAGGTCAGAAGCTGCCAATGGCAGATCCTATAGCCAAATCCGAAAAACAGCGGTTCATGCAAGAGAGCCAACCTTTGATGGCCCGCATGGACCAGGAAAAGGCCACCATGCTGGCCTCGAGTAAGCGCTGACCTATGACTCTATATGTAGGTGTTATGTCTGGAAGCAGCCTTGACGGGCTGGACTTCGCTCTCGTAGAGCAGGATGACCGACCGCGTTTGCTCGGCACCTACTACATTCCCATGCCCGACGATTTACGCGCAGAGCTGCTTGGCCTGTGTGCCAGCGGTCCCGATGAACTGGCGCGGGCTGGCATCGCCGAGCAGAAGTGGGTGCATCTGGCCGCGCAAGGCGTTCTGGCCTTGTTGGATCAACAGAATGTCTCCGCAGGCGAGATTCGCGCCATCGGCAGCCACGGGCAAACGATTCGTCATGAGCCTGCACGCGGCTTTACCGTGCAGATCGGCAATCCGGCACTGTTGGCAGAATTGACGGGCATTACCGTGGTGAGTGATTTCCGCAAGCGTGATATCGCGGCGGGCGGACAAGGCGCTCCGTTGGTGCCGGCGTTTCACGAGGCCCTGTTCGACGACAACAAGGATTACCGTGCCGTCCTGAACATTGGCGGCTTCAGTAATCTCAGCCTGATTGAAATCGACAAGCCTGTCTCCGGATTCGATTCCGGCCCAGGCAACGTTTTGCTCGACGCCTGGATTCAGGCCCAACGCGGGCACAGTTACGACAAAGATGGCGCTTGGGCAGCCAGCGGACAAGTTGATGCGGCTCTGCTGAAATCATTGCTCAGCGATCAGTTCTTCCAGACCCGCGGCCCTAAAAGCACGGGCCGTGAAGTATTTAACCTGAACTGGGTTCGCCACCACCTGTTCCAGCTACCGACGCTCAAGCCAGAAGATGTTCAAGCTACGCTGCTGGAAGTGACAGCGTTAAGCATCACTGAGTCGCTCCAGTCAGCTCAGGCACAGACCAAAGAACTCCTTGTCTGTGGTGGCGGCGCCCACAATAAGGCGTTGATGGATCGCTTGGCCGCGCTCCTGCCTCAGACCAAGGTCACCAGCACCGCTGAGTTTGGTGTCGATCCCGACTGGGTCGAGGCGATGGCGTTTGCCTGGCTGGCGCATTGCGCGCTTGAAGGCGTACCGGCCAATCGCCCGAGTGTGACGGGCGCCAAAGGCTTGCGGGTGTTGGGCGCCATCTTTCCGGCCTAAAAATCGCGTACAGCAAAACGCCGCGCAATAGCGCGGCGTTTTCGTTTGCAGCTTTCGACGGTCAGATCGAGAAAGACGACCCACAACCGCAAGTAGTGGCAGCATTCGGGTTCTTGATGACAAATCGCGAACCTTCCAGCCCTTCCTGATAATCCACCTCAGCGCCAGCAAGGTACTGGAAGCTCATTGGATCGACTACCAGACTCACGCCTTCGCGTTCGACAATGGTGTCGTCGTCGGCTACGTCTTCATCGAACGTGAAACCGTATTGGAAACCAGAACAGCCGCCGCCTGTCACGAACACACGTAACTTGAGGCGATCATTGCCCTCTTCATCAACCAGAGTTTTCACCTTGTGCGCGGCACCGTGGGTGAATTCCAAAGCGGTAGGCGTGAAAGATTCGACGCTCATGCTAAATTTCTCCCGGCGTTAAGCCGTCATAATGCGTAATGACGCGCATTATCCGCTTCTCCTAGAAAATTGGTCAACTATTCCGACGGCAGCCACAAGCTTCAAGCGATAAGCTGCAAGCTAACTGCATACTCATTTGGCTTATAGCTTGCAGCTTCAAGCTAAGGCGTTCAGCCGCCGTTACGGCAACATCCCCGCGTGAGCCAGGCCCAGACGCTCATTCAGCTCAAACATGATGTTCATGTTCTGCACTGCCTGACCCGACGCGCCCTTCACCAGATTGTCGATGACCGACAAAACCACCACCAAATCACCATCCTGAGGACGGTGCACGGCAATGCGGCACACGTTCGCACCGCGCACGCTGCGGGTTTCCGGGTGACTGCCGGCTGGCATCACATCGACAAACGGCTCGTTGGCATAACGTTTTTCGAACAAGGCCTGCAGATCAACTGACTTGTCGACAACGGTGGAATACAACGTGGCGTGAATGCCACGAATCATCGGCACCAGATGGGGAACGAACGTCAACCCGACATCGCCACCCGCTGCGCGACGCAAGCCCTGACTGATTTCCGGCAAATGACGGTGACCTTTGACGGCGTAGGCCTTGAAGCTTTCACTGGCTTCGGCGAACAACGAACCGACGTTCAAGCCACGACCGGCGCCGCTCACACCGGACTTGCAGTCCGCGATCAAGCGCGCTGGGTCAGCCAGACCCGCTTCGAGCAATGGCAAGAAGCCGAGTTGCGCGGCGGTTGGATAGCAACCTGGTACGGCAATCAGACGGGCGCCGCGGATTTTTTCCCGATTAACTTCCGGCAGCCCGTAGACCGCTTCGTTCAGCAAGTCCGGTGCGCCATGGGGCTGGTTGTACCACTTGGCCCATTCGATTGGGTCCTGCAATCGGAAGTCAGCTGACAAGTCGATGACCTTGGTGCCTGCATCCAGCAACTCGCCGGCCAGTGCGTGCGCCACACCGTGCGGGGTGGCGAAAAACACCACGTCGCAGGCGCCAAGGACTTTCACGTCCGGCACGCTGAATGCCAAACCGTCGTAGTGGCCTCGCAGGTTGGGATACATGTCAGCGACAGGCAAGCCTGCCTCGGAGCGCGAAGTGATTGCGACCACTTCTGCCTCTGGGTGCTGCGCAAGAAGACGCAGCAACTCGACGCCGGTGTAACCCGTGCCGCCGACGATACCGACCTTGACCATGACCTGCCCCTTTACGATCCAACTGGAAAGCGGTCGATAATATGGGCGTAGCGCCTTCGGGACAACCGCGAACGTGACGTACGGGCGCTCAAGCCACTACTATTTGGCTTACCGTGAACCTGGATAACCAAAAAATGCTCTATCTGTGGATTAAAGCGCTGCACATTGTCTCGATGGTCTGCTGGTTTGCAGCCCTCTTCTACCTCCCCCGCCTGTTCGTATATCACTCAATGAGCGAAGACGCCGTTAGCCGTGAACGGTTTTGCACCATGGAGCGCAAGCTGTATCGGGGCATCATGGGCCCGGCAATGATTGCGACACTCATCTTCGGCATATGGCTGGTGATTCTGGCTCCGGGGTTCATGTCACAAGGCTGGCTACACGCCAAACTGACGCTGGTCGTCTTGCTGATCGGCTATCACCATGTCTGCGGCGCCCAGGTCAAACGCTTCGCTCGCGGCGAAAATGGTCGCAGCCATGTGTTCTATCGCTGGTTCAACGAAGTACCTGTTTTGATATTGCTGGCTATCGTCATCTTGGTGGTGGTCAAGCCGTTCTGATGTCGAGCGCACACCAGCGTCGTTAATCCCAGACAAGGAAGCCGAGTATGGCGGAACACTTCAAGATCGTATTCGAGGGCAGCTTGCGCAACGGGGTCGAACTCCAGACCGCGAAGCTCAATCTTGCCCAGTTATTCAAATCCGATGTTGCTGCGATCGAACGGCTTTTCAGCGGCAGGCCTGTGACCGTCAAGCGCGGCCTGACCCACGACGACGCCGAGCGATATTTGAAAGCTTTGAACGACGCGGGAGTAGACGCGCGAATCGAGCTTGAAGCTCCCGTTGCACTGAGCCTGGAGGAAATAGAAGAGCCACACGCTCCACGCCCGGCCTTGGAGTCAGTCGCAACTTCGCCCTATGCACCGCCCCGCTCCGCCGTTGCTCAGAAGTGGCCGGACGTTGGCGAGCTGAAAGTGTTCACCGTGCAAGGACGCATCGGACGTCTGCGTTACCTGGCGTGGAGCATGGTGCTGATGTTCGTAGCGCTGATCATGTTCGCGGTGTGTATGACGCTCATGAGCATGTCGCTGATCACTGGCGGACTGTTCGGGACCGTGGCCTTCGTGGTGTTTCTGGTTGTCAGCATTCAGATAGGTGCGCAACGCCTGCATGACGCCGGCTGGTCGGCCTGGTTGCTGCTCCTCAATCTGGTGCCATTCGTGGGCAGCGTCTTTCCGTTTCTAATGATGGCAGTACCAGGCAATACCGGGCCCAACCAGTATGGCGCGCCCCAACCGCCGAACAGCAAAGGAGTAAAGATTCTCGCGGCACTGTGGGTGCCTGCGATGATCATTATTGCTGTCGGTGTGCTCATGGGTGGACTTCAGACGTTCAAAGATGAAGTCGAGATAACCACCAGCGAATATGAACAGACACTGCCGTACGATGACGACACCAACACCACGCAACCCGCAGATCCTTCAAGCTCCGCTGATTCTTCCGACGACGACGATCAATAACGCCTTGGCGGCAAGGAAGTCGCCTGAATACGCGCAATACCCGTTTTGGAGAAATGCATGACCCGTTACGCCCTGATCACAGGTGCTTCCAGCGGCATTGGCCTGGCAATGGCCGAAGCACTGGCACGCCGGGGTCGCAGTCTGATTCTGGTAGCCCGCCAGCGCGATTTGCTTGAAACCATCGCACTTGAATTCAATCAGCGCTTTGGCGTCGAGGTCCTGATTCGTGCCTGTGACCTCGGCGAGCCGTTACGGCTCTCCGGCTTCCTGCTGGAACTGGAAGATGGCGAGCGCAAGATTGATCTGCTGGTCAACTGCGCCGGGATTGGCAACAGCGGGCCTTTTCTTGCCCAGGAATGGGCTCAGGAACAAGACCTGCTTGATCTCAACGTTCTGGCACTTACGCGTCTTTGTCACACCGTGGGCAATTTGATGGCGGTTCAGGGCGGTGGCCAGATCCTCAATGTGGCGTCGACCATGGCGTTTCTGCCCGGCCCCTGGATGAGCGTGTATGCAGCCAGCAAAGCTTATGTGTTGCACTTTTCCGAAGGGCTGCGCGAAGAGCTGAAAAAGACCGGCGTGAAGATTTCCGTGCTGTGCCCCGGCCCGACGCGCACAGGTTTTTTCCGCACAGCGCAGCTTGAAACTGACAAATTCACCAGCGACAAGACCATGACCGCCGAAGAGGTCGCGCTTTACACCGTGCGCGCACTCGATAAAAACCGGGCGGTAATTATTCCCGGTTGGCGCAACAAGCTGATCACCAGCGCCCCCAAATTCGGCACGCGCTGGATGAGCCGCAAAATCTGGGGCTCACTGATCAAATCCAGAATCACGCCCTGAGCCGTCGAGAAACGACTGGGCGCACTCCGATGCGCTCAGTACACTCGGCCCATCACCCAATGAGAAGGGAGCAAAACACTGTGGAGACGCTGTTCACCAAGATCATTAACCGAGAGATTCCAGCGAAGATCATCTACGAAGATGACCAAGTGCTGGCCTTTCACGACATTGCTCCGCAAGCGCCGGTTCATTTTCTGGTCATCCCGAAAAAACCCATCCGCACGCTTAACGATGTCACTGAAGAAGATAAACCCCTGCTGGGTCATATCCTCTTCACAGCACAACGCCTCGCCAAAGAGCTGGGTTGCGAAGACGGTTTTCGTGTCGCCATGAACACCAACGAGAAAGGTGGCCAGACCGTTTATCACATTCACATGCACGTGCTGGGCAAACGTCAGATGACCTGGCCGCCGGGCTGAGTCGCGATTTCAATGACTTAACAGCCGACGACGCTCTACACCCGCTTCGTCTGGCTGACACCGCTCAAGCCCTGCCCCCGCGATTGCGTTAGACTGGCCCCAAGATTTTCCGGAGGTGCCCATGGCTACCGAACGTCACTATTCCCCTATCGACCGCTTTCTGCTGCAGGCCGACGCTGCGATGAAAACGCTGCTGCCGTCCAGCGCCCACGCTCATCGTCCATCGCCAGCCATCGTCCAGCCTGATACCAAAATGAGTGATGTCGACACTAAACATGTTGCAGGCCTCATGCGGATCAACCACACCGGCGAAGTCTGTGCGCAGGCGCTTTACCAGGGCCAGGCGCTAACCGCCAAGCTCCCTCAAGTGCGCAAGGCAATGGAGCATGCGGCCGAAGAGGAGATTGATCATCTGGTCTGGTGCGAACAACGCATTCACCAGTTAAACAGCCAAACCAGCGTGCTGAATCCGCTGTTTTACGGCATGTCGTTTGGCATCGGCGCCGTGGCTGGATTGATCAGCGACAAAGTCAGCCTGGGTTTCGTGGCGGCTACCGAACATCAAGTGTGCAAACATCTGAATGAGCACTTGGTTGAGTTGCCCATTGAAGACAAGAAGTCTCGCGCGATTCTAGAACAGATGCATGCCGACGAGGCACAGCATGCAGAAAGCGCTCTGGACGCGGGTGGTTTTCGCTTCCCCGCGCCGGTCCGGTTTGGAATGAGTATTTTGGCCAAGGTCATGACCAAGAGCACGTATCGGATTTGATCCTGATACGCAAAAAAAGGCGCCTGGATAGGCGCCTTTTTTCGTCTTGCCGATTAACCCAACTCTACGATTTCGTAGTCATGGGTGATTTCGACGCCGGCATTACCCAGCATGATCGACGCTGAGCAGTACTTTTCTGCTGACAACTCGATCGCACGCTTGACCTGCGGCTCTTTCAAACCACGGCCCTTGACCACGAAATGCAGGTGAATCTTGGTGAACACCTTCGGGTCTTCGGTTGCGCGCTCAGCTTCCAGAAACGCCTCACAGCTCTCGATGGGCTGACGGGCTTTCTTTAAAATGCTCACAACATCAAAGTTACTGCAGCCGCCCAGTCCGATCAGCACCATCTCCATCGGCCGTGCGCCCAGATTTCGACCGCCGCTTTCCGGCGCCCCGTCCATCACTACCACATGACCGCTGCCGGATTCGCCGAGAAACATGGCTTCACCCGCCCATTGGATGCGTGCCTTCATCGCCACCACTCCACTGTTTGAAAAATGGCGGCCAGCTTAGCACAGGGCCTTGCTGACACTGGATGCGACTGAAATGTCGGTTAGCGACAAAAATGTAGGAAATATCCGAAAAAAACTTCAAATGCCGCCCTAGAGCTGTGGTAAATCAGAAATACTGCCGATACCACTAAGAATGCCTCAGGGCGCAGTTTTTTACGGGATGCAGCCATGGTTGCCGTGAGCCTCACAGCTAAACCGAAAATAACCGATAAGCTTCTCCCCTACTCGCAAAAACGCCGATGCCCAGCAAAAAGCACCATCATTGCTGCCGGTGAACACTCCGAATCGCTTTACCTGATCATAAAAGGCTCGGTGACGATTCTGATCGAGGACAACGAAGGCCGCGAGATGATCGTTGCCTACCTCAATACCGGAGATTTCTTCGGGGAATTAGGACTGTTCCAGGCACCTAGCACCGATCCCCAGCGCAGCGCGTGGGTTCGAGCCAAGACCGAGTGCGAAATTGCCGAGATCAGCTACACCAAATTCCGCGAACTAAGCCTGCACGATCCGGAACTGATGTACGCCATCGGCGGGCAAATGGCCGAGCGCTTGCGCAATACCACACGCAAAGTCGGTGATCTGGCATTCCTCGATGTAACGGGGCGAGTCGCTCGCAGCTTGCTGGAGCTGTGCAAACAACCCGACGCGATGACCCACCCGGACGGCATGCAGATCAAGATCACCCGTCAGGAAATCGGGCGCATCGTGGGTTGTTCTCGGGAGATGGTAGGACGGGTTCTGAAATCGCTGCAGGAACAGAACCTGGTACACGTCAGGGGAAAGACGATGGTGGTATTCGGGACGCGTTGAACAACAGCGTTAAGTACTCGCTTACAGCGCACAAAGCAGACGACCGTAACTCTCGCTCAACCGAGTCAGAAACTCTGGCGCGTCAAACAGCTCATGCAAGGCGATATGGCTTTGCGCACGGCAACGCTGTTCCAAGTCGCACATTTCATTGAAGCGGTTGACGGCGTTGACCATCTCCAGACGCTCGTCATCCAGCAGCATTGCGCCATGAGCCAGGACCACAGGGCGTTTGCCGCCCTGGCTCTGGCGCCAGCGTTGCGCGGTGCCGACCATTTTGCGGCCATCAAGATTGACGTTGAAACGACCGTCGCAAAAAGCGCCTTCGACTTCTCCCAGTGAAGCGTTGCCCCCAAGCGCCGTCAGGGCATCAAGGATCGGCTGACACAAACGCAGGTAGGCTTTTTCGATCCGATCTTTGTCCAGATCAGACGAGGGCTGCACATAGACGAGCGCGATATTCACTGTGGAGGGCGATTGCGGCACCGGTTCGCCACCGCTTTCGCGCAGCAGCACCGGCCAACCAAGCTCGGACAACGTCTCACCGGCTTCGACAAAACCGTCGAGACGGCTCAGACGACGCGGCATCACCAAGGACCGGTCATTGGGACGCCAGAACAGCAGGCCGTAGTCGGCATCGCCCGCGCAGACCGAAGCCAGTAAGTCCTGCTCGGCTTTGAGGCCTGCTTCTGTGCAAATGTCGATGATCTGAGCGGACATGGTGATTCCCTTATGGGAGCACGTCTGTAGGAGCCAGCTTGTTAGCGAAGCGATTATAGATACGTACCCGCTAAACGCTTCGCGAACAAGTTCGCTCCTACAGAAGATCGCGGCTATTCAATCCAGTGGTTGGGATTTAACCGGTACGCCTTTCTCGGGGAAGAACAATCGCTGTAATTCCACGCCCGGATGCTCGGCACGCATGAACGTCTCGCCGACCAGAAACGCGTAGACATCGCTGATTTCCATCAATTCGACATCCGCACGATTCAAAATGCCACTCTCGGTGACCACCAAGCGATCACGGGGAATACGCGGCAGCAGGTCAAGCGTGTTTTCCAGGCTGACTTCGAAGGTGTGCAAATTACGGTTATTGACGCCGATCAGTGGCGTGTCCAAGGTTTTGAGCGCGCGTTCGAGCTCATCGCCATCGTGGACTTCAACCAATACATCCAAACCGACTTCTTTAGCCACCGAAGCCAGTTCGGCCATTTTCACGTCATCCAGAGCGGAAACGATCAGCAGGATGCAGTCGGCGCCCAGCGCGCGGGACTCGATGATCTGATAAGGATCGATCATGAAGTCCTTGCGGATCACCGGCAGCGAACACGCCGAGCGAGCTTCCTTCAAGTAAGCGTCAGCGCCCTGAAAGAAATCGATGTCCGTCAGCACGGATAAACAGGTCGCCCCGCCCGCTTCGTAGCTCTTGGCAATTTCAGCAGGCTGAAAATGCTCGCGAATCACGCCTTTGCTCGGTGATGCCTTTTTGATCTCGGCGATGACTGCTGGCTGCCTGCGCTTGGCCTGCTCGATCAACGCATTGGCAAACCCGCGCGGCGCATCGGCCATTGAGATCAGGCTTTGCAGATCAGCCACGCTGACCCGGGCCCGGCGCTCGGCGATTTCTTCTGCCTTGCGAGCCAGGATCTTTTCCAGAACCGTTGGGACACTCATCCTTCATTCTCCTGCTTGAATACCGCGGTAAAGGCACCCAATTCTTCCAGTTTTTCCCGAGCCAGGCCTGTGTGCAAAGCATCGTGCGCCAACGCCACGCCTTCTTTGAGCGTATACGCATGATCGGCCGCGTAAAGCGCAGCGCCCGCATTGAGCACGATCATCTCGGCGGCTTTCTGGCCGTTTTCGGTTTTGCGACGACCCAAGGCGTCACGAATCAATTCCAAGGACTGCGCCGGGCTGTCGACCACCAGACCAAACAAGCTCTGGCTCTTGATGCCCAAGTCCTCGGGTTGCACCCAATATTCGGTCACTTCGCCATTTTTCAGTTCGGCAACGAAGGTCGGTGCGGCCAGACTGAACTCGTCCAGACCATCCTGAGAATGCACGACCAATACGTGTTTGCTGCCCATGCGCAACAGGACTTCGGCCAACGGACGGCAAAGTGCCTGGCTGAACACGCCGACCACCTGATGTTTGACGCCTGCGGGATTGGTCAGCGGGCCGAGCATGTTGAACAGCGTGCGCAGGCCCAGCTCTTTGCGAGGGCCGGCCGCGTGTTTCATGGCACCGTGATGGGACTGCGCGAACATGAATCCGATGCCAACGCTGTCGATGCAGCGCGCCACTTGTACAGGGGTCAGGTTCAAATACACGCCCGCAGCTTCCAGCAAGTCAGCGCTGCCGCTTTTACCCGAAACTGCCCGGTTGCCGTGCTTGGCAACAGTGCAACCGGCGGCTGCAATGACGAATGCAGAGGCCGTCGAAACGTTGAAAATATTCGCGCCGTCGCCGCCGGTGCCGACGATGTCGACCACGCCGTCGAGGGTTTTCAGTTCAACCTTGTCAGCCAGCTCACGCATGACCGACACCGCACCGACGATTTCGTCGATGCTTTCGCTCTTCATTCGCATGCCCATCAGGAACGCGCCGATCTGCGCCTGGGTACATTGGCCGGTCATGATTTCGCGCATGACGTCGCTCATTTCTTCCGTGCTCAGATCCAGTTGATTTACAACCCGGCCCAGCGCGGTTTTGATATCGATAGCCATCTGCGTGTCCTTAACCCTGACGGGTGCCGCCGGTTTGCTTGAGGAAGTTGGCGAACAGCTCATGGCCCTGCTCGGAAAGAATCGACTCGGGGTGAAACTGCACACCCTCGACGTTCAGCGTCTTGTGACGCAAGCCCATGATCTCATCGACCGAGCCGTCTTCAAGCTGAGTCCAGGCGGTCATTTCCAGGCAGTCAGGAAGTGTTTCGCGCTTGACCACAAGCGAGTGATATCGCGTGACGGTCAATGGATGTTTCAGGCCTTCGAATACGCCTTGGTCTTCGTGGATCAGGTCACTGGTCTTGCCGTGCATTACCTGACGAGCCCGGACTACATCACCGCCGAAAGCCTGGCCGATGGACTGATGGCCGAGGCAGACGCCGAGCACCGGGAGTTTGCCGGCAAAATGCTTGATGACATCGAGCGAAACGCCAGCTTCGTTCGGGGTGCAAGGGCCGGGGGATACGACTATGCGCTCAGGGTTCAGCGCTTCGATTTCGGCGAGGGTCAATTCGTCATTGCGGATCACTTTTACGTCGGCGCCCAGTTCGCCCAGGTACTGCACGACGTTATAGGTAAAAGAGTCGTAGTTATCGATCATCAGCAGCATGTGTGCTCAACCTTTTGAATGTCTGACTTCAAACGTTGCCTTCCGCGTTTTGTGCTCGCAGATGTGCCCGCCATTGTGGTCGCCAGAGTTTAGGGCGAGGCGGTCAAACCGGAGATTTCAGAAGGCAAATCAATACAGGTCCGGCATGGCCGGCAGGGAAATAGTCAGGCGCGCCAACGCCAACGGGCGTGAGCCTTGATAACGCGCATCAAGAGTTTGCTGACAATAGACACAGGAGAGGTCTCATTCGTACGTTGCGGCACAGTAGCGTACCGACGCATACCGTGCAATATCGCAGTGCCCGGACGGCGGGCAACACAGGGCATTTGACTGAATTTCATCTCATATGCGTTGCAGTTCGGCGTCTTTTATACCGCTCACAAGCATGTTCGAAAGGACGGGGCGACTGGCGCCCCCGGAGGTGGCTGCTACCTTGTCGTACGGACTCATAAAAAAAAGAAAGGACTGCCCGATGCTCAAGCCCAACCTGTCATTGCCGTTCGCGGCCTGTTTGCTCACGCTTGCCTGTTCCTCCGCAGTGGCAGCCTCCTCCCCTTACTCAACCATGGTCGTATTCGGCGACAGCCTCGCCGACGCCGGGCAATTCCCTGATGCGGGCGGTCCGCAAGGCGCGACGCTTCGCTTCAGCAATCGGACCGGTCCTACGTATCAAAATGGAAGCGGTGAAATCTACGGCCTGAATTCATCCACATTGCTGGGCGGCATGCTCGGCGTTGCGCCTGGTGATCTGGCTGCCTCCACATCACCCGTTCGGCAGGCGCTCGGTTTGGCCGATGGCAACAATTGGGCAGTCGGTGGCGACAGGACTGATCAGATCCTTGAGGCCATAACTACTCAATCCCAGATTGCCAACACCGACATCACGACTGGCGTCGAAACTGTGTTCCGGGAAAAACCGGGTTATCTGGTTGCCAATAACCTGAAAGCCGACCCGAACGCCCTGTATTACCTGACTGGCGGGGGTAACGATTTTCTCCAGGGCCGGGTGCTCAGCCCAAGCCAGGCAGTGGCCGCCGCAAACAATCTGGCCAATGGCGCCCAGGTTCTGCAGCAAGCTGGAGCCCGTTACATCATGGTCTGGATGCTGCCCGACATCGGCCAGACGCCAGCTGTGTTCGGCACGCCGCTGCAGGTGCCGTCCACTTTGCTCAGCGGCGTGTTCAATCAGCAGCTTATTGCGCGACTTAGCCGGATCGACGCCGAGATCATCCCGCTTAACGTACCTGGCCTGATTCGCGATGTACTGGCTGAACCTGCGCGCTACGGTCTGGCAGCCGATCAAAACCTGGTGAGTACCTGTTTCAGCGGCAATAGTTGTAGGCAGAACCAAGCCTTCGGTATCGACAGCGCGACACCCGATCCTACAAAACTACTGTTCAACGACGGCGTTCACCCGACTGTCGCCGGCCAGCGACTGATCGCTGACTACGGTTATTCGATTCTGTCGGCGCCGTGGGAAATCACCCTGCTCCCGGAAATGGCCACCGGCACGTTGCGCGCTCAACAGGATGAGTTGCGCAGCCAGTGGCTGGCGGATTGGGGCAATTGGCAGAACGTTGGAGAGTGGCGCGCCATCGTCGCCGGCGGCGGTCAGAAACTGGATTTCGATACTCAGAGCAATTCCGCCAAAGCCGACGGTCATGGCTACAACGTCACAGTGGGTAGCAGCTATCGTTTCGCCGAAGACTGGCGCGCGGGCCTGGTGGCAGGAGCCTATCGGCAAGCATTGGAAGCCGGCCCCAAGGATTCGGACTACAAACTCAACAGCTACATCGCCACTGCCTTTGTCCAGTTTCAAGCCAATCATTGGTGGGCAGACCTGGCAGCGTCGGGCGGCAAACAGGACTACGACAATCTGAAGCGCAAGTTCGCGCTGGGCGTCAGCGAGGGCGCCGAGAAAGGTGATACCGATGGCAATCTCTGGGCGCTGAGTGGGCGGCTCGGATTTGATATCGCACAACTCAGTAGCCGCTGGCATTTGTCGCCGTTCATCAGCGCCGATTACGCCCACGTCGATGTGGACGGCTATTCGGAGAGAAGCACGCGTTCGACGGCGTTGTCATTCGATGATCAGACACGTCGCTCAAAACGACTGGGTGCGGGCCTGCAGGGCAAGTTCGACGTTACGCCGAGCACTCAGGTGTTCGGCGAGTTTGCCCATGAGCGTGAGTTCGATAACGATCAGCAGGACGTGACGATTGCGCTGAACAGCGTGCCTGGGATTGATTTCAATCTGGAAGGATATGAACCGCAGCGCAGTTTGAATCGCGCAAGCCTTGGAGTGAGTCAGCGGTTGATGCAGGATTTAACCCTGCGTGCGGGATACAACTGGCGCAAGAATGATGATGTGACACAGCAGGGGGTCAATCTGGCGGTGAGTCTGGATTTTTGAAATCTACGAATACTGTGGGAGGGAGCTTGCTCGCGAAGAGGCCTTACGTTCGCTAGAAATTTAGCGACTGTTAGTCAGTCATCGCGAGCAAGCTCCTTCCCACAGGAAAATCAAGAACAGGTCAGCCTTCCGGAGTCTGCTCGGCCAGCGCCACCGCACGGAACATCGCGCGGCGTTTGTTCAGGGTTTCTTCCCACTCAAGTGCAGGCACCGAATCAGCGACGATGCCGCCACCGGCCTGAACGTGCAGCTCGCCGTCCTTGATCACCGCAGTACGAATCGCAATCGCCGTGTCCATGTTGCCATTCCACGCCAGATAACCCACCGCCCCGCCGTAAATACCGCGCTTGACCGGCTCCAGTTCGTCGATGATTTCCATCGCGCGAATCTTAGGTGCGCCGGACAATGTGCCCGCCGGCAGAATCGCACGCAGCGCATCCATTGCCGTCAACCCGCTTTTCAGCTGGCCGGTGACGTTGGACACGATATGCATGACGTTGGAATAACGCTCGATGACCATCTTCTCAGTGAGCTTCACCGAACCGATTTCAGACACCCGACCAGTGTCGTTTCGGCCCAGGTCGATCAGCATCAGGTGCTCGGCGATTTCCTTGTCGTCCGACAGCAAATCCACTTCCAGCGCGTAGTCCGCTTCTTCAGTTGCGCCGCGCGGGCGAGTGCCGGCAATCGGGCGAACCGTGATCAGATTGTCCTCGACGCGTACCAATACCTCTGGCGAACTGCCGACGACGTGGAAATCCCCGAAGTTGAAGAAGTACATGTAAGGCGTCGGATTGAAGCAACGCAGGGCGCGGTACAGGTCGATCGGAGCGGCTTTGAAGTCGATGGACATTCGCTGCGACGGCACGACCTGCATGCAGTCGCCAGCGAGGATGTATTCCTTGATCGTGTCGACGGCTTTTTCGTAGTCGTTCTGCGTGAAGCTCGAACGGAAAACAGGATCAGCCGCTTGCGGGCGAGTAAGGTCCAGGCCACGACGGGGCGTGATTGGCTGACGCAGTTTCTCCATCAGCGCTTCAAGCCGCGCCAGGCCACCTTCGTAGGCATCGGTTTGCGCGGGATCGACCAACACAATCGCATGCATCTTGCCGGCGAGGTTGTCGAACACCACCACGGCATCGGACACCATCAGCAGGATGTCCGGCACGCCCAGCGGATCAGGGTTGGGGCAGGCGCCGAGGCGTTTTTCCACATAACGCACGCAGTCGTAACCGAAGTAACCGACCAGCCCGCCATTAAAACGCGGCAGGCCGGGAATGGTCGGGACGTTGTAACGCGCCTTGAATTCCTCGACGAAGGCCAGCGGGTCTTCGGATTCCAGGCTTTCGATTTCAACGCCGTCGTGGGTCACGCTGATGTGGTGTTCGTGAGCGCGCATCACCGTGCGGCACGGCAAGCCGATCATCGAGTAACGGCCCCACTTTTCGCCGCCTTGCACCGACTCCAGCAGGTAGGAATTTGGCTCGTCGGCGAGTTTCAGATAGATCGACAACGGGGTGTCGAAGTCCGCCAGGGTTTCGTAGGCAAGCGGAATGCGGTTGTAGCCTTCAGCGGCCAAACGCAGGAATTCTTCACGGATCATGAGCAGCCTCGTGGTGTGAGGGTAAAACGGTCAGGTGTGCAAGCGTGCCGAACGAGCGGCGGATTTGAGTCAGGCGCGCCAACGCCAGCGGGCCAGGGCCTTCATGACTTTCATCCAGAGCTTACGAGTGACTACCACGATGGATTCTCTAAAGGAGGGAGATTGAACGTGGGGCAACGTTATCTCAGCGCCCGGCGCTAAGCAACTGGCAGACCATCCAGGGATCAGCTTGCGCAAATCGTCAATCACCAGCGCCGGCATTTCTTCGTCAATCGGGCGGCCGTGGTTGTAGCCATAGCTCAGCGCCACACACGCTACACCAGCGGCTTTGGCCGCCAGCACATCGTTGCGCGAGTCGCCCACGAACAGCGATTGCGAGCCCGGCGCGTTGGCCATTTTCATCACGAAAAACAGTGCGGCTGGATCAGGCTTCTGCTGTGGCAGCGTGTCGCCGCCAACGATCCAGCGGAAGAATCGCCCCAGCTTCATTTCGTCCAACAGCGGCGCGACAAAGCGCTCCGGCTTGTTGGTGATCAGGGCCATTTCCACGCCCCGCTTTTGCAGCCATTTCAGGGTTTCGCGCACGCCGGGGTAAACCTTGGTCAGCGCGTGACTCTCGCTGTAGGCCTCCATGAAAATTGCCAGCGCCTCGTCCGTAGCCGCTTCATCGACGCCCGAGTGATCCAGATCATTAGCCAGCGCGCGTCGTACCAGCACGCGCACGCCGTTGCCGATCCAGTCACGTACCCGCTCAATGCCGGCGGGCGGACGACCGAGTTCGAGCAGGGTTTTATCCACAGCCGCCGCCAGATCAGGCACCGAGTCGACCAATGTGCCATCCAGATCGAACATGATCAGTTTGGGCAGGCGACCCGGGAACAGCTGCTCGAAGCCACTCATGCGCGGGATAACGCCAGTTCTGCTCGCATTTTATCAATGACCTCTTTGTAGTCGGGCGCATTGAAGATAGCTGAGCCCGCCACAAAGGTATCGGCGCCAGCGGCGGCGATTTCACGGATGTTGTTGACGTTCACGCCGCCGTCGATTTCCAGACGGATGTCGTACCCGGAGCCATCAATCAGCGCGCGGGCTTCGCGCAGCTTGTTGATTGTGCCGGGGATAAATTTCTGACCGCCAAAACCCGGGTTGACGCTCATGAGCAGGATCATGTCGACCTTGTCCATCACGTACTCGAGCAGGTTTAGCGGGGTCGCGGGGTTGAAGACCAGCCCTGCCTTGCAACCGCCTTCGCGGATCAGTTGCAGGGAGCGGTCGATGTGCTGGGTCGCTTCCGGGTGGAAGGTGATGTAGGTGGCGCCTGCTTCGATGAAGTCGCCGATGACGCGGTCAACCGGACTGACCATCAAATGCACGTCAATGGGTGCGGTGATGCCGTATTTACGCAACGCCGAACAGACCATCGGACCAATGGTGAGGTTAGGTACGTAGTGGTTGTCCATTACGTCGAAATGGACATTGTCTGCGCCTGCGGCGAGGACGTTGTCGACTTCCTGGCCCAGACGGGCGAAGTCAGCGGAAAGAATCGACGGAGCAATAACGAAGGGCTGCATGACGCACCTTTTTTGAGCGAAATCACGGTGGCGCGCATTGTACTCCAAGGGATTGGAATGGGGTTGAGTGGCGGATGAATGCGGTTTTTGATCCTGAACCATCCGGACGGTCCAAGCCCCCTTCGCGGGCAAGCGCGCTCCTACAACAGAACGCGCTCATCTGTAGGAGCGAATTTATTCGCGAGACGTAAAACCGGACACACCCTGTCGGACGCCACGCCAACGAGTTGGCTCCCACAGATCAATCAACCAACGCCTCTTCCTCCACCCGCTTGGCCTTGACCAACGGCTTGACATCGCCCGCCTTCAAATCCTTGCTGAACGTCCCGTCGTTCTCGCCCTTGAAGAAATTCTTGCCGTAGATCAGCAGGCACAGCACCACGCCGATCGCGAAGGCCCAGCTCGCGCCCTTGATCGCCAGCACTGCACCGATCACGCCCGCGATGCCGAGGTCGCGCTGGCTGCGCGCTTCGAGAATCCCCAGCCGCACGCTGACATAGCCCTGAATCAACAACGTCAGCGACAGCGCCACGCCCAGAATCGGTTGCACCAGTGTCACCACCGGCAGCAACAGCAAACCGGTATTGGTGCCCCAGCGGAATGAGCCGACGCCGCCGATGATCGACTTCATCGCCTTTGGCCCGCCTTTGAAGCGCTCAATCACCACCACCAGCATTGCGGCCCATTTCGGGCCGCACATGGCGACGTCCGGACCGAAGATGCTCATGAAGGCATTTCGCGCGCCGAAGATCAGATGCGCGCGGTCCGGGTTGTAATCAACCATTTCGTCGGTGCGGACTTTTTCCGCTTCATCCAGCAGCGATTTCGCGCTCAACACGTCGCCAAAGACGATGATGTACACCGCCAGCATGGTCGGCAGCGCCGAGATGAACATCGACAACGGCGGCATGCCGAGACCGAACACCGTGTAGTTGCTCCACAGCCCGGCGAAGTCCGGTTTGCTGATGCCCCACTGAATGGTTGGCCATGGCGCTTCGCCAAACAAGGGCGCAATAACCACCGCCAGCAGGATGATCGGGAGAATTCCCAACTTCGCAAAATTCCACCAGAAGCGATTGCGCTGTTTGAGCTCATTGAAGTGCTGCGAGAAGATCAGATAGAACGCCAGCCCCACTGCAATCGAGATGGTCCACGGCAGCACGTTGAACTTGCCGCCGACCTGAAACACCGCGATCACCGCGCTCAGTCCAGCGCCGACAATGATCCCGGACTTGATCGCTGGCGGCACGTATTCGACCACCTTCTTCGCCATGCCGGTCGCCCCTAGCGCAATCGAGAACACCCCGAGCATCAGCTGAAAGGCAATCAAGGCATGGACACGCTCCGGCCCCATCGGGAACTGCGCGCAATAGGCCATCAACAGCGGCACCGCTGGCGTGATCCAGCCCGGTACTGTCGGGTCGCCCAGCAGATGGTGCGTGAGATACAGCAGACCGTTGAGCATCACCACCGCCAGCGCGACTTCAAACGGCATGCCCAGCAGTTCGGTCATCAACGGAATGGCGGCCAGATCCACAGCACACATCAGCAGGCCCTGAAGGTAGTCCGGCATCTCGAATTTGTAATGAATAAAGGGCAGTCGCACCTTGAACGGGCCGACAGGGATGTACGGGCTTTCGCGCCCTGCTTGTGGGAGGTCGGACATTGAATGCACCTGTTTTATTGGTTTTGTAATGGCAAACGCCCGGCCTCATGGACCGGGCGGCGTGGCATGTGGAATAAGTAATCAGTAAGCGGCGCGGTAGATCTTCTCGATGTCGGCGGCAGTTAACTTGCGCGGGTTGTTGCGCATCAAGCGGTCGATTTTGCTCGCCTCTTCGGCCATGGCCGGGATCGCATCTTCTGGCACGTTGAAGCTGCGCATGCCGGAGGGGATGTCCACGGCGACGCACAGATCCGTCATCGCCTGAACCGCTTGATCGGCAGCATCCTTGTCGCTCAAATGAGCCGTCCGCACGCCCATCGCTTCGGCGATATCACGGAAGCGCTCGACGCAGGCCATCTTGTTCCACGCCATGACATACGGCAGCAACAAGGCATTGCTGACACCGTGAGCAATGTTGAAGCGGCCGCCCAGCGGGTACGCCAGCGCGTGCACGGCGCCGACGCCGGCGTTACCAAATGCCATGCCTGCCATGAGGCTGGCCGTGGCCATGTCTTCGCGGGCTTGCAGGTTCGACGGGTTGGCGTAGGCCTTGGGCAGCGCTTTGGCGATCAGCTTGATGGCGCCCAGGGCGATGGCGTCGGTGATCGGCGAGGCGTTGACCGACAAGTAGGATTCGATGGCGTGCACCAGCGCATCGACACCGCTGGCAGCCGTCACGCTGCGCGGGCAGGTCAGGGTCATGAGCGGGCTGACCAGCGCGACGTCCGGCAGCAGGTAATCGCTGACGATGCCTTTCTTTAACTGCGCTTGCTTGTCGGAAAAGATCGCGACGTTGGTCACTTCCGAACCGGTGCCAGCCGTGGTCGGAATCGCGATCAGCGCAGGGCCTTTGCGCTTGACCAGATCGACGCCGAACAGCTCCGTCAGCGGGCCTTCGTGATTGGCAAAGGCCGCAACGCCCTTGGCGATGTCGATGGCGCTGCCGCCGCCCAGACCGATCAAACCATCGTGACCGCCTTCGCGATAGGCACGGGTGCAGTCCTCGACGATGGAGATCTCAGGCTCGGGTTTGACCTGGTCGAAGATCCCGTAGCGCCGACCACCCAACTGCGCAAGCGCAAGGTCCACGGTGCCGGACTTCACCAGAATGGCGTCGGTGACGATCAAGGGGTTCTGTACGTTGAGGCGGGTCAGTTCAGCGGCCAGTTGCTCAATGGCGCCAGCGCCGGTAATCAATTTGTTGGCGATTTTGAAGGCACTGATTTTGGAAGCAGAGAGGCTCATCGGGCTCGTCCTGTATTCGTTGTTTTTAAGAAGACGTAGCAGATGAGATAGCGAAAGCTGTGCCAGAACGCGCAAAGCCCCGAATGGCGGGGCTTTGGCTAAAATACTGAAGCTGGAACCGCGAGTCTTGAACAGCTTTCTGATCGATTTACCGAGCGTTGATTGAAATCCTAATCAGAGCGTTCCCAGCGTTTCATCTTCTGCACCACCGTTGCCTGACTGACGCCCAACGCCTTGGCAGCCAGGCGTGTGGTTTTGTGCAGTTGTAGCGCGGCGCGAATCGCCGAGCGCTCGGCGTTCTCCAGCACCTTGCGCAGCGGCAGGCGGCTGTCGTCGGTGTTCTGCGCGTTGAGGTTGAGGATTTCTTCGGGCATGTCGAGCGCTTCGATGGTGCCACTCTGGTTAGTCACCACCAGCCGCTCGACGATGTTAATCAGCTCACGAATGTTGCCGGGCCAGGCGTATTCGCACATCAGGTCCAGCGCTTCGAGGCTCCATTGCACCTGGCGCTGGTAACGGGTGTTGAAGCTGTCGAGGTAGTAATGCAGCAGCGGCGGGATTTCTTCGCTGCGTTCGCGCAAGGCGGGGATGTTGATCGGCACGACGTTGAGGCGGTAGAACAGATCGGCGCGAAAGAGCCCTTCTGCCACCCGCTGTTTGAGGTCGTGGTGGGTGGCGCTGATGATACGCACGTCAACTTCTTTGAGCTCCAGGCCTCCGACCGGGATGAAGCGGTTTTCCTCGATGACCTTTAACAGCTTGACCTGCACCGCCAGCGGAAGATCACCGATTTCATCGAGAAACAACGTGCCGTGGTGCGCCAACTCAAGCAGGCCGCGTTTGCCTTTAGGCCCCGCGCCGGTGAAAGCGCCGGGGGCGTAGCCGAACAGTTCGGCTTCAATCAGGTTCTCCGGCAGCGCGCCACAATTGAGCGCGAGAAACGGCTCTTTGGCGCGAGGGCTGGCGTTATGAATGAACTGCGCAACGAGGGTTTTGCCGACTCCGGTTTCGCCTTGCAGCAGGACTTTCACCGAGCTGGCGGCGACCTGACGTGCGAGGGCGAACACACGGCCAGTGACTTCCTGATCAGCCATCAACGGTGAGTGCAGCAGATTGTCACGCTGGCCGGCGTGCAGTTTGGCAGTGCTGTTGCGCAGTTGTTTGAGCTGCTGAAGTTCGTCACGTTCGTGCTTCATGCGCAGCAGTTCGGTCATGTCGCGCACGGTGCTGACGACGTAGCGAATACGGCGCTGCTCATCGAGAATCGGCGTTGCGCTGACCAGCAGTTTCTTGCCTTGGCTGAGGCTCTGCATCACCGAAACCGGCTGGCCTTCCTGCAGGACGCGCAGTGAAGCGGACTGAGAGATGACACCTTCTTTAACCAGTTCCTGCATCGGCCGACCGATCAAGTCATTGCCGCTTAGCCCGGTCAGCCGCTCGTAGGCGTGATTGACCTTCAGCGTTTTGCCGTCGCCATCGGTAATGTAGACGCCATCGTGCAAGGCGTTGAGCAGCTCTTCGAAACTGGCATCGTTGACGTTCACCGCAGGCTCCATGCGTGGGAAGGGTCGCAAAGGAGTGGAGTTTAAACGGTGTAGCCGGCGTTGGACCTTAGAACGACACAAAACCTGTGGGAGTGAGCTTGCTCGCGATAGCGGCAGATCAGGCGAAACATCGGCGCAGACAGACCATCATCGCGAGCAGGCTCCCTGCCACAAAGTAAATCGATGTGTCACTCCACCGCTGTGCGCAATTTCTCGCTGCGTCCGCGCAGCCATTCCAGGGTCAGCAGCAATACCACCGAGAACAGGATCAACAACGTCGCCGCGGCTGCAATCGTCGGGCTTAGGTTTTCGCGGATGCCGCTGAACATTTGGCGCGGCAGGGTCGCTTGCTCGGGACCGGCCAGGAACAGCGTCACCACCACTTCGTCGAACGAGGTCGCAAACGCAAACAGCGCTCCGGAGATCACCCCCGGGGCAATCAACGGCAGCGTCACCCGGCGAAAGGCTGTGACAGGCGAAGCGCCCAGACTCGCCGCCGCGCGCACCAGGTTGTAATTGAAGCCCTGCAACGTGGCCGACACCGTGATGATCACGAACGGCACGCCCAATACCGCGTGGACGAGAATCAGCGAAATGTAGCTGTTACCCAAACCCAGCGGCGCAAAGAACAGGTAACTGGAAACGCCGACGATCACCACCGGCACTACCATCGGTGAAATCACCAGCGCCATCACCAAAGACTTGCCAGGAAAATTGCTTCGTGTCAGACCAATCGCCGCCAGCGTGCCAAAACCCATCGCCAGCACGGTGGCGGCAGGCGCTACGATCAGGCTGTTTTTCAGCGCACGCATCCACTCCGCCGAGCCGAAAAAGTCCTGATACCAATGCAGCGAAAAACCTTGCAGCGGATAGACCAGAAAACTCCCGGAGTTGAACGACAGCGGAATGATCACCAGCACCGGCAGCACCAGAAACAACAGCACCAGGCCACAGAGAATGCGCAGCGCGTAATACCAGACCCGCTCGATGGGCGAGGTGTAAGGACTCAACATGATGACGCTCCTCAGCTCAATCGCAGGCGGCTGGCGCCGACCAACCAGCTATAAATCAGATACAGCACGACGGTGGCCAGCAGCAGCAAACCGCCCAGTGCCGTGGCCATGCCCCAGTTGATGCTGGTGTTGGTGTAGAACGCGACGAAGTAGCTGACCATTTGATCGTTCGGGCTGCCGAGCAACGCCGGGGTGATGTAGTAGCCGATCGACAGAATGAACACCAACAGACAGCCAGCACCAATACCGGCGTAGGTTTGCGGGAAGTACACGCGCCAGAAGCTGGCGAACGGATGACAGCCCAAAGAGATAGCCGCTCGCATGTAGGTTGGCGAGATGCCCTTCATGACGCTGTAGATCGGCAGGATCATGAACGGGAGCATGATGTGGACCATCGAGATGTACACACCGACCCGGTTGAACACCAGTTCCAGCGGTTTATCGATGATGCCCATCGCCATCAGCGCCCCGTTGATCAGACCACTCGATTGCAGCAGCACAATCCAGGCCGCAACGCGCACCAGAATCGACGTCCAAAACGGCAGCAACACCAGAATCATCAGCAGATTGCTCTGACGCGATGGCAGGTTCGCCAACAGATAAGCCAATGGATACGCCAGCAGCAGGCAGATCACGGTGATCACCAAGCCCATCCAGAAAGTACGGGCGAAGATGTCGACGTAGATCGCCTGATCCGGGGTTGCCGGAGCCAGTTCGCCGAGGTCATCAATCCGATGATCGACAGCGGCCAGCAGGTAATAGGGGGTGTAGCTTGATGTGTTGCGACGGATCGCTTGCCAGTACGCCGGATCTCCCCAGCGTTCATCGAGAGCTTCCAGCGCCTCTTTATAAGAAGAAGGCGCTTCCTTGAAGGGCAATGCGCGGGCAGTTTTCGACAACAGGCTGCGATAGCCCGCCAGTTCCATGTTCAGGCGCTTGGACAAATCGCCCAAGGTTGAATTCTTGCGGGTTTCCGCCAAGTCCAGGCTCAGCGCTTTGTACACCGATTCGCTGGGCAAGCCCTTGCCATCCCACTTCGCCACTTCCACCACGGTCAGCGGCATACCGCCCACCACTTCCGGGTTATTCACGCTCTTGTAGAGCAGCGCGGCGATGGGCACCAGAAACACCAGCAGCAGGAAAATCGCCAACGGCGCGATCAGCGCCTGCGCCTTCCAGCGATTGACGCGCTCGGCACGGGCCAGGCGTTGCTTCAAGGTAGGGCTGGCGCCTTCAGTCAGGGGCACGGCGATGGCCATAGCGAACTCCGAAATCTTTAACGAAGGGCGCATTCCCGACAGTAGGGAACGCGCCCGGATCTAACTCAGCCTGACGCGCTTACTTTGCAGCCCAGGAGTTGAAGCGCTGTTCCAGTGACTCACCAAAGTCAGCCCAGAATTTCACGTCGATCTGCACCTGATCCTTGATGTTCTCAGGAGTGGTCGGCATGTTTTTAAGGGTGTCCGGGCTCAGCAAGGCAACAGCCTGGGTGTTGGCAGGGCCGTAGGCGATGTTCTCGGAATAGGTCTTCTGCTGCTCAGGCGCCAGCGAGAAAGCGATGAATTTCTTGGCTTCTGCTGCGTTTTTTGCGCCTTTCGGAATGGCCCAAGCGTCGAAGTCATACACGCCGCCAGTCCACACCACTTTCAGGTTGCTTTCTTTCTGCACGGCTGCGATACGGCCGTTGTACGCGGAGCTCATGACCACGTCGCCAGACTGCAGATACTGTGGCGGCTGAGCGCCAGCTTCCCACCACTGAATGCTTGGCTTGAGCTTGTCGAGCATCTTGAAGGCGCGGTCCTGGCCTTCTTTGGTGCCCAGCACTTTGTAGACGTCTTTGGGCGCAACGCCGTCAGCCATCAGTGCGAATTCCAGGGTGTACTTGGCGCCCTTACGCAGGCCACGCTTGCCCGGGAATTTTTCGGTGTTCCAGAAATCAGCCCAACCGGTGGGTGCGGATTTCAGCTTGTCGGCGTTGTAAGCCAAGACGGTGGACCAAACGAAAAAGCCTACGCCGCAGGTCTGGATAGCGCCCGGAACATAGTTCGCCTTGTCGCCCAGCATGGCCGGATCGAGCTCTTCGAACATGTCTTCGTCGCAGCCGCGTGACAGTTCTGGCGATTCAACTTCCACCAGATCCCAGCTCACGCTCTTGGTGTCGACCATGGCTTTGACCTTGGCCATTTCGCCGTTGTATTCGCCAGCGATGATCTTGCCGCTGCCGGCTTTTTCCCACGGTGCGTAGAACGCCTTTTCCTGGGCAGTCTTGTTCGCGCCACCGAAGGAAATGACGGTCAGGTCAGCCGCCATGGCCTGCGCTGCGCACATCATGCCCAGCGTGAGGGCGGTGAGTTTCAATGTTTTCAACATGTGTTGTTCTCTCCACGAGCGGTGTTGGTCAAGCGTTAGGGGGCGATGATTTCGCCTCTGGGTGCTTCTTCTTTTTGCGGGCTGCTGCGGTAAATCAGTGCGCGTCCTGCAACGGATCAAGCGCGCGAGCGTGCTCGACCTGCCATCCGATAGGCACTACGTCGCCAACGCTCAGCGCCGGGTCGAGTTCTGCGATCGGCTGCTTGACGAAGAAATCAGTCTTGCCTGCAACCTCAAGCCGCACACGCACGTGGTCGCCCAGATAAATGAATTCAGCCACGCGCCCGGAGAAACGGTTCACGCAACTTTCGCTGCGGCCATTGAGATTCACGCGCTCGGGACGAATCGACAGCGTTACCGCATCACCGGTCTGACCGACGTTGACCGCCAGCGCTTCGACCTTCTCGCCGCGCGCCAGGCTGACCACGCAACGCTCGCCGTCCTGGCTGAGCAAGGTGCCGTTGATGCGATTGTTCTCGCCGATGAAGTTGGCGACGAAGGTGTTTTTCGGCTCTTCATACAGCGTGCGCGGGGGAGCGATCTGTTGGATTTCGCCCTGATGAAACACCGCCACGCGATCGGACATGGTCAGCGCTTCGCCCTGGTCGTGGGTCACGTAGACAACCGTCACGCCGAGGCGCTGATGGATGTGTTTGATCTCCATCTGCATGTGTTCGCGCAGTTGCTTGTCGAGGGCGCCGAGGGGTTCGTCCATCAGCACCAGCTGCGGCTCGAACACCAACGCTCGGGCCAGTGCCACACGTTGTTGCTGGCCACCGGAAAGTTGCGCCGGGTAGCGGTGAGCGAATGTGACGAGCTGCACCATGTCCAGCGCACGTTTCACCTTTTCGGTGACGTCGGTCTTGCTCATGCCGCGCACAGAAAGCGGAAACGCCAGGTTCTCGGCAACGGTCATGTGCGGGAACAGCGCGTAGTTCTGAAACACCATGCCGATGTCGCGCTTATGCGGCGGCACGTTGTTGATCGAACGACCGGCCAGCAGGATGTCGCCAGCGGTTGGCGTTTCGAAGCCTGCAAGCATCATCAGGCTGGTGGTCTTGCCGGAACCGGACGGCCCGAGCAGGGTGAGAAATTCGCCTTTGCGAATGTCCAGGTTGAGGTCTTTGACGATCAGGGATTCGCCGTCGTAGCTCTTTTGCACACCACGAAAGCTGACCAGAACATCGTTCGCCCCAGCGCTTGCATCGACATTGCTCATTTCCCACACCTTTGCTTAATCAACCGTGGGGTAGAGCCTAGATTAGCCTGAACACCGCGCAAATCGGGGCGCAGGAGAGATTCGGCTAAGGGCGGTGGAAGGTTGGGGGTAGGGATTGCCCTACAGGGATGGCGGGGATGGATATGGGATAAGTGAGGGTTTATCGGCGCCGGCGCCGGCCTCTTCGCGGACAGGTCCGCTCCCACGGGACGTGCAAGATTACTGTGGGAGCGGACCTGTCCGCGAAGGCGTCAGCGGCCAAGTCACAAAACGTCGTTTTCAGGCACGTCGACGATCACACTAACTTATGCTCCATCGCGTACTTCACCAGCTCGGCCAGTGACGTGACTTTTAGCTTTTGCATCAGCCGCGCCTTGTGAGTGCTGATGGTTTTACCGCTTAACGCCAACTGCTGGGCGATGTCGTTGACGTTCGCCCCTTGGGCCAGACGCTCGAACACCGAAAACTCGCGCTCGGACAACAGCGAGTGCAGCGGGCGGTTATCGGTCAGGCCGACCTCGAACACCATGCGATCGGCCAGGTCCGGGTCGATGTAACGCCCGCCCGCCGCCACTCTTCGGATGGCCGTCAGCAGCAATGCCGGGTCGCTGTCTTTGGTCGCGTAACCCGCCGCGCCGACCTTCAAGGCTCGGGCAGCCATTTGCGCTTCGTCATGCATCGACAGCACCAAGATCGCCGGCGGATTGTTCAAGGCGCGAATCCGTGGGATCGCCTCCAGCCCGTTGACGCCGGGCATCGAAATATCCAGCAGCACCACTTCGCATTCCACATGGCGCAGGGTTTCCAGCAATTGCTCGCCGTTGCTGGCTTCACCGACCACCAGCAGATCCTTGGCCAGACCGATCAACTGCTTGATGCCTTCACGGACGATGGTGTGATCTTCAGCGACCAATACACGAATCACTTCACTTGCTCCTGCTCAACCTGATCCAGCGGAATGTAGATGCGCAAGGTTGTGCCCTCCCCCAGCGTGCTGTCCAGTTGCAATCGTCCGCCCATGATCAGCACGCGTTCGCGCATGCCCACCAGACCGAAAGACACCGGCCGCTGCGCGCTCTGCTCGAAACCGCGACCGTCGTCGGCGATGGTCATGCACAACATGCCTTCATCTAGCCGTAGATCCAGCTCGACAGTGTGCGCCTCGGCATGGCGCATCACGTTGGTCAGCGCTTCCTGAAGAATCCGAAACAGCCCAATAGCCGTGGCGTCTGGCAACGCGGGCAGGTTATCCGGCACTTCCACCAAGCACGGAATCTGCGTGCGCGCTTCAAAGCGCCGCGCCTGCCACTCGATAGCCGACGCAATGCCGGCATCGAGGATCGGCGGACGCAACGCCGTCGCGACGTCGCGCACCAACTGAAACAACTGAGCGATCAAGCGCTTCATGCTGTTCAGCCGATCCCTCAGGCCGGGGTCCAGATCGGCGTAGGCCAGTTCGCACATGGAGGTTTCCAGCTTGAGCACAGTCAGCATCTGGCCCAGCTCGTCGTGAACTTCCCGTGCGATCCGAGCCTTTTCCTCTTCGCGGACGGTTTCCAGGTGAGCAGAGAGTTCGCGCAACTGCTCGGCCAGATTCTGTAGTCGCGACTCACTGTCTTGCAGCGCGGCCAGGGAGCGACGTCGCTCGGTGACATCGGTGATGAACACCACCAGGTATTCCGCCTCGCGAAAGCGCAGGAAGCTCAGGGAAACATCTGCGGGCAGAAGACTGCCGTCGGCGCGTACGCAATTGCTTTCGAAGGTCTGCGGCGCCTCATCGGTAGACCGCGCGCGCTTCCACAGGTTGAGCCAACGGTCCATGTTCAGGCCGGGCTCGAAGTCGATCAAAGGCCGATCGACTACTCCACCTCGCGCGTAGCCGAGCATGCTCTCGGCAGCCTGATTGGCGTAGCGCACATGGCTGTCCCAGTTGACCCACAAGATGCCGACAGTGCTTTGATCAATGGAAAACTGCGCCAATCGCAGGGCTTCTTCCCCCGCCTGCCGCTGTGTGATGTCTTCGCGAGCAGCCAGCAAGTCTCTTTCCAGTGTGTGCTGCTGACGGCGCTGACCCACGACGATGGCAATGCAGGCGGCCGATACCAGCAACAGCAGCAGCGTGAGGTTCTTCCACAGACCGGGAGACTCACTCAATTGCGGGTATTTGGGTTGCAACCACTGCGCGTGAACCTGCTCCAGATCCTTGGCCGCTATGGCGCCCAGGGCAACGCTGATGATTTCGGCCAGTTGCGGCAGATCGCGCCGGGAGGCGATGCGCAATAACTGCGGGAAGCCCACATCGCCGACCACGGCCAAGCCGGCGAACTCACCTTCGCGGGACAGGCGACTGAGCTGGGCTTCGTCGATCACCGCGTAGCGCGCTTGCTGGCTGAGCAACAGTTGTAAAGCCTGCCGTTCAAGGGGCACACCCTGCAGATTCAAGTGCGTGTAATTGGCCCTCAGGTAATCAGCGATCAGGCTCGGCATGCGTACCGCAACGCGAATACGCGGGTCTAGCTTTTCCAGGTCCACTGCTCCGGAGCCGTCCCGCTCACCCACCACCAACTGTGGCACGCGCATGTAGGGGTCGGAAAATAGCCATAACCGCAGGCTAGCGGGTGTTTGAGTCAGCCCCGGAGCGAAGTCGATTTCGCCTTTGACCAAAGCCTCTTCCAGTGCCGACTGGTCAGAATAATTACGCCACAGCAGCTCGGTCTGAAACGTCTTCGCCAGCAGGTTCACCACATCGACGTTGGCACCGGAGAGCTGTTGGGCGCGGCGGTCCAATTGGGCGTAAGGCGCCTGCAGAACAATCCCGACGCGCAATAAAGCACGTTGGTTGAGCCAATCGCGCTGGGCGCTGGACAATGGATCCGGCCCGGCGTCCGCGCTGCCGGCCATGACCGATAACGGCGCACCGATCAGTATCAGGAGCATCAAGAGCCATCCCGAACAGCCGATAAACCAAAGACGCACAGACCTGCTGATCAACGTGATACTTCCATTGCTCGAATCCTTCTACCGATCATTCGGCTTACTGCTTTTGTTGGATCATTGGGCGGTGAGTTGCGGCCCGTGCAAACCTGACAAACGCTCATCAACCCATTAGGCTGCCGGGATTGTTTCCGGCTTTGGAATATCCGATGTCCTACACCAAGCGCGCAATGTTTCCCGCGATCTGCCTGACACTGATACTACCGGTTACGTCGCCTCTTCTGGCAGCCGACGCAGCCCCGGGCAAAGATGCCACAGCCGCTGAGGCTCCGGTGGAGCGTGCGGCGTTTACCTCCCGCAGTCAGGAAGACGCGCTGGCACTGGAGCGCCAGATACCCATGGCCGAACAGCGACAACTTCAGGCCGGGGACGAAAGCTTTCTGGGGTTGTGGAAACCGGCGAACATTGATGACGCAAAGGGCGCGGTGATTGTAATTCCCGGGGCTGGCGAAACCGCTGACTGGCCCAACGCCGTAGGCCCCTTGCGACACAAGTTGCCCGATGTAGGCTGGGCCACTTTGAGCCTGACCATGCCGGACGTCCTTGAAGAGGGTGTTATCGCCCGCGCTGACGAACCTGCGCCGGTGGTGGCCGATGCCGCAGCCGATCCCGCTGCTGACAAAGCAAAACCCAAAGACGGCCCAGTCGATCCGACAGCCGCCGCCGAAGCCGAGGCTGCCGCGACGGCTGCGCGTGCTGCTGCCGACGCTGAACAGAGCAAGGCCAATACCGACCGCATTTTCGCTCGCATCGACAGTGCGATTGCCTTCGCTCAACAGAACAAGGCGCGCAACATCGTGTTGCTCGGCCACGGCAGCGGCGCCTATTGGGCAGCACGCTTCATGAGCGAAAAAGCATCGCCTGCCGTGCAAAAGCTGGTGATGGTCCAAGCGCAGGAAACCGGGCGGGACACGCCATCCTTGGTGGAGATTCTCCCGACGTTAAAGGTGGCGACGGCAGACTTCGTCGACAAGGATCGACCTATTTTGCGCCAGCAAGCGCAGGCGCGTCTGGATGCGAGCAAACGCGTGAAAAGCAGCAAATTTACCCAGGTTACGCTCAATGCGATTCCGGGTAATTCTGCGGCTGAGCAAGAACAACTGGCACGACGCGTACGCGGGTTTCTGGAAAGCCTGTAGGAGCCAACTTGTTGGCGAGCGGGGGAACGCGGTGTATCAGGCTCGCCGCTTCGCGAACAAGTTCGCTCCTACAGTTAATGTCGAGCCCGCCCTACCGAAACCCGCGCCGATCACGAATCAACGTGTAGGCATTGTGCAATTCACGCGTGCGCTCAGTTGCATCGCGCACCTGGCCCAGGCTCGCCCCGGTACCGGCGATCTTGTCGGGGTGGTGGCGGCTCAACAAGCGCCGATACGCGCGTTTGATCTGCGCAGGCTCTGAATCTGCCCTGACGCCGAGCAACCGCAACGCCTCTTGATAATCCCCGCCGCTGCTGGTCAATGGCCGTCGCGATTGCTGATCATCCTCGGCGGCCGACAGCGCTTCGACCTTCTCGGCCGACCAACCCAGCCATTTGCCCCACAGCACGATCAATTCGCGCTCGCCGCGGGACACCTTTCCATCGGCCCATGCCATGCGCCAACACGCACGCAACAGGCCCTCGGCGGCATGCGGCTGGGTTTTCAAACGACTCAAGAACACCCGCAGACGATCACGCCCATCCTTGCCGCGATTGAACGCTTGAATCGCTCGACGTTGCGCTGGCTCGCTCAAATCCAGCCGACGCATTTCAACCCGCGCCTGTTGGATATGCCCGTCCACGACCCGGCCATCACTTTTGGCCAGTCGTCCCAACAGGATGAAAATAAGCTCGTCATCGCGAGGCACTGTGCGCCCGCCCAGACGCTCACGCAGGTGCGCCCAACTGTGCAGCTCCAGACGCCGATCCAAAGCCTGTCCGAGCAAAGCGCCGAGCATCGCCCCGGGAATACTGGCGATGGCATAACCCAATCCACCGCCAATCAGCGTGCATGGCCACAGCATTTAGCGTGTCACCGCAAGCAACTGCTCGACTTCAGCGAGACGCTCATGGGTTCCGACATCCACCCAATGGCCGGTGAAATGCTCGCCAGTCACCTGCCCTTTGCCCATCGCGTCACGCAGTAACGGCGCCAACTTGAAAGCGCCGTCGACGCACTCGGCAAACAGTTGCGGATGCAGCACGGCAATGCCGCTGTAGGTCAGTCGTGGCAAGGTAGCATCGTCGTGGATTTGGCCACCCACCAACGCGAAATCGCCGCCCAGGTGATGCTCGGGGTTATCGACCAGAACCAGATGCGCCAAGCCGGAAATAGGCGCGCGCAGGGCGGTAAAGTCGCAATCGGTCCAGATGTCGCCATTGACCACCAGAAAAGGCTCGTCACCCAACAGCGGCAACGCACGAAAAATGCCGCCGCCTGTTTCCAACGGCTCGCCTTCGGGCGAGTAGCGAATATTCAGTCCCAGCTGTTTGCCGTCGCCCAGATAGTCCTCGATCTGCTGGCCGAGCCACGCATGGTTGATCACCACTTCTTCAAACCCTGCGCTGCGCAAAGCTCGCAGGTGATATTCAATCAACGGAACGCCGCCGGCGCGAATCAGCGGTTTGGGGGTGTGAAGGGTCAGTGGGCGCAAGCGCTCGCCTTTACCTGCCGCGAGAATCATCGCTTTCATGCGGCCCTCTTCAAAACAGTCCTGCTCTTGTTCAATTCGACGACCTCGTTGTGCTGCTTGTTATTTTGCCTGGCCAAGGCTGGTCAGCAGGTTGCTGAGCTCAATCAGTTCCGGTCGGCGTGCCAGTACAGCTTCTATATAGGAGAAGAAGCGTGGCACATCGGCCAGGTAGCGAGGCTTGCCATCACGGTGGCAAATGCGCGCGAAGATACCGATTACCTTCAGATGACGCTGCACGCCCATCAGATCACTGGCCCGCAGAAACTCATTAATGCTGGCCTGTACCGGAATCCCCAGCGTGCATGCTCTTTTCCAATAAGCTCTGAGCCAGGCGTCTACGCGCTCTTCGGGCCAACTCAAAAACGCATCCTTGAACAGACAGGTGATGTCGTAAGTGACCGGACCGTACACCGCATCCTGAAAATCCAGCACGCCGGGGTTAGGCTCGCTGAGCATCAGATTGCGCGGCATGAAGTCGCGATGCACCAACACCTTGGGCTGCGCCAGAGCGCTTTCGATCAACAGATCACTCACCTGCTGCCAGCTTGCTTGCTGCGCTTGATCAAACTCGATGCCCAGATGACGCTTCACGTACCACTCAGGGAAGAGCTCAAGTTCACGACGCAGCAAAGCGACGTCATAGCTCGGCAGCGGAGCGTCCATTGGCAGCTGCTGATAAGCCAGCAGCGCGTCGATGGCATCGGCAAACAATTGATCAGCATTTTGCCCATCAATCACATCGAGGTAAGTTTTCTGGCCCAGGTCGTTCAGCAAAAGAAAGCCTTGAGTCAGGTCTTCGGCATAAATTTTCGGAACATTAATTCCTGATTCGCTTAGCAAATGAGCGATATCAACGAACGGTTTGCAGTTTTCCTGCGGCGGTGGCGCGTCCATGACAATAAAAGTTCGGCCCTCGCCCTCCCAACGAAAGTAACGACGGAAGCTTGCGTCGCTGCTGGCCGCAGTCAACGTGGCCGGGGGTATCGAGCCCCAATTCTGAGCGGCAAAGAGGATTGGAAGTTGCTCATCGAGCCAAACTTTCAGGTGTTGCAGGCGTACATCTTGATCTGGCATTGCAAGGGTCTCCGACGGCGCTAGCCGTCAAGCGGGTCATGCTTTATTATCCGACATCTTTTTCAGCCCATCGAGAGGCGTGCGGCCCCCCCGCGGGCAGATGGCGCGCAGGAAGCCCGGATTAATAAGATGGCATTGAAATCCCCCGCGTTTCGTAAAAAATTTCCGTTGCTTGTAACCGGCAGTCTGCTGGCCATGCAACCTCTAGCCATCCAATATGCGGTGGCGGCAGAACAGTTTGACTGCTCGGTATCCGCCGCAGGCTCCTGGGATTGCGCACCAAAAGCAACTGCTGTGCAGTTGCCCCCACGGCCGGTACACAGTACGACCAGTGTCAGCTCCAATGGCACTGTGACTGAATCCGAGACCACTGCCGGCGGCGAAGTCGTACCCAAAACGACGCTGGTCACCGAGGCCAAGGGCCGTGGCCTGAGATCGCGAAGTGCTGACTACAGCCACCTCGATTGGGTTCCTCGCGAACGATTGACCGCTGCGCAACTGGCCGAAACCGGCCCGTATTGCTCAGGCGCGTACGTCGAGCCGATTCGTCCAGGCATGGATGACAAGACGCCGAAGAACGAGGCTCCGACTTTCATCGGTGCCAAGGCTTCGCGCTATGAGCAGGAAGAACAGACTGCAACCCTGGCCGGTGACGTTGTCATGCGCCAGGGCAGTATGCAGCTTCAAGCTCAGGAAGCTTCCCTGCATCAGGCTGAAAACCGTGGCGAGCTCAACGGCGATGTCCGTCTGCGCGACAACGGTGCCTTGATCGTCGGCGACCACGCCGAGGTGCAGCTCGACACGGGTGAAGCCCAGGTCGACAACGCCGAGTACGTGCTACACAAATCCAACGTGCGTGGTAACGCGCTGTACGCAAAACGTGCAGAGAACGCCATCATCCGCTTGAAGGACGGTACGTACACTACGTGCGAACCCAACAGCAATGCCTGGACCATCAAGGGCAACAACATCACGCTGAACCCGGCCACCGGTTTCGGTACGGCGACCAACGCTACGCTTCGGGTAAAAGACATCCCGATTCTGTACACGCCTTATATCTATTTCCCGATCGACGACCGTCGCCAGTCCGGCTTCCTGCCACCGACCATTGGTGCCAGCAGCGATACGGGCCTTTCGTTGCTCACGCCTTACTACTTCAACCTGGCGCCTAACTACGACGCCACGTTGTACCCCACCTACATGGCCAAACGCGGTCTGTTGATGGAAGGCGAATTCCGCTACCTGACCAAAAGCAGCGAAGGCCAGTTTGGCGGCGGTTACCTGAACGACGACGACGACGATCGCAAGCTGCAGTCTGATTACAAAGACACTCGCTGGATGATCAACTGGCAGCACAAAGGCGGTCTGGATTCGCGCTGGGCGACACATGTCGACTACACCGACATCAGCGATCCGTACTACTTCCAGGATCTGAAAACCGGCCAGGAAGGCATCGGCACCCACGATTACATCAATCAGCAAGCTGACTTGACGTACCGTGGTGACAGTTATGTTGCGCGCTTGAACGCACAGCGCTACGAACTGGCTAACGTAACGGACATCACGCCGTACGGCCGTCTGCCTCAGCTGACCCTGAACGGCACGCTTCCTTACAGTCCAGGCGGCCTCAAGTTCGACTACGAGACTGAAGCAGTCCGCTTTGATCGCGATCTTAGAACCGGTGATTTCACCGACGAAGACGGCATCTCCACCCCTCGACTGGACAGAAACGTTGCAGGCCTTGACCGTGCAAACGGTGATCGTCTGAACTTATCTCCATCGATCAGCCTACCGTTGACGGCGTCCTACGGCTTTGTGACTCCAAAACTCAAGTATGCATATACCAAATATGATCTTGATCTTGACGGCACAGGCAAGCAGCAAATTACTGCACAGGGCGGCGAATTCGATAGTTCGGTAGACCGCAGCATCCCGATCTTCAGCGTAGACAGCGGCCTGTACTTCGACCGAAATACCCAGTGGTTTGGCAAAAACTACCGTCAAACTCTTGAGCCGCGCCTGTACTACTTGTACGTCCCTGAAAAAAATCAGGATGACATCCCGATTTTCGATTCGGGCGAGACCACGTTCAACTACGCCTCGCTGTTCCGCGACAACCGCTTCGTTGGCTCCGACCGTATCGGCGACGAAAACAAGCTGTCTTTGGGTATCACCAACCGCTGGATCGAAGACGATGGCTTCGAGCGTCAACGCATCAGCGTTGGCCAGGCCCTGTACTTTAAGGACCGCAAGGTTCAGTTGCCGGGTATCAGCTTTGAAGATCGTCAGGACGCTCAGGCGAACGTATCCCCATATGCGCTGGAATACGAATATCGCTACAACCGCGACTGGCGCGTCAACTCCGACTTCAACTGGGATCCGGACAGCCACAGCACCCGCTCCGGCAGCGCGATGCTGCATTACCAGCCTGAAGACAACCCGGGCAAGATCATCAACGCTGGCTACCGCTACCGTAATGACCAGGTCCGTTACGACCAGACCACCGGTCGTTGGAGTGTGGGCGGCGGTGACTACGGCACCCCAGGTACACCGGGCTACGTGAAGGACTACTACAAGATTCAGCAGCATGACTTCTCGGTCATCTGGCCAATCGTTCCTCAATGGAGTGCGATCAGCCGCTGGCAGTACGACTACAACCGTAACCGTACGCTCGAAGCCTTTGGTGGTTTTGAATACGACAACTGCTGCTGGAAGCTGCGTCTGATCAACCGTTACTGGGTTGACTACGACGAGTACACCCAGGAAGCGCCTCAGAACGAAAAAGGCGACCGCGGCATTTTCCTACAAATTGTGTTGAAGGGACTTGGTGGCGTTGTTGGCCAGAAAGTAGAGAGCTTCCTCGACCAAGGCATCCAAGGTTATCGTGAACGTGAAGACCAAGCTTTCTGATTGTCTGCGCCCCCTGATGTTGGGCGCTTTACTCATCGGTTCCGTGGCGCACGCTGAAGTGCGCTCCATCGACAAAGTGGCGGCCATCGTCGACAACGACGTGGTCATGCAAAGCCAGCTCGACCAGCGTATCCGTGAAGTACAGCAAACCATCGCCAAACGTGGCCAGGGCGTACCGCCTCCCAGCGCCCTGCAGTCGCAGGTGCTGGACCGGTTGATTCTGGAAAACCTTCAACTGCAGATCGGCGAACGCTCAGGCATTCGCATTACAGACGAAGAGTTGAACCAGGCCATCGGCACCATCGCCCAGCGTAATCAGATGAGTGTGGAGCAGTTCAAGGCCGCTTTGACCCACGACGGTTTGTCGTACCAGAGCGCCCGCGAACAGGTTCGTCGGGAAATGATCATCAGCCGGGTGCGTCAGCGCCGAGTGGCTGAGCGCATTCAGGTGTCCGAGCAGGAAGTGAAGAACTTCCTCGCCTCCGACATGGCCAAGGCGCAGTTTTCCGAAGAGTTTCACCTGGCAAATATTCTGATCCCTACGCCTGATAGCGCCACGTCCGCGCAGATTCAGGCGGCAGCGACCAAGGCCAAGGACGTCTACGGCAAGCTGCAGCAAGGCGCTGACTTCGGTCAGCTTGCAATCGCTTCCTCTGCCAGCGAAAGCGCACTGGAAGGCGGCGACATGGGCTGGCGTAAAGCCGCTCAATTGCCACCTCCATTCGGTGACATGCTGGGCTCGATGCGCGCTGGTGAGGTCACGCCTCCTGCGCGGACACCTGGTGGTTTCATCATCATCAAGCTGCTGGAAAAACGCGGCGGCGAAGGCCAGACCCAGATGCGCGATGAAGTGCATGTGCGTCACATCCTGATCAAGCCAAGTGAAATCCGCACTGAGGCCGAAACCAAGCTTTTGGCTCAGAAGATCTACGATCGTATTCAAAACGGTGAAGACTTCGGCGATCTGGCAAAAAGCTTCTCCGAAGATCCGGGTTCGGCGCTCAACGGCGGCGACATGAACTGGGTCGACCCGAACACGTTGGTGCCTGAGTTCCGCGAAGTCATGGCTGAGACGCCACAGGGCACGGTGTCCAAGCCGTTCCAGACGCAATACGGCTGGCACGTCCTGGAAGTACTGGGTCGCCGCGCTACCGACAGCACCAATCAGGCGCGTGAACAACAAGCCCTGACGGTGTTGCGTAACCGCAAATACGATGAAGAGCTGCAAACCTGGCTGCGTCAGATCCGCGACGAAGCCTACGTAGAAATCAAAGTCCCTGGCGCTGACCAGGCTGCGCAGTGAAACCCAAGCGTTTCGCACTGACACCCGGCGAGCCGGCCGGCATTGGTCCTGACCTCTGCCTGTTGCTCGCCGCGCAGCCCCAGCCGCACCCCATGATTGCCATCACCAACCGCGACTTGCTCAGCGAGCGAGCCGCGCTGTTGGGTGTTGCCGTCAATTTGATAGCCGTTACCCCCGACAGTTGGCCCGAGATGCCCGCCCCTGCCGGCAACCTGTATGTTTGGGATACGCCGCTTCAGGCACCGGTCGTTGCAGGCCAACTGAACAAAGCCAATGGCGCATTCGTATTGCAAACCCTGACCCGTGCGGGCCAGGGCTGCATTGACGGCGACTTCGCCGGCATGATCACCGCCCCTGTTCATAAGGGCGTGATCAACGAAAGCGGCATCGCGTTTTCCGGTCACACTGAGTTTCTCGCTGAGCTGACTCAGACCGAGCAAGTGGTGATGATGCTTGCCACCAGTGATCTGCGCGTGGCGCTGGTCACGACTCATCTGCCGCTGCGCGATGTCGCTGATGCCATCACTGCTGATCGCCTGGAGCGCGTGACGCGCATCCTCCACGCTGATCTGGTGAGCAAGTTTGGTATCGCCAACCCACGCATTCTTGTCTGCGGCCTTAACCCGCACGCCGGCGAAAGCGGACATCTGGGGCGCGAAGAAATCGACATCATCGAACCCACATTGGAGCGCCTGCGCAGCGAGGGCCTGGATTTACGTGGCCCGCTGCCTGCCGACACTCTGTTTACCCCTAAATATCTGGAGCACTGCGACGCGGTGCTGGCGATGTACCACGACCAGGGTCTGCCCGTACTCAAATACAAAGGCTTCGGCGCAGCGGTCAACGTGACTCTCGGCTTGCCGATCATCCGCACCTCAGTCGATCACGGCACCGCGCTGGATCTGGCAGGCAGCGGCAAGATCGACACCGGCAGCCTGAAAGTCGCCCTGGAAACCGCCTATCAGATGGCCGAGACGCATTAATGAGTGAGCAATTTCAACACAAGGCGCGCAAGCGTTTTGGGCAAAACTTTCTGCATGACGCGGGCGTGATCGACAAGATCCTCCGTGCGATCCGTGCCAAACCTGAAGACCGCCTGCTGGAAATCGGACCGGGTCAGGGCGCTTTGACTGAAGGCCTGCTTAACAGCACTGCGCAACTGGATGTAGTTGAGCTGGACAAGGACTTGATCCCCATTCTCATGCATCAGTTTGGCAGTCTGCCTAACTTCAATCTGCACCAAGGGGATGCTCTGAAGTTCGATTTCACCAGCCTTGGCGCTGCCCCAAGTAGCCTGCGAGTAGTCGGTAACCTGCCGTACAACATCTCCACACCGCTGATTTTTCATCTGTTGCAGAACGCTGGTCTGATTCGCGACATGCACTTCATGCTGCAAAAAGAGGTGGTTCAGCGTCTGGCAGCCACCCCTGGCGGCGGTGACTATGGCCGTCTGTCGATTATGGTTCAGTACCATTGCCGCGTGGAGCATCTGTTCAACGTAGGTCCAGGTGCGTTCAACCCGCCACCGAAAGTCGACTCGGCAATCGTTCGTCTGGTCCCGCACGAGACGCTGCCGCACCCTGCCAAAGACCACCGGGTGCTGGAGCGCGTGGTGCGGGAAGCTTTCAACCAGCGCCGCAAAACGCTGCGTAATACGCTCAAAGCCCTGCTGACCAGCGAAGAGATCACCGAAGCCGGCGTCGATGGCGGATTGCGTCCAGAACAACTGGACCTTGCTGCCTTTGTGCGTCTGGCCGACAAACTTAGCGAGAAGCCTGCTGTCGAGTAATGGGTCGGGACATGTTTAGTGCCAGACACTCTTTGGTTATTTAACCGAGACATGTCCTAGACTGATTTTTCACCGGGCTTTTTCCGGCTTTTTCCGCTTTCGCTTTTAAGGCCTCTTGCATGTCCGATCCCCGATATCAGGTCGACGTCAGCGTCGTCACCCGCTTTCTCACAGAACAGTCGCAGCCTGAGCAGAATCGCTTTGCCTTCGCCTATACCGTGACCGTTCACAATACCGGTGAGCTACCTGCCAAATTGCTGTCCCGGCACTGGGTCATCACTGACGGCGACGGCAATGTCGAAGAAGTCAGAGGCGACGGCGTCGTCGGTCAGCAACCGCTGATCCAGTCGGGCCAAAGCCACACCTACAGCAGCGGCACTGTCATGACCACCAAGGTGGGCAACATGCAGGGCACTTATCAAATGCTGGCAGACGATGGCAAACGTTTCGATGCGGTCATCGCGCCCTTCCGGCTGGCGGTGCCGGGGGCTCTGCACTGATGGCGGTGTACGCAGTCGGCGATCTGCAAGGTTGCCTTGAACCGCTGAAATGCCTGCTTGACCACGTTGGGTTCGAACCTGGCAAAGACAAACTGTGGCTGGTGGGCGATTTAGTCAATCGCGGTCCGCAGTCGCTGGAAACCCTGCGGTTCATTTATGCGATGCGCGACTCCGTGGTGTGCGTGCTGGGCAACCATGACCTGCATTTGCTCGCCGCCGGATACAACATCGAGCGTCTGAAAAAAGGCGATACCCTGCGCGAGATACTGGAAGCCCCTGACGCCGACCAATTGCTGCAGTGGCTACGCCAGCAAAAACTCATGCATTACGACGCCGAGCGCGACATCGCGTTGGTGCACGCTGGCATCCCCCCGCAATGGACGCTGAAGAAAGCGTTGCGCTGCGCTGAAGAAGTCGAAGAAGTACTGCGCGACGACAATCGCTTAGAGCCCTTTCTCGATGGCATGTATGGCAATGAACCGGCGAAGTGGGACAAGGATCTGCAAGGCGTGACGCGACTTCGGGTCATTACCAACTACTTCACACGGATGCGCTTCTGCACCAGCGACGGCAAGCTCGACTTTAAAGCCAAAGAAGGCGTGGACGCTGCTCCGCCCGGCTATGCACCGTGGTTTCGCCATAAAAATCGCAAGACCAAAAGCCTCAGCATTATTTTCGGTCATTGGGCGGCGCTTGAAGGTCGATGCAACGAACCCGGAATTTATGCGCTCGACACCGGTTGTGTCTGGGGCGCAGCGCTTTCGATGCTTAACGTCGATACTTGCCAGATGCACCGCTGCGAATGCGACGACCACGGCAATGCCGAGCCTGGCAAAGTGCGCCTGCTGAGCGCAGATGAACAAAACGCGATCAGGCATTAGAATCGATTCTTTTACGGGTCCCGACTGCTCGGGAACTGTGCGGCCGAGGAGCCCAAGCCATGACCGACTTTAAACGCATACCGCCGCAAGAGGCCCACGCCCTGCGCGAACAAGGCGCCGTGCTGGTTGATGTGCGCGATCAACAAACGTTCGCCAGCAACCATATTCCTGAATCCCATCACCTGGACAACCACTCCATTGCGGACTTCATCCGCAACGCAGATCTGGATAAACCTCTGGTGGTGGTGTGCTACCACGGAAACTCTAGCCAAAGTGCTGCGGCCTATCTTATCGGTCAGGGTTTCTCGGACGTCTACAGCATGGACGGCGGTTTTGAACTCTGGAAAAACACGTTTCCAGCGGAAACTGCGCAAGGCTGATCAGAAAAAATATTTTTATCCCGCGATCCCGCGTCCTACGCGGGCTCGCGCATCCATCTGACGAACGGTTGCCGTTCGATTGCAAGCATTCCTTCTTTCTCTGTCCGATTCCGAACTATCCTAAGACGCAGGCCATCCGAATCAGGGGAGAGCCGGTACACCGGCGCGTGGGTCATCGGTAGCTATTTTTATGGTGTTCTGGGGGGTAATTAGCTGCTGAGTGATCAGTCGCTAACCAGCATCAACTGACGATCCGCCGCCGGCTCCACGTATCGAGCGAGGTGACGTCATGAGTATTTTTAGCCACTTCCAACAACGCTTTGAATCGACACGCCAGGAAGAGCTCTCGCTACAGGAGTACTTGGAGCTCTGCAAACAGGACCGCAGTGCTTACGCATCGGCCGCAGAACGTCTTCTGCTGGCGATCGGTGAGCCTGAGTTGTTCGACACCTCGACCAACTCGCGGCTATCGCGAATCTTCTCCAACAAGGTCATTCGGCGCTATCCCGCGTTCGAAGAATTTCACGGCATGGAAGACTGCATCGAGCAAATCGTCTCGTACTTCCGCCACGCCGCTCAGGGCCTCGAAGAGAAGAAACAGATCCTTTACCTGCTCGGCCCGGTAGGCGGTGGTAAATCGTCTCTGGCTGAAAAACTCAAATCGCTGGTCGAAAAAATACCTTTCTACGCCATCAAGGGCTCGCCGGTTTTCGAGTCGCCCTTGGGCCTCTTCAAACCCACCGAAGACGGGACGATCCTCGAAGAGGACTACGGCATCCCGCGCCGGTACTTGAACACCATCATGTCGCCTTGGGCGACCAAACGTCTGGCTGAGTTCGGGGGCGACATCAGCCAGTTCAAGGTGGTGAAGCTGTATCCATCGATCCTCAATCAGATCGCCGTTGCCAAAACCGAACCAGGCGATGAGAACAACCAGGATATTTCGGCGCTGGTGGGTAAAGTCGATATCCGCAAGCTCGAAGAATATCCACAGAACGATGCCGACGCTTACAGCTACTCGGGTGCGCTGTGCAGGGCCAACCAGGGCCTGATGGAATTCGTCGAAATGTTCAAGGCGCCTATCAAGGTGCTACACCCACTGCTCACCGCCACCCAGGAAGGCAACTACAACAGTACCGAAGGCCTGGGCGCGATTCCGTTCACCGGTATTCTGCTGGCCCACTCCAACGAATCGGAATGGCACAGCTTCCGCAACAACAAAAACAACGAAGCCTTCATCGACCGGATTTATATCGTGAAGGTGCCGTACTGCTTGCGCGTCAGTGACGAGATCAAGATTTACGACAAGCTGCTGTTCAACAGTTCGCTGGCCAAGGCCCACTGCGCGCCCGACACGCTGAAAATGCTCGCGCAGTTCACCGTACTGTCACGCTTGAAGGAGCCGGAAAACTCCAACATCTATTCCAAGATGAGGGTCTACGACGGCGAAAATCTGAAAGACACCGACCCTAAGGCCAAGTCGATTCAGGAGTACCGCGACAGCGCGGGCGTCGACGAAGGCATGAACGGTTTGTCCACGCGGTTCGCGTTCAAAATCCTGTCGAAGGTCTTCAACTTCGACCCCCACGAAATTGCCGCCAACCCGGTGCATTTGCTTTACGTGCTTGAGCAGCAAATCGAGCAGGAGCAATTCCAGGCTGAAACCCGCGAGCGCTATCTGCGGTTCATCAAGGAATACCTGGCACCGCGCTATATCGAGTTCATCGGTAAGGAAATCCAGACGGCCTATCTGGAATCGTACAGCGAGTACGGTCAGAACATTTTCGACCGTTACGTGCTTTATGCAGATTTCTGGATTCAGGATCAGGAGTATCGCGATCCTGAAACCGGCGAAATTCTCAACCGTGTGGCCCTCAACGAAGAACTGGAAAAAATCGAAAAACCGGCGGGTATCAGCAATCCGAAGGATTTCCGTAATGAGATCGTCAACTTTGTATTGCGTGCCCGCGCCAACAATAACGGCAAGAACCCGACCTGGCTCAGCTACGAGAAGCTTCGGGTGGTGATCGAGAAGAAAATGTTCTCCAACACCGAGGATCTGCTGCCGGTTATCAGCTTCAACGCCAAAGCCAGCAAAGACGATCAGCAAAAGCACAACGACTTCGTCACCCGGATGGTCGAGCGGGGTTACACCGACAAACAGGTACGGCTGCTCTCCGAGTGGTACCTGCGTGTCCGGAAGTCGCAGTAACGCAGCTGTAAGCTACAAGCTTCAAGCGGCAAGCTGGGCCGGTCAGCTTTTCGACTCCGACCAGTTTGAGCTTGACGCTTGCAGCTGTTTTCTACTTGCAGCTGCCCGGAGGGCTTCAGATGGGCTATGTGATCGACCGACGCCTAAATGGCAAAAACAAAAGCACGGTAAATCGGCAGCGTTTTCTGCGTCGTTACCGTGACCACATCAAAAAAGCGGTGGAAGAGGCGGTCAGCCGCCGCTCCATCACTGACATGGAACACGGCGAACAAATCAGCATTCCCGGGCGTGATATCGACGAGCCGGTGCTTCATCACGGCCGTGGCGGCAAACAAACCGTTGTGCATCCGGGCAACAAAGAATTCACGTCTGGGGAACACATCGCGCGACCACAAGGTGGCGGGGGCGGCAAAGGTCCTGGCAAGGCGAGCAACTCCGGCGAAGGCATGGATGAGTTTTCTTTCCAGATCACTCAGGAAGAATTTCTTGAATTCATGTTCGAAGACCTCGAACTGCCTAACCTGGTGAAACGTAACCTCAGCGGCACCGATACCTTCAAAACCGTGCGTGCCGGGATCAGCAACGAAGGCAACCCGTCGCGCATCAACATCATCCGCACGCTGCGTTCGGCACACGCCAGACGCATTGCGTTGTCCGGCAGCAGCCGCGCCAAGCTTCGAGAAGTAACTGCCGAACTTGAGCGCATGAAACGCGAAGAACCAGACAACTTCGGCGACATTCAAGAGTTGGAGGTTGAATCAGAACGCCTCAAGGCAAGGATTCGTCGCGTCCCGTTTCTAGACACTTTCGACCTCAAGTACAACCTTCTGGTCAAGCAGCCCAACCCCAGTTCCAAGGCGGTGATGTTCTGTTTGATGGACGTCTCGGGCTCCATGACCCAGGCGACCAAGGACATCGCCAAACGCTTTTTCATCCTGCTGTATCTGTTCCTCAAACGAAATTACGACAAGATCGAAGTCGTGTTCATTCGCCACCACACCAGTGCGCGCGAAGTGGACGAAGAAGAGTTTTTCTACTCCCGGGAAACCGGGGGCACCATCGTTTCCAGCGCTTTGAAACTGATGCAAGAAATCATGGCGGAGCGCTATCCCACTAACGAATGGAACATCTACGCAGCACAGGCTTCCGACGGCGACAACTGGAATGACGACTCCCCCATCTGCCGCGACATCTTGATCAAGCAGATCATGCCGTTCGTGCAGTACTACACTTACGTCGAAATCACCCCGCGTGAACATCAGGCGCTGTGGTTTGAATACGAGCGCATCGGCGAAGCGTTTGCCGACACGTTTGCCCAGCAGCAGCTGGTCTCTGCCGGTGATATCTATCCGGTTTTCCGTGAACTCTTCCAGCGCAGGTTAGTGACATGACCGGTAGAGAGCAGAAACGCCAACCCCTCTCCACGGGTTCCGAGTGGACATTTGAACTGATCCAGGCGTACGACCGGGAAATCAGCCGCATCGCCGAGCGTTATGCCCTGGACACCTATCCCAACCAGATCGAGGTGATTACCGCTGAACAGATGATGGACGCCTATGCGTCGGTCGGTATGCCGCTGGGCTATCACCATTGGTCCTACGGCAAACACTTCCTCAGCACTGAAAAATCCTACTCACGGGGCCAGATGGGTCTGGCGTACGAAATCGTCATTAACTCCGACCCGTGCATCGCTTATCTGATGGAAGAAAACACCATCTGCATGCAGGCGCTGGTAGTGGCACATGCGTGCTATGGCCATAACAGCTTCTTCAAAGGCAATTACCTGTTTCGCACCTGGACCGACGCCAGCTCAATCATCGATTACCTGGTGTTCGCCAAGCAGTACATCATGCAATGCGAAGAGCGCCACGGCATCGATGCGGTGGAAGACCTGCTCGATTCCTGCCATGCGCTGATGAATTACGGCGTGGACCGCTACAAACGCCCTTATCCGATTTCGGCAGAGGAAGAGCGCCGCCGACAAAAGGACCGTGAAGAGCACCTGCAAAAGCAGATCAACGACCTGTGGCGCACCATTCCGAAAAACGCTGATAAAAACAGCAAGGAGGACAACGCACGATTCCCGGCCGAGCCTCAGGAGAACATTCTCTATTTCATCGAGAAACACGCGCCGTTGCTGGAGCCATGGCAGCGTGAAATCGTAAGAATTGTGCGCAAGATCGCGCAGTATTTTTACCCTCAGCGCCAGACGCAGGTGATGAACGAAGGCTGGGCGACGTTCTGGCACTACACGCTGATGAATGACCTTTATGACGAAGGCCTTGTCACTGACGGCTTCATGATGGAGTTCCTGACATCGCACACCAGCGTTATCTATCAGCCGGGCTTTGATAGCCCTTACTACAGCGGCATTAACCCCTACACGTTGGGTTTTGCTATGTATCAAGACATCCGGCGGATGTGTGAAAAGCCTACCGATGAAGACCGTCATTGGTTCCCCGACATTGCCGGGACCGACTGGCTGACGGCCGTGAAGTTTGCTATGAGCAGCTTCAAGGATGAGAGCTTCATCCTGCAATACCTGTCGCCGAAGGTCATTCGGGATCTGAAATTGTTCAGCATCATGGACGACGATCAAAAGGAGGATCTGCTCGTTCCTGCAATTCACGACGAACCTGGCTACAAGATCATCAGAGAAACCCTCGCCGCTCAGTACAACTTGGGCAACCGTGAACCCAACGTGCAGATCTACAGCATCGATCGTCGCGGCGATCGCTCCTTGACGCTGCGCCACCAACAGCATGATCGCAAACCGCTCGGAGACTCCACCGACGAAGTGCTCAAACACTTGCATCGTCTATGGGGCTTCGACATTCACTTGGAATCCTTACAGGGAGATCAAATCATGAAGACCCTTCATGTGCCTCCCCGAAGTGAGCACTCCGAAAGTGAATACCCCCGGCTCGATCTGGCGGTCGTACATCTTTAACCAGTGACATCACCGTTTTAACCTCCGCGAGTGTGACGTTAGGTTTATCCTGTCGCGCTCACGGAGGTTTTTTCCATGCAATTTTATAAAGTCGGCGGCGCTGTTCGCGACCGCCTGCTCGGCAAACCGGTCGTTGATATCGACTGGGTCGTCGTCGGCGCCACCACCGATGAGATGCTCATCAAGGGTTATCGCCCTGTTGGCACTGACTTTCCGGTATTTCTGCATCCGCTGACTGGAGAGGAATACGCACTGGCCCGCACTGAGCGCAAAAGCGGGCATGGTTATGGCGGGTTCGTATTTCACGCAGCCCCTGATGTGACACTGGAAGAAGATCTGGTTCGCCGTGATCTCACAATCAACGCGATTGCTGAGGACAAAGACGGACATCTGACTGATCCGTATCATGGCCAACGAGATCTGCAATCTCGTATTTTGCGTCACGTTTCGCCTGCTTTCGCCGAGGATCCCCTCCGAGTATTACGCGTGGCCCGCTTCGCGGCTCGCTATGCGCCCGATGGTTTCACTATTGCGCCAGAGACCCTGGAGCTGATGCGTGAACTGAGCCACTCCGGCGAGCTGCAAGCGTTGACTCCAGAACGCAGCTGGAAGGAAATTTCCCGCGCATTGATGGAAACCCAGCCTCAGATATTTATTCGCGTGCTGCGTAATTGCGACGCTTTAGCCGTTCTAATACCGGAGGTCGACGGTCTGTTTGGCGTTCCACAGCCCGAAGCTCATCACCCCGAAGTCGATACGGGACTGCATGTATTGAGTGTGCTTGAGCAGTCCGCCATTCATCACCAGCCGCTGAGTGTTCGTTGGGCCTGCCTGCTACACGACTTGGGCAAAGGCCTGACGCCGCCAGCCGACTGGCCTCAGCACATTGCCCATGAGCACACGGGCCTCAAGCTGATCAAAGCGGTCAATAAGCGCTTCAAGGTGCCGAGAGACTGCCAGGAATTGGCCCTGCTGGTAGGCCAATATCATACCCACGGGCATCGGGCGCTGGAGCTCAAGCCTTCGACGTTGCTGGATCTGCTGCAGAGCTTCGACGTCTATCGCCGGCCACAGCGATTTGAAGAGTTTGTTGTCGCCTGCGAGATGGACGCGCGTGGTCGCAAAGGACTTGAAGATCGCACCTATCCCCAAGCCGAATACCTCAGGGGTGCAGCCGCAACGGCCCGCGAGGTGCAAGTGCAGCCTTTGCTGGAGCAGGGTTTTCAAGGGCAGGAACTGGGTGAAGCGCTTAAACGCGAGCGGCTTGATGCGCTGAAGGTTTACAAGGCGACGTATAACAACTGAGTCGAAACCTATCGCGGGCAAGCGCGCTCCTCCAGGAATCCGCAATCATTGTAGGAGCGCGCTTGCCCGCGATGATGTCTGCGTCGCTAGATATTAAACTCGGAAATCAGGTCTGAAGGCGTCAACTGTTCGCCCCGCCATTCGAATCCGACTGGCCATAATTTTTGATCTATTTGGGCGCTCGCCCACAGCTGACTAAAACTGATTCCCACGCCAGGATGCTTGCGCTCCGGAGCTATTAGCGATAACGGCCACAGCACAAAGGCATTTTTCAGGATTTCGGCACGGGGCAGGACCAAACCGTCGAAATTTCCCGCCTGCTCGCCATACAGCAGCACATCGATGTCCAGCGGCAGTCCTTTGCGGTCCGGGGCGTAGCGACCATTATCGGCTTCGATGAATTTCAGGCGGCGATCCAGCTCCATCAACGGCAATTCGGTATACCCCGACACCACCAGGTTGATGAATGGGCCACTCTTGATGCCCACAGGATGGCTTTCGAAAACCGGCGAACAGGTAAGCTCGGTCAAAAAACCGGTTAACGCCTCAAGCCCGGCGCACAGGTGCTTCTCGCGCTCGATGTTGCTGCCTAGACCTAAGTAAACCCGTGTCAGCGACATCCGCGCTCGATCTCCACGCCCACGCCTTTGGCTGCCGGAACAGCTCCGGGCTTGGTCAGTTTTAGGTGCAGCCAGGGGATATCGAATTCGCTCATCAAGACTTCGGCGAGTCGTTCGGCGAAGGTTTCGACCAGCTGAAATTGAGAGGCTTCAGCGAAGGCCTGAATGCGTGTCGAAACGCTGGCGTAATCGAGGGCCTTGCTCAGGTCATCGCCGGCGGCTGCAGGTCGATTATCCCAGGCAAAACTGAGGTCCAGACGCAGACACTGACGGATGCCGCGCTCCCAGTCATAGGCGCCGATCACTGTATCGACTTCCAGACCCTCAATGAACACTCTGTCCAAGCCTTAATCTCCGCTGCACGACAAGGGCGCGTTGCGCCGTTAGAATCAGGGCTTCCTCGCCCGGAATGGTTACCATGTTTTGGTTACTGGCGATTCTCGCCTACCTGCTCGGCTCACTGTCCTTTGCCATCCTGCTCAGCCGCCTCACTGGCAGCCCGGACCCGCGTGACAGCGGATCAGGCAACGCCGGCGCAACTAATATGCTGCGCCTGGCAGGCAAAAAACTCGCCGTTCTTACCCTCATCGGGGACCTGTGCAAAGGACTGATTCCCGTGCTGATCGCCGGATGGGTCGGGCTTGATCCTCGACAACAGGCCTGGATAGGACTGTGCGCCGTCATCGGTCATTTGTTTCCGTTGTACTTTCGTTTCCGCGGAGGTAAAGGCGTCGCCACCGCTGCTGGCGTATTGCTGGGCTTGTATCTACCCGCCGCCCTGCTCGCGCTCGCAGCCTGGTTGTTGACGTTTTACCTGACTCGAACCAGCTCACTTGCGGCGTTGATCGCAACACCGCTGACATTGCCGTTGCTGGCCTGGCAAGAGCCGCGAGCGCTGGTGCCCATGACCTTGCTCACGTTGCTGATTGTCTGGCGTCACCGAGGCAATCTACGCGACCTGTTCGCCGGGCGCGAACGGCATTTCTGAATCCTGCATTGAGCGCGATTCATCTTGCCACTCAAATGCCCTGCAATTGCTCCATAGGCCAGCGGGCCTGAACGCTGATGCTCAAGTCTGCTCGTTGGCCGGCCTGCAAACGCTGGCAGCCAGCGAAGGCAATCATTGCGCCGTTGTCCGTGCAAAACTCAGGTCGGGCGTAATAAACGTTGCCGTTCAGTGCGCCTAGCATCTGCTCCAGCGACACACGCAGCGCCTTGTTTGCGCTGACGCCACCGGCGATCACAAGTCGCTTCAAACCCGTCTGCTTCAATGCGCGCTTGCACTTGATGGTCAAAGTGTCCACCACGGCCTGCTGGAAGGCCAGCGAGATGTCGCAACGGGTTTGCTCGCCGTCGTCCCCAGTGCTTTGGCATTGCTGCCACGTCATAAGCGCGGAGGTTTTCAGACCACTGAAACTGAAATCCAGACCGGGACGATCGGTCATCGGCCGCGGGAACAGGAATCGCCCTGCCAGGCCCTTCATTGCCATGCGAGAAATTTCCGGACCGCCCGGGTAATGCATGCCCATCATCTTGGCGGTCTTGTCGAATGCTTCGCCTGCCGCGTCATCGAGCGTCTCGCCCAACAGCTCGTACTGACCGATGCCGTCGACTCGAACAAGCTGCGTATGACCGCCTGAAACCAACAAAGCGACGAACGGAAACTCGGGAGGGTGCTCTTCCAGCATCGGAGCCAGCAAATGGCCCTCCATGTGGTGGACACCCAGCGCCGGAATATCCCAGGCAAACGCCAGGGCCTGTGCGCATGAGGCACCTACCAGCAAGGCGCCGACCAGTCCTGGGCCTGCTGTGAAGGCGATGCCATCGATCTCGGTCACAGCGCAGTCGGCTTCGGCCAATACTTGGCGAATCAAAGGCAGCATGCGCTTGACGTGATCGCGCGAAGCAAGCTCCGGCACCACGCCACCAAAGACCCGGTGTTGATCGATCTGACTGAACAATGCATCGGCGAGAAGCCCGCGTTCGCTGTCGTACAGCGCTACGCCGGTCTCATCGCAGGAAGTTTCCAATCCCAGTACTAACATGGGTACGCCTTGTTGGGGCTTGATTCGAAGGCGCGCATAATAGTCGCCGCTCATGCCCTCGACCAGCGGTTTTCGATCAGAGGCTTTGCATTCCTCGCAATGAGGGGTTAACATCCGCAACCCTTAAAAACCGACGTACTTAGTGCAGTGTTTGCACCGAGCGTTGACCCCGGTAATGAATGAAGGTAGCTCTGGATGCCAGCCGTCAAAGTTAAAGAGAACGAACCCTTCGACGTAGCTCTGCGTCGTTTCAAGCGCTCCTGCGAAAAAGCCGGTGTTCTGGCTGAAGTTCGTAGCCGCGAATTTTACGAGAAGCCGACTTCGGAGCGTAAACGTAAGGCAGCTGCTGCTGTTAAGCGTCACGCCAAGAAAGTTCAGCGCGAACAGCGCCGCGCCGTTCGTCTGTACTAATACAGACGTCTGTCGCAAGCTTCTGCCTTGCCCGGCCTAAAAGCCGGGCTGTCGGCAGTTGCAGTTTTAGCCTCACGCACCACTGACAGAGGCTGTCGATGCCGCAGATGCGACTAAGACAAAATCCGTCAAGCCCGTCTAGCCTGATTCAGGCCGCGCTGACCACGTCTACACTGCTCAAGCAACCTTAAAGCAACGGTAGTTACGCTTTGGATTCGCCACGATTTCTCTGGCGAGGCGCCTGATGATGAGAACGCCATGGCCGGACTGATCCCTCAAGGTTTTATTGACGACTTACTGAATCGCACCGACATCGTCGATGTTGTCAGTTCGCGCGTTCAATTGAAGAAAACCGGCAAGAACTTCAGCGCCTGCTGTCCGTTCCACAAAGAAAAAACTCCATCGTTTAGCGTCAGCCCTGACAAGCAGTTTTACTATTGCTTCGGATGTGGCGCAGGCGGCAACGCGCTTGGCTTCATCATGGACCACGATAACCTGGATTTCCCCCAGGCAGTCGAGGACCTGGCCAAAGCTGCTGGCATGAAGGTCCCGCGCGAGCAAAGCGTCAAAGGCCAAAAGCCTCGGCAGCCGACGGATTCGCCGCTTTACCCTTTGCTCACCGCAGCCGCTGATTACTATCGCGCCGCGCTCAAAAACCACCCGACGCGCAAGTCGGCTGTGGATTATCTGAAGGGCCGCGGCCTTTCAGGTGAAATAGCGCGAGATTTCGGTTTGGGGTTCGCGCCGCCCGGCTGGGACAATCTCCACAAACATCTGAGCAGCGACACGCTCCAGCAAAAGGCAATGATCGACGCTGGCTTGCTGATTGAAAATGCCGAAACCGGAAAACGCTACGACCGGTTTCGCGATCGCGTGATGTTTCCTATCCGCGACAGCCGCGGCCGCGTCATCGCGTTCGGTGGTCGGGTTTTAGGTGACGACAAGCCAAAATACCTGAACTCTCCGGAGACTCCGGTGTTTCATAAAGGACAGGAACTGTACGGCCTGTTCGAAGCCAGAAAATTTAACCGCAGCCTCGATGAGATTATTGTCGTCGAAGGCTATATGGACGTCATCGCTCTGGCCCAACAAGGCTTGCGCAATGCGGTTGCAACGCTGGGTACTGCCACCAGCGAAGATCATTTGAAAAAGCTTTTCCGGGTCGTACCGAACGTGCTGTTTTGTTTCGATGGCGACCAGGCTGGCCGCAATGCCGCATGGCGCGCGCTGGAGGCAGCACTTTCGAGCCTGCAGGATGGTCGGCGAGCACGGTTTCTGTTTCTGCCGGAAGGCGAAGATCCGGATACGCTGGTGCGATCAGAAGGTACTGACGCGTTCAAAGCCAGGATCGCCCAGCACGCGCAACCGCTGGCCGATTATTTCTTTGAGCAGCTGACCAAAGAAGCCGATCCGCGCTCGCTTGAGGGCAAAGCGCACATGGCGACGCTGGCGGTGCCACTGATAGAAAAGGTTCCTGGCGCCAATCTGCGCGCACTGATGCGCCAGCGATTGAGCGAAATTACCGGGCTCAATCCGGCTGCAATGAGCCAACTGGTGCAAAACGCTCCTCAGGAACCGCAACCTGGTTACGATCCGGGAATCGATTACGAAGCAATCCCCGATTACAGCGACTTTCAGCCGCACGATGCGTACGAAGCACAGAATGAATGGGCGCCGAGCAAATCCGGCGGCCAGCAAAAAAAGTGGGAAAAGAAACCGTGGGATGGCAAAAAGTGGGACAAGAACGGCAAACGGCCTGACTTTGAACCGCGCGCGCCCCGCACGCCTGCATCGGTTGAACCACCTACGCTAACAGCACTCAGGACCTTGCTGCACCATCCTGAACTGTCGGGCAAGGTAGAAGATGCCAGCCACTTTGCCGCCGAAGACAATGTCTATTCGCAGTTATTGGTGGCATTGCTTGAAGCACTTCAAAAAAATCCCAAGCTGCGATCGTTGCAACTGATCGCAAGGTGGCACGGGACGGATCAAGGACGATTGCTACGACAACTGGCGGAAAAGGAATGGCTTATATCGGCCGATAACCTTGAACAACAGTTTTTCGACACTATAACTAGCTTGTCCGCCCGCCAACGCGAGCGAAGCCTGGATCAATTGATCAGGAAGGAACGGCAGACCGGGTTGTCCGCTGAGGAAAAAGTTCAGCTGCTCAATCTGTTAAATCGCAAAGTTCCTGCACAAACCCCGACCTCAACTGGCGCGTGAGGTCCTAGCTCGGGTATAATCCTCGGCTTGTTTTTTGCCCGCCAAGACCTTCAGTGGATAGGGTGTTATGTCCGGAAAAGCGCAACAGCAGTCTCGCCTCAAAGAGTTGATCAGCCGTGGTCGTGAGCAGGGTTACCTGACTTACGCGGAGGTCAACGACCACCTGCCGGAGGATATTTCAGATCCGGAACAGGTGGAAGACATCATCCGCATGATTAACGACATGGGGATCAACGTATTCGAGAGTGCCCCGGATGCGGACGCCCTTTTGTTGGCCGAAGCTGATACCGATGAGGCAGCTGCTGAGGAAGCAGCTGCAGCATTGGCGGCAGTCGAGACCGACATTGGTCGCACAACCGACCCGGTTCGCATGTACATGCGTGAAATGGGCACGGTTGAGCTTTTGACACGTGAAGGCGAAATTGAAATCGCCAAACGTATCGAAGAAGGCATCCGTGAAGTGATGGGCGCAATTGCGCACTTCCCTGGGACCGTCGATCACATTCTCTCCGAGTACACCCGCGTCACCACCGAAGGTGGCCGTCTGTCCGACGTGTTGAGCGGTTATATCGACCCGGACGACGGCATCGCGCCGCCGGCCGAAGTGCCGCCGCCAGTTGACCCCAAGGCCGAAAAGGTCGAAGGGGCTGACGAAGAGGAAGAAGAGTCGGACACCGACGACGAGGAAGAGACCGAAAGTGGTCCCGATCCGGTCATCGCTGCCCAGCGATTCGGCGCCGTCGCCGACCAGATGGCAATTGCAGTCAAGGCCCTGAAAAAACATGGTCGTGGCAGCAAACAGGCTTCTGCAGAACTGTTGGCCCTGGCCGAGCTGTTCATGCCGATCAAACTGGTTCCTAAACAGTTTGAAGGCTTGGTTGAACGTGTTCGTGGTGCTTTGGAGCGCCTCCGCGCTCAAGAACGCGCCATCATGCAGCTGTGCGTTCGTGACGCCCGTATGCCTCGTGCTGACTTCCTGCGCCAATTCCCGGGCAACGAAGTTGACCAGAGCTGGACCGACGCACTGGCCAAAGGCAAAGGTAAATATGCTGAAGCCATCGGCCGTTTGCAGGTTGATATCCAGCGTTGCCAGCAAAAGCTGACCACGCTGCAGGAAGAAACCGGTCTGACGATCGCCGAGATCAAAGACATCAACCGTCGCATGTCGATCGGTGAGGCCAAGGCCCGCCGCGCGAAGAAAGAGATGGTTGAAGCGAACCTTCGTCTGGTTATCTCCATCGCCAAGAAGTACACCAACCGTGGCTTGCAATTCCTCGATCTGATCCAGGAAGGCAACATCGGGTTGATGAAAGCGGTGGACAAGTTCGAATACCGTCGTGGTTACAAGTTCTCGACTTATGCCACCTGGTGGATCCGTCAAGCGATCACTCGCTCGATTGCCGACCAGGCTCGTACCATTCGTATTCCGGTACACATGATCGAGACGATCAACAAGCTCAACCGCATTTCCCGCCAGATGCTGCAGGAAATGGGTCGTGAACCGACCCCGGAAGAGCTGGGCGAACGCATGGAAATGCCTGAGGACAAAATCCGCAAGGTACTGAAGATCGCTAAAGAGCCGATCTCCATGGAAACCCCGATCGGTGACGACGAAGATTCGCACTTGGGAGACTTCATCGAAGACTCCACCATGCAGTCGCCAATCGATGTCGCTACAGTCGAAAGCTTGAAAGAAGCGACGCGTGAAGTCCTTTCGGGCCTTACAGCTCGCGAAGCCAAGGTTCTGCGTATGCGCTTCGGTATTGATATGAATACCGACCACACGCTGGAAGAAGTGGGTAAACAGTTTGACGTAACGCGTGAGCGTATTCGTCAGATCGAAGCCAAAGCCCTGCGCAAGCTTCGTCATCCGACGAGAAGCGAACACTTGCGGTCGTTCCTCGACGAGTAAGTGACACGCTGAAAACAAAACCCCCGGCATTGCTGGGGGTTTTTGCGTTTTAAAGAATAAATTTCCGGCACAGTGCCACTGTCACCCAGCCCGACTACACTCGACTCATTCTTAGCGCTGAATCTTGGGGCTGCCATGTTTCGGATGACGGCAGTAGCTTTCCTTTGCTTGATGGGGTCGACAGTGGTCGACGCTCGAGTTCTTTCCAAAACGGAAATCACCGAGCCTGTTGTTCATGAAGAACATACATATCGCACGGACGCTGTCTTACCCGCTCTTGAGCAAAGAACAGTGCTGCACCAAGACCTGTTGGCGGCGTCTGATGTCACGACACAGACAAACCCAACCTCTGAGCTGACAGGCCCCACCGACCAAGCGCGATGGCAGTCAGCTCAAACTGTGGACAACAGCAAGTTTTGGCGAGACTTCTTGATTTACGGTTTGCCCGGACTTTTGCTGCTCTGCACGGTATTGATCGTCGTCGTTCGCATCAATCGGCGGCTAAGCTCTGAAATTTCTCGTCGTGTAGCGCTCGAGCAGCAACTGCGCAGCAGCGAATACCACTATCGCGGCATGATCGAAAGCCTCTCGGCGATTGCGTGGGAGGCCAACATCAATGATTACTCCTACAACTACGTCTCTCCGCACGCCGAGAATCTCCTGGGTTATCCGCTTGAACAATGGCTTAGTGCTGGCTTCTGGCACAGCATCGTTCACCCGCACGATGTCCAAAGAGCCCAGGCCTTCTGCGATCAGCAATCTGCCCTCGGCCACGACCACAGCCTCGATTACCGCGTCATCCATGCTGATGGCAGGACGTTATGGGTGCGGGATATCGTCAGTCTGATTGGATATGGACGCGAACCTGTCATGCGCGGCCTGATGATCGACATCAGTGAAACCAAGCTAATAGAAGAAGCGCTGCGCCTTTCCGAGGGCAAATTTGCCTCGGTCTTTGCGCAGTGCCCCGACATCCTGGTCATCGCCAGACTCTCCGACGGATGCTTCCTTGAAGCCAATCAGGCGTTCGTAGAACAGATTGGTCTCACTGCTGCGGACGTCATCGGCAAGACGCCTTCGGACCTCAATATCTGGGGTATTCCGGACATCGGGCCGAGCCTGCTTCAGCGCCTGCAGAAAGGCAGTATCCGAAATCTTGAGATGCCCTTCCGGCGTATTGACGGCCGCTTGTTCACCGGGCTGCTGTCCGCTGAACCATTTGATCTGGACTCAACGCCTGCCGTCGTCGTTGTCGTGCGCGACATCACGCCACTCAAGGAAGCCCAGCAGCAACTGCAGCTATCGGAAGAGAAGTTCGCTAAAGCCTTCCACTCCTCGCCCGACGGACTGGTGATTTCGCGTCAAAGCGACGGACTGCTGGTTGAGGTCAACGACGGATTCAACCGCATTACCGGCTATCAAAGTTCAATGTCACTGGACCGCACGACGCTCGACCTCGGAATTTGGGTAGATCTGAATGAGCGCCAGCAGTTGCTTGAGCAACTGAGCAGAGACGGCTTCGTTCGCGACTTCACTAGCCATATTCGCCGTAAAGATGGTCAAGTCAGGCTGTGCGAGATTTCATCGCGGCCACTGCCGATCGGCGGTGAGGACTGCATGTTGACCATTGCCCGGGATATCACCGAACGCCATCAAATGCAGGAGAAATTGCAGCTGGCCGCAACGGTATTCGAAAGCACCGCCGAAGGGGTACTGATCACTGATACCCGCCAACGGATCAACGCAGTGAACCGCGCATTCAGCGAAATCACGGGGTACAGCGAGCACGAAGCGATTGGTGAAACCCCACGATTGCTGGCCTCAGGGCAACACGACAGCGCGTTTTATGCAGCCATGTGGTACCAGTTGACCGCCGAAGGTCACTGGCAGGGCGAGATCAGCAATCGTCGCAAGAACGGCGAGGTTTACCCCAGCTGGCTAACGATTAGCGCAGTCAGGAACCGCGATAAGTTCATCACCCACTTCGTCGCGGTATTCGCCGATATATCCAGCCTCAAACAGGCTCAGGCCCGTCTGGATTATCAGGCCCACCATGATCCATTGACCGGCCTGCCCAACCGCACGCTGTTCGAAAGCCGGCTGCACGCGGCGCTGTTACACAGCCAGCACGGCGATAGCCTTGGCGCCGTGCTGTTTCTGGATCTCGACCGCTTCAAGCACATCAACGACAGCCTGGGTCACCCTGTCGGGGACCTGTTGCTTAAAGGCATCGCGCAGCGCCTGAAGGAAAACCTGCGCGACATCGACACCGTCGCGAGGCTTGGGGGTGACGAATTCATCATCCTGCTGCCAGGACTGCAAAACGCAAGCGATGCCGAGGCCATCGCCACCAAACTGCTGAACAGTTTCAGTGCACCGTTCCAGGCGGGTGAGCACGAGTTTTTCATAAGCGCCAGCATTGGTAGCGCGCTGTTTCCTACAGATGGGCTGGATGTTGCGACGGTCATTAAGAACGCTGATGCGGCGATGTACCGCTCAAAAGCTAAAGGCCGAAATCGGGTCGAAAGTTACACCCGCGACCTGACTGCGCAAGCGAGTGAGCGGATTGCCCTGGAACACGAGCTGCGCCGAGCTATCGAGCGCAACGAGTTCACGCTCTCATACCAGCCCAAGCTCAGCCTGTTGACTCAACGGCTGGTCGGCGCTGAAGCATTGATTCGATGGCACCATCCAACCTTTGGCGACGTCCCGCCAGAGCGTTTCATCTCTCTGGCAGAAGAGAACGGCATGATCCTGCAGATCGGCGAATGGGTGCTGGAAAATGCTTGCCGCCAACTGTACGAATGGAACCAGCGCTACGACGTGTTCGGCCCGCTGTCGGTAAACCTCGCCGGGGCACAATTGCGCCAGCCCAATCTGGTCAATCGCATCGAACAGCTGCTGACCGAATACCGCTTGCAACCCGGCTGCCTGCAACTGGAAATCACCGAAAACTTCATCATGAGCCAAACCGAGGAAGCGCTTTCGGTGCTGCACAAGCTCAAGAAACTGGGGGTACAGCTTGCGATCGACGATTTCGGAACAGGCTATTCTTCTCTCAGTTATCTGAAGAAGCTGCCGTTGGACATATTGAAAATCGATCAGTCATTCGTCCGCGGCCTACCCGATGATCCCCACGATGCTGCAATTGTCCGCGCCATCATTGCCCTGGGTCGGAGCATGCAGCTCACGGTCATTGCCGAAGGTGTGGAAACCGTCGAACAGCAGCAATTTCTGGCCGACGAAGGCTGCGAACAGATCCAGGGCTACATCGTCAGCCTCCCCCTGCGACCAGAAGAATTCTGCAGGACGTTTCTTCGTATAACAGTTTCAGACTTTTCGGATAGCACAGCATGGAAACCGTCGTTATAATCCGCCGCCTACTGAGGGCCTATAGCTCAGTTGGTTAGAGCAGGGGACTCATAATCCCTTGGTCCACGGTTCGAGTCCGTGTGGGCCCACCACCTTTGAAAGCCGCGCATTGCGCGGCTTTCGTGTTTTTGGATTGGTCCCAGCTTTTACAGTCCTACGCTCCATAGGTACAAATTAGGTACAGTGCTGGTTCGCCAGCCGCCTAGGAGCACCCTCTCATGGCTACTCTCGTCAAAACCCCTTCCGGCACCTGGAAGGCACTCATTCGTAAAATTGCTGGCCCACTGTCGCCAAAACCTTCCGCACAAAGCGTGATGCGGAGGACTGGTCGAGGCGTACCGAAGAAGAAATGTTGCGTGGCGTGTACATCCGGCGTAGCGGCTCGGAGAAAATGACGCTAGAGGCTGCACTCAAGCGCTATCTGAGCGACATAACCCCCACCAAGAAGCCCACCACTCAGCGTGGCGAAACCTCGAAAGCTAAGAAGCTCATCGAGCACCTTGGCAAATACTCACTGGCCGCCCTCTCCGCTGAAATCATCGCCGGTTATCGTGATAAGCGTCTGAACGAACCCAGCCGTGGTGGGACCATCAGCAACAACACCGTGCGCCTCGAACTGGCTCCTACTGAGCCACCTGTACACGGTAGCGATTCAGGAGTGGGGTTTGGGTCTGACGTTCAACCCAGTGCTGAACATCCGTAAGCCAAGCCCTGGGGATGGTCGTGACCGAAGGTTATCACCGGAGGAAGAACGCCTTCTCCTCGCGGCCGTGAATCGACACAGCAACCCTATGCTGGGCTGGATTGTTTGCATCGCTCTGGAAACGGGTATGCGCTCGTCAGAGATCTCATCCCTACGGCGACCTCAAGTGGATTTGGCAAAGCGCGTCATTCGTCTCTCAGACACAAAGAACGACGGCTCGCGTACCGTTCCACTGAGCAAGCGCGCCACTGAAGTATTCAAAGCTGCGATGGATAATCCAGTGCGACCAATCGACTGCAATTTGGTGTTTTTCGGTGAGCCTGGAAAGGACGGTAAGCGTCGGCCGTATACCTTCACCAAGATTTGGGGACAGCTCAAAAAGAAACTCGATCTGTCTGATTTTAGGTTTCACGACCTGCGCCATGAAGCAGTAAGTCGGCTTGTCGAAGGTGGGTTATCGGATCAAGAGGTTTCGGCCATCAGTGGTCATAAGTTGATGCAGATGCTTAAGCGTTACACACACCTACGAGCCGAAGACCTCGTCAGTAAACTGGACAAAATAACGAGACCTGCCACTTAAGTTTATTAGTTTAAGACGGGGGATTCTTGCCCCCGCACCTTCGGAGCTTTTCCGTATGCGATATTGCCCCTCCACTCGACCACCTGATTGCATTTTGACCAGCACGCTTCGTGACCATGATCGGCAGAGAGCTGCGCATTGCCGCTGGTCGTGACCGGCAGCAATCGGCGCAAAAGCTGTCATTTAGAATCGATTAATAGCCCTCAATTGTATCGATTAGCAAAGCCCCCATACTTTGTAAATATCAATTCGCGACAAAGCCCCTCAAGATCTCCGTACACTGACTTTGCGCCAATATTAAGGGTTACAAGATTAGAGCGCATCTCTGCGATAGCACCTCTTTTGATAATAAGCTTATAGACCCTGTCATTAGGAAATTCACCTGAACATTTAACACTAAGAGTAAATACCCCGCTCTGGCATTTTATTCTATCATTTGTTACATCAGGATTAAAAAAACAGAAACCCATCTCTTTCGCATGCGGCACTTCGGCAAAAACATCTTCCGGAAGATCGCAAGCACGAAGCCACTCAGCGGACTTCGAGTTATGGGAAGCTGGGATCATATAAACAACTGCATCGTGATCCGCCAACCCAACATACTCGCCATCGATTGGAACTTCCCTGTTAAACTCCAATCGCTCCGAGTCAGACAAATCCTTTATCTTAACTCTTCTATACTTGACTCCATCAAGTGCGAAAAATAGCGCTACAGTGGGGGATAAACTCCAGTCCAAGAGCCTAGTAGGAAGCCCAAAGTGCTGAGCTAGTGTAAGCACATCCCAAGGGCTACTTGAATTTAGGTGGTGATAACCATGCCTCTCCGCATCGAATATTCGAAACGCCTGCTTTGCCATTGCTAGGGCACTGGCATTCTTACTCATACTGCAATATCGACTCAATCCAGAAGAAATACCCCAGCAACTATCTGACTGACCTCTATATACAGCCCCAGCTAGTGACCCAGTTTTATTATTGATCCTGAGGATTTCTTCTAGGTATTGCGATAAGCTATCTACTCTTATCTCTTCAATAAACATTCGCATCTCCGTAACCCTGCGTTCCCTCGCTACAACCATAGCAATGGGCCATTAAGATCTCTTATCTTTATCCATATCTGCAATCCATTGAGCGCGAGCGCATCGTTTTTGGCAGACGGCTTTATCCCGGAACGAATATTACCCGTTGGGTAGATTTATGCCGCTTCGATGGAGATTTGAGAGGCAAACATTTTAGAAATGGCACTTCGATACATGCCCTCGTAATCTTTATCAATGACTTCTGTGACTACAACATTGACATCAAATGATTCCAGCAGCCCTCTTTTTTGTTCATCAATGTAATCCACGTAGAAAAAGATATTGTTTTTGACAAGATTGTCAGCCGCAAATCTGGCGCGTTTATTCAAAACCCACCAAAGGTCTGTCTCGCTATAATCTAGGGAAAGACCAATTATATGGAGATTTGATGAAAAAAACAGGTCAACCCAAGACGTATAGCAAAAGCTACCGTTCTCCAGTTTCTTGTCCATTGACATAATGGGAATTGGCTCTCCGTCGACAAAATACTTGTAGTTACCTTTGACATAGGCATCTATCTTGCTTACTGAGCCGCAGTAGTGGTCCAATCCAAGCATTATAGATTTTGGACTGTCAATTTCCCCGTGAATATTCCACAAGTATTTTGTACCGATATTCGACTTGTATTTTCGCTTTCTTCTAAGGCTGTATATCTCTTCAGAACTTAACTTATCAGGAGTAATGGCAAGAGCCTTTTCAAATGCATAATCATAGTTTGTCGTAAGATAATGCTCAAAGTTCATATCTCCTAGCAACTTGAAGACTTGATTTGATTCTTGCTCTGCGAGGGAGCTAGCAATTTTACTCTTGATGACAAGCTCATCAATTCTTTGGCTTTCGCTAGCTTTGTGTTTCCCCATGAATATTCTTTCATACACCATCGTATTGGGCAGAGAGCCATTTGAAAATCTATTCTCACCTTTGATCTCATCAAGCAAGCCATCCCAACTTACCGCATTGGTCGAAAGCCTGTTTATTCCATTTCCAAAAAGGACTGTATTTTTCATTCTCGACCTTACCAAGAGTGTCTCTTTAACTCAGAGAAGCTTGCCCCTGAGGTGAATTGTTAGTTGCTCATCCGCTCAAAATATTTCGCAACGCGGGATACCACTCTTACCGCCGGAACAAGGCGTGTTGCCGGCGCATGTCGTTGCGATAACGCAGCAACGGCGGGGAGGAAAAAGAGGTGGGTCGGTCCGGACACGTCGAGCACCCTTGCAAGTGATGGCGTGATGCTATCCCTCATACCTGTCCTTGGACAAGCAATTTACTTGGAGCTCTTACCTTCGCTTTATACCCCCGCCAATGTCGCCATTGCAGCGTGCTCCGCTCGGAGGCGAGGTTTGCGCTCCTCAGATAAGTCGAGCTCGAAGTCGCTGCTCGCGAATGGTAGCTATTGGCCGAGGCTGTGTAAAAAACGCTTATGAGCGCTTCAGGTGCTCAAAACCGGACTGAAAATCGCGTTTCTACGCGAAATCCACATCTGCAAACGTGCCGATAAATTTCAGATTTAACGTAGACGCGGACACTTCAATTTTGGCGAAGCGTTTTTACACACTCTGGGCCGTTTCCTGCCGTTGACGAAGAGCTGAAATCGGCCAAAAACCAACTGTCGGAAGCGTTTAGATAATTCGGGGCTATTCTGTCACTGAAAGCTAGCTGGCTACGTTGATTTCCGCCGCCTCCACTCCATCAGCATTGGTGCGAATGCCATAGCGGAGGCTGCGCAAAATAATCCGATTGCAACCTCATCAACCCCGGAAAGCTCCAAACACACCGTCGACTAGCTTGGCAGCCAAACTCAGAGCCAACGGACCAACCGGCCATCGAGCATATCGGAGGGCTTCGAACCTCAGATTCTCCAGCATCAACAGGTTCAGACGGACGCTTTTACTCTCAGGTAATAGGTGCCAGAATCGTATCAGTAAGCTCACGTAGATCCAGAGATCTGAATCGCCCCGTGACGAACACCAATTCTGCAATGCCCGACTTTCTTTTTTAACTGCCTTCATCCCAAGAAAGCTTGTTCATGAACAAGAACTGAAGTGAGTGGAGATCTAGTGCAGGATAGGCGCTCGCCGGTAAACTGTGGTTCACTACGTATATAGTGAGCTGTTGATACCGAAAGAGGAATGCACATGCCGCGCAAAGCTAGCATCGGCGCCACGAGGGATAGCGCCGTTTACCGGGTACGCATACCGGATGATTTGAAATCAGAGTGGGAAGCCCACTGCGAGAAAAAAGGGAGCTCCCAACACGGCATGATCCGAGCGCTAATGCGCTACGTCATCCAAGATGAGATGCCCCAAGACGTTCATAGTTGGATATCAGGACAAATCGCAGGCGAGCCGGACGAAGGTCAGAAACAAAGGCTGGAGGTTCGCATGAGCTATCGGCACGCTCAGAGGCCGAGGGATGCTCTCCTCAACGGTGGGTAATCAATTGCGTTCGAGCAAGTTTAACCAACCAGCCCCAATTCACGATGGAGGCCACAAAGGCGCTTTGGGAGTCGTCAGGACAACTCCGATCAATCGGAAGAAACCTGAACCAGATAGCTAAAAAAATGAATGAGGGTGGAAGCCAAGAAGTGGCCATTAAAGAAATTCAGAAGCTTTCTACTTATATTTACTGCCACACAGAAATAGTTTCAGCGCTGCAAGATGCAAGTTTAAGCCGATGGAAGCTAAAGAGTAACCTAGTAGAAAACTCTTGACCTAGATTTGAGAAATAGATTTCGCGATGCCTACTAAGTGGAGATAGCTCTACCATTAATAGGCATCCAGGTTACGACAGTAGCTTATTTTCATTCATAAGCGCATCTATGAGACCTCACTCACTACTTTCGGCCTTAGAAGCAGACTCTCTGGGCATCGCATTAATTAGCACAATATGCCTCGTATCACCCAACCCATTTTTTGTCATTATCCTTTGAACTTTATCCCGCTCAGAAAAGTTAAAATACAAAATGACCATGATCGGAGGATTTGTAGCCCTGGATGCATCACTATAAATTTTAGCCTGATTCCTCAAATTTTTTTCCATATGAGAATTTTTCGCCAGCTTAAATTCAATTATAGATTTGTCTTGGCTACCATAAGAAACCAGAAAATCAGCGGGACCCCGACCGTTATTCACTTCAGCATCAGAACTAAACTTTGAAGCAAACCATGTCAGCTTAAACATGATCTGCAAATCACTTTCTCGAGAAATCGGTATGTTTTTTACGTAGAACAGACGATAACCATCTTGCTTCTCAATCACATGCTTAAGATATTGAACTCTTTGCATACCTGCTTCGTAACTGTTCGGCTCAGCATCATAAAACTTGGTTTTATCCAATAAGTCGACCAGCTTACGTAAGTGCTCTTCGAAAAGCTTTTGTGCAACAGAAACCTTCTCTAAACTAGAAGTGCTCGCCGCATCCCTATCCGCCTCTCTTAGTCCCACATAAACATCCATAAGTTTAGGGTACTTCAGTATCGTCTTTTCAAAAGCGAGTGCTTTTTCTTCTTTAGTAGGGTCAGCAGGCATAACCTTTGTGATATACAAATTTATTTGATCGCGTAATTGATCATTGGGCACACAATTCACAACCTGACTGAAATCCTCAATAAATCCCTTATGAGAGATCCAGGCTTCATCTTTAGTCAGAATCTCGATAGGGGTGAGCAATACGTACTCAGAACCATATCGTGGCAGAATATACTGCTTTGCCTTCCAAGTTTCAGTGACATAGTTGAACTCGGCTTTCTGTATAGAGAATTTTTGCAATTTATTAGGAGAAATATATTTTGATGCAAACTTCTCAGTATAGCTTGCCAAAAAACCGTGTATCAAATTACAGGTAAAGTCACTTATCTGATCCTTGCCAACACCATGCTTTACAAGCGTAAGCTTACCAAGATGAGTTGCCCCAGCTGTCTCACTACCAAAATCTGAAAAAACATCCTTAAAGTTTACTTGCAATGACTTTGCAAAAGAAGGGCCCAAACCCCGACCACTATTTCCAGACTTACTGAATCCAAACCAGTTCTCCTTAACCTCCGGAAACATATACCACGACTTCACTAAACCCGACGGTAAATCGAGAGCTGACTTACCCTTCAAAAACAACATATATTTAATAATTTCAGCATGAAGATTTTGAAAAACCTCTTCATCGCTATTAAATAGAAGAAAAGGGTCTACAAATAATGGTAGGTCATTAATTAAGGAGACGTTGAAGGCTCCGTAAGAATCAATTTGTTCACGTGTGACATCAAAAAAATCCGAGAAATAGATTCTAAGTTTACGTTTACCTGTATCCATACGCTGAAAGCTCCAAAAGTGATCGAATTATATTTTGTGAAGGCCCGAAGCAATCGCCACCACAAAAAGGAGTCACGGTCGTCTGCGTCAATCAGCTCGACAAACTAAACGACCGACCCGGGCATGACACAATGCCACTATAGGAGATAAAGCCCTCGACGCCAATGAGAATTGACGTATGACGTTTTCCCTCGGAGAAAGGGGACATACGGGGTCCAGACTTGAATAGTTTAAGAATGTTCGGCCCCTACGCAAGGGCACGAAAGCTCTGTCGTCCAGACTGAAACCACAGAAGCGCGCTTAACTAAAGGAGTGATTAAGAATCCTCCCTATTAAATTTTAGGTCCTACTTCACTTACAGCACTAATGATACACAGCGAAAACTGACTTTTTCTGTAAAAACAAGTTTGAATTACGAACAAACTGCTACTCAACAAATGCAATTTTTTTATATTCATAAAAAACTTTTCCTTGAGATCCTCAATACAGCCAGATTCATTTACGGCATAAATCACACCACGGATATTACACTTATAAAACATAATTAACTCACTACAAAAAACAAACAACCAGAATAAATGCAACATATATAATATAAAAACATAAATCCAACTCTATAGATCAAATTGGACGAAAAAACAATACTGTACTACCTTAACCCGGGCATCACGTAAAAAGACCGTTAGAGAAAAGATCAAAACGCCTAAACACCTGCCGACATTCACCGCACAATCAAACAATAAAAGGATATTTAGCGTGGCTGATGAGAGAAACCGATCCAAGCTGGTAAGGATGACCGTACGCAATATTGGGTGTATCGGAAATGATGGAGTAGAAATTGCACTGGACAATGTAGTATGCCTTGTAGGAAGAAACAACGCAGGAAAATCAACTATTCTTCGCGCTTATGAACTTGCAAAAGGCTCCGCCGCTTTTGAGATACAAAGAGACCGTCATCAACATGCTCAGGAGCTAGAATTCTCTGAGGTAATTCTTGATGTGCATATACCAGACGGAATCGGAAATATACATGAAGATTGGAAAATAGATGATGATGGACTAAGAATTGTTAGGAGCCGATGGCAATGGGCAGGCCCTACCTACCAAAAGACACGAACTACTTGGAACCCTAAAGCTGGAGCGGAAGGTACTGGCGACTGGGACCCAGATAAAAATGCGTCGGGCCTAGATAATGTCTTCACCGCAAGGTTACCTCGTCCATTAAGAATTGGGTCTCTTGATGACGCCGAGAAAACTGAAGAGATGTTGCTTACGCTTGCGTTAACCCCACTATTGACAAGATTAGAAAAAGAGCGACTAAACGCAGAGTCAGACCTGTCAAAAGCAATACAAAGCGTCTCTGCAAATATAGATCGCCTGAGCGAAGCACACAAAGAGGACTTTAACCAGATTGCAATGCAAGTAACAACCGGCTTTCAAAGTGTTTTCCCATCTCTTGGAGTGAGACTAAATATCGCAGCGGCCCCTCTCGCGCCTAAGATAGAAGATATTATAAAAAAAGGTTCAGGATTACGTATAGCAGATGGAAAAGCTGATACTTCACTTAGTCAGCAAGGCACTGGAGCTAGAAGGGCACTGTTCTGGTCCATGCTACAGGTTCACAATGAACTAACGCGGGAAAAGGAAATTCGTGGGGAATTTCAAAAGCGTCTCGAAAGAAATATAACTGAAGAAACAAAGAAAAAAGCAGCAAAGAAGATAACGCAAGAACAATCAGATGCAATCGATGAAGAGCTTTCAAAACTCAAAGCCCATTTAGCTGCTCACACTGCAGGAGCTCCAATTCCTGAAAGCCCAGATGATCCATCACTTCCGGGATATTTACTCCTAATCGACGAGCCGGAAAACGCTCTACATCCTATGGCGGCCCGCGCGGCACAGCGGCATCTTTACAAGCTTGCAGCCAGCCCTGACTGGCAAGTCTTGATGACAACCCATTCGCCCTACTTCGTGAATCCGTTTGAGGATCATACAACCGTTGTGAGGCTAGAACGTAAAGATCACAACGACGACTCACCAATCTCACCTAAAACATACCGTTCAGACAATGTCGTATTTGATGGAAATGAAAAACAAAGATTACAAGCATTGCAGCATATAGACCCAAGCTTTGCAGAAGTTTTCTTCGGGTCGTACCCTGTCCTCGTCGAAGGAGATACCGAGCATGCCGCTTTTATGGCTTCGATTATCGAGCGGCAACATGAGTTGATGGATAAAATCACAGTGATACGGGCTCGTGGAAAAGCTATACTCTTACCACTTATTAAGGTAATGAAGCACTTTAAGATAAGTTTCGGGATAGTTCACGACTGTGACCCACCGTTTAAAAGCAATGGTACGAAAAATGGCATGTGGACGGAAAACAAAAAAATTCGTGACGCTATTATAGACGCCAGAAAATCTGGAATAACGATCCGCCACAGGGTAAGCATTCCTGATTTCGAACGATTCCTTGGTGGTGAAGACGAGTCAAAGGACAAACCGCTTAACGCCTATATAAATATTACCGAAAACGCCGAACAAGGTTTAATAGTGCAAAAATTGCTCAACGATCTGATAGATGGGGACGAGCACGACCCCATATCAAGAGAAGCTCTTATCGCTAATCCTGACTATCTGGAAAACCTAAAAATTACAATTCTTAAATGGGCGAAAGAAAACGGTAAAAGTGAGAACGTGCGCTTTACGGGCGTAATTCCGACTTAAGACATGTTTACAGGTAAGCTAGCACGAACCCCTAAGCTCGTGCACTAGCTTACCTTACACCTGTAGGCAAGACCTACCGTAAATCATTTACCCAAAGATCTAAAGTTCCAGAGTTTATTAGATTCTTCGCTGTCCTTAAACCACTTGATGAAGACATCTTGGCATTCCCAATCCGCCGAACGATGAAAATCATCCTGCTTGTAATAAGTTCCCCGCCTCATTAGCTCCCAAGCACGGCTCGTAACCTTTAAAACTCTCACATCTTTATAAGAAGCGCCCCGCTCCAATAAAGCGTGAATCAGTATCTGGATATTCAGTTGCCCTCCCCCACTAGACGCGAAAGAGCACAACAAATCTCCAACTACAACTTTCAAAAATGCGCCATCATTCTTCTTAAACGCGACCCTACAAAATAGCTCACTTCTGTCGTTAGGACTGCATAGCATAATGGGTTCGTAACCTTGCGATAGGTAACGTTCAACCTCAAATTTACATAAATGAAAACTCGAAAATACCCCTTCGCTGACTCCATCCAAATACCCTGGATTTATAGAAAAATAGCTTTCGAATTTCTTCAAGACTAGAAGAGGGAATTCTTCAACGCCTAACTCATAGCTTTCAAGATTAGAAACCTTTTCAATCTCTAATATTTCACTTAACTGTCTCAAGCTCAAATTCAAAAGTTCGGTACGGATAAACCTTACTTTTTCGCCTATCGACAGTGCATACGATGAGTCCGTCAGTACATGCGGAGGTGTGTTTTGCGAGCAAGGTAGATTTTGCTTTCGACTTCGCCGCTCTTTTAACCAATCGGATACGAGAGTCGCCCCGATACCTGAAAATAGCCACTCGACCATAGGAATCTCCATCAGAACCTTTTCCTCTCACTGCCTTGACCGTATCACAATGCGCAAGGAAGATTGATAGAAAGGCATCCTATACCGTCCCCTTGGCAGGTACACTGGCAGTACACAGACTGGTTTTTGAGTATTACTAAAAAATACGCTAACCTACTGATATTATTGAATTTAACTATTCCTACTTTACGGTTAACTTCGGATGCTAACGTTGGGCTTATCGTATTACATCCAAACTCATAATCCCTTGGTCCACGGTTCGAGTCCGTGTGGGCCCACCACCTTTGAAAGCCGCGCATTGCGCGGCTTTTGTGTGTCTAGAGACTGAAGCCCCCTTTTGGCAACCCACCGGGATCAATTGGCGCCGCGCGCAATTGCGGGCATAGTTCCAAGCGCTCTTGCCCGCATTGGATACATTCGTCGTTCTGATGGTCTCTTACCCCATGAAAACCTCTCGCTCGTTCCCTCCGCTGTTGCTGATACGCCGCGTCCTGCGCCCGTTGCTGGACCCGTATCGCCGTTATCGCCATGCCCGTTACATTCATGCGGGGCGGATCGTGGTGGGGTTGTTGGCGACGATTCTGCTGACGACGGGGATTCATCTGCCCCATGGCGAGTGGGCGTCGGTAACGATGTTGATCGTGATCGGCGGTTTGCAGCATCACGGCAATATCGGCAAGAAGTCCGTTGAACGGGCGTACGGAACGCTGATCGGCGCTGCGCTCGGGCTGGCGGTGGTGACGCAACAGACTTATCTGGGCATGCCCCTGCTGACCTATCTGCTGATGTCATTGATCTGCGGATTCTTCGCGTATCACGCGATTGGCAAGGGTGGGTACACGGCGTTGCTTTCGGCGATCACCCTTTTCATTGTGGCGGGGCATGGGGACAACCCCGTGACGGACGGGCTGTGGCGCACGGTCGATATTCTGATAGGGATCGCCCTGGCTTTGGCGTTTTCCTTCGCGCTGCCTCTGTATGCGGTCTACTCGTGGCGTTACAACTTGGCGAGCGGTCTGCGCGATTGCGCCAAGGTTTACGAGCGAATCAACCGCGGGCAGTCGATTACGGCGGATGAGCACCTGAAGCTGACCGGAAAACTCAACGCGACCATGTTGCAACTGCGCTCACTGCTGCCGTCGGTTTCGAAAGAAGTGAAGATCCCCATAGTCGAGCTGGAGGCGATTCAGGGGCATTTCCGGATGTGCCTCAGCACACTTGAGATTCTGTCGAACATTCGCCCGACGGACATGGCGCAAGTCGCGCTGACCGTGGAGCAGCGCAGAATTCGCCGCCAGTTCATCGGGATGGCAAGAGCGCTGCGCAATGGCGTGACGGAAAGACTCGAGCGCAAGCCCGAAGCTTCGGAAGTCAGTTCGGATACCGAGCTCGCCATCCCTGGCGAACTGATCGGCTATCGCTTACTGACACTGCAACTGGGCAAGAACCTCGACGGCTTGCAACAACGGCTGGCCAAGACCGCCCGACGCTGGAAGATCTAATGCCGCACGCCGCCGATCAATAGATCGAAGGCACCACCATGTCTCGCGGCACCGGGGCTCTCAGGTAATTGGCGTTGTACTCGCGGGCAGGCAGATCGATCTGTGTGGACTCGGTTTCGCCACGGGGGATCTGCTCCAGCAGGTGATGAATGCAGTTGAGGCGGGCGCGTTTTTTGTCGTCCGCTTCGACGATCCACCACGGTGCGACGTCGGTGTGGGAGCGCGTCAGCATTTCCTCTTTGGCGCGTGTGTAATCTTCCCAGCGACGGCGGGATTCCAGATCCATCGGCGACAGCTTCCACTGCTTGAGCGGATCGTGGATGCGCATCAGGAAGCGGCGATACTGCTCATCGTCGGTGATGGAGAACCAGTATTTGATGAGGATGATGCCTGAGCGCACGAGCATCTTTTCGAACTCGGGCACGGTGCGGAAAAACTCCTCGTACTCCTCGTTATCGCAGAAGCCCATCACTCGCTCGACGCCGGCGCGGTTGTACCAGCTGCGGTCGAACAGCACCATTTCACCTGCCGCCGGCAAGTGCGAGACGTAGCGCTGGAAATACCATTGAGTGCGTTCACGTTCGCTCGGCGCGGTGAGTGCAGCAACGCGAACAACACGTGGATTGAGCCGTTGCGTGATGCGTTTGATCGCCCCACCCTTCCCGGCCGCATCGCGCCCTTCGAACAGCACGACAACTTTCAGCTTCTGACTGACGACCCAGTCCTGCAACTTGACCAGCTCACCTTGCAACCGCAGTAGCTCACGAAAGTACACGCGGCGATCAATGCCCTTGGGCACCTCTTCACCCAGGTCGGACAGTAAGGCGTCCAGACGTGCATCGTCGTATTCCATTTCCAGCTCTTCGTCGAAGCTGTCGAGGATATCGGCATGCATATAGCGGGCGGTTTCGGATAGATCCAGTTGCTGGCTATCGGTCATGGCTGGGCTCCGGGACGGATCAAAGGGTCTGAACGCGGATTTAGGCATGCCGGGAGTGACAGCAGGATGACAGAGCGGTTACAGCGGGGAATTTTCCTACAGAAACGACTGGTGCAGCGCGGTGCTGTAGGAGCGAATTCATTCCCGAGGGGTGGTCATGTCTGGCAAAGAACCTACCGGCCCATCGTGAGAAAGCGCCGTTAATAGGTAGGCGGCGTAATCACCCAAAGCACTACCGCGTCGGTTTGCCCGGGATTACCGTAGCGATGGGGCTCATCGCTGGCGAAGCGAAAGCTGTCCCCTTCACTCAGCAAAAAATGCTTTTCCCCGACCCATAACTCGAACGCGCCAGTGAGGACGTACCCGACCTCCTCGCCATCGTGGGTGTAACTGGTGTGGTTATACGCGCCTGGGGGGAAGCGTGAATGGACCATTTCGATCTGCCCGCTTGGACTGGGCGTGAGTAACTGGTCGTAGATGCCATCGTCATAATGGATGTTTTGCCGGCTCTCCTTGCGCACCACGTAACCGGCATCGGCGTCGGACACTTCGGTCTTGGTGGAGAAAAACCACTGGATATTCACACCCAGGCAACGACCGATCTTCAGTAACGTGTCCACTGAAGGACGCGACAGGTCACGCTCAAGCTGGCTGATGTAACCCACGGAAAGTTGACTGCGCCGGGCGAGTTCGGCAAGCGTCAGGCCCTGCCGCTTGCGCAGCCCGCGAATGCGCTCACCCAGAAAGCTTTCCTCGGCTGGCGTTTCGTTCGGCACAGGTTTCGCCTTCCTGGCGGTTTCACGGGGTTTTCCTGTTGTCATCGCTACCTCAGCGCCTATCGGGATACTCAGTCGAGCGTCGCCGAGTTTAAAGCGGCCAAGGCGAAAATGATCCCTAAGCAATAAGCCTTTTTTACTCTCAGTGAAATTATTGCAATTTTTTTCACTAAAACACTGTTTCTGTCTTTTTATTTCACAAGCACTGGATTAGGCTCTGAACGGCCCGCACTCACCGCGCGCAAGAAACAAGACCACAGCCGCTGCATGTTTCAAGCATCGCAGCGCAGTAACTCCAGCGTCCCATTATTCGTGTCATTGCCTGTTTATATCCGTTTACTCCTGTGTAGCCACGGGCGCTTCTGCGTGCCCTCTGGCTTCCCGAAGAAGGCCGTTTGGCCGTAAGGAAATGTCGATGAACAGTAGAAATCTGAAGATTGCGTGTGCGTTGTTGCTGCTTTCACCGTTGTCAGCCCTGGCAGCGGAAAACCTTGTGATCGTGGGCTTCGGCGGCGCGGCTCAGAAAATTCAGAACACCACTATTTTCGAGCCTTTCGCCAAACAGGCGGGGGTCAGCGTCGTGCAGACCGAATACAACGGGGAAATGGCGAAAATCAAAGTCATGGCTGAAACCGGTCATGCCGATTGGGACGTTGTGCAAGTCGAGGCCCCTGATCTGGAGCGCGGTTGCGCCGAAGGACTGTTCGAGAAGCTGGACTGGGCGAAGCTGGGCGGGAGCACGCAGCTAATAAAAGGCGCCGAACAGGAATGTGGCTCGGCAGCGCTGGTCTGGGGCATGCCGCTGGTCTACGCCACCGACAAGGTAAAAGCCGCTCCCACCAGTTGGGCCGATTTTTGGGACACCTCTAAATTCCCAGGCAAACGCGGCCTGCGCAAAGGCGCGATGTACACCCTCGAATACGCGCTGCTCGCCGATGGCGTGTCTACCGCAGACGTCTATAAAGTGCTGAACACCCCGGCCGGCGTTGATCGCGCGTTCGCCAAACTCGACAAGCTCAAGCCATATATTCAGTGGTGGGAAGCCGGCTCGCAGCCTATGCAATGGCTGGCGTCGGGCGACGTGGTCATGACTACGACGTTCAGTGGTCGCGGTGCCGTGGCGGCCAGTGAAGGGCTGAAAGTCGCGCCGATCTGGAATGGCTCCTTGTACAGCATGGATTACTGGACCATCGTCAAAGGTTCGAAGCACAAAGAAATGGCTAACAAATTCATCACCTATGCCAACCAGCAAGCGCCACAACAGGCGTTTTCCCAAGCCATCGCTTACGGCGTCACCAACACCGCGCTGAGCGACAAGCTCGACCCGGCCAAAGCACCCTGGATCGCGACATCTCCCCAGAACTTGGCCGTGGCATTGCCGCTTAATATTGAGTTTTGGGTCGATCATGGCGAAGAGCTTGAAGAACGCCTGAACGCTTGGCTGGCTCGCTGATTCAGCCGCCAATCACGGTTATCCGGAGGAACAATGACAGACCCGTACAATCAGGAAGAATGGCAACTGCGGCAGGAACTCGCCGCCTGTTATCGGCTGATCGCGCATTACAAAATGTCCGATCTGATTTCTACGCATATTTCGGTGCGCATTCCCGGCCCCGAGCATCACTTCCTGATCAACCCGTACGGGCTGTTTTTCGAGGAAATCACGGCATCGAACCTGGTGAAGATCGACCTCGAAGGCAACAAGGTCGAGGCATCTATTTACCCGGTCAATCCGGCCGGATTCGTTATTCATAGCGCCATCCATCGCGCCCGCGAAGATGCCCAGTGCGTGCTGCACACCCACACTAAAGCCGGTTGCGCCGTGGCCGCGCAGGAATGCGGCTTGTTACCGGTGAATCAGATCTCGCTGGAGTTCTATGGGCGAGTTGGCTATCACGACTACGAAGGCATCGCGCTGGATTTGGGCGAGCAGCAACGTCTGGTCGCGGACTTGGGCACCCACTCGGTCATGATCTTGCGCAACCACGGCTTGCTAACCATTGGCGACAGCGTGAAACAGGCCTTTCTGCGGATGTATTACCTGGAAAAGGCCTGCGAGATTCAGATTGCAGCCCAAGCCGGTGGCGCGCTGCGCTTTCCAGCGGATGAAGTGTGTCGGCGCACGGAAAGGCAGTTCAACGCACCCGGCCAGGATGTTGCCGAAGGTGAACTGAGTGATCCGGATGCGGTGCAGTTCGCATGGGACGCGCTGCTGCGCCTGCTGGATCGCGTGGCACCGGATTACAAACATTGAGGACCTGATACAAGCTGTAGGTGCCAGTGGATTCGCGCCTACAGGTTGTGTCTGCAACACCCTCCTTCAACAGGTAACATCCCCCACCTGCCCAAGGAGATTCACTTTGTCCGACACCCGTCCGCCCGCTCTCGATGACATCGACCGCCAACTGATCGCGGCCCTGCAGATCAATGCACGAGAACCTGTGGCCATGCTCGCTCGACAGCTGGGCATTGCGCGAACCACAGTCACTTCGCGCCTGGCTCGCCTGGAAAAAGCCAAGATCATCACGGGCTATGGCGTGCGTTTGAGCCAACGAGTAGTCGACGGTGGACTGCAGGCATATGTCGGAATCACCGTACAGCCGCGCTCAGGCAAGGAAGTGCTGAGACGCCTTGCGGTGCTGCCCCAAGTGCAACAACTGTGCGCGGTCAGCGGAGAATTCGATTACGTGGCGTGGCTGCGTACCGATTCACCGGAGCAGTTGGATCAACTGCTGGATTTGATCGGCAGCGTGGACGGCGTCGAGAAGACCACGACCTCAATCATTTTGAGCAGCAAGATCGATCGCGGGCAGCCGATATGACGCACGACGTCGTCATATCGCCAGATATCTCTACAAAACGACGACAATCTGCGTCTTATTAACGTCTCAACTGTTATCTAGACTTGTCACCTTTCGCGTCTCAGTCGAACAAGGTCAGTCATGAACAACAATCGCCACCCCGCCGACGAAAAGAAACCGATCACGATCTTCGGGCCGGACTTCCCGTTCGCCTTCGATGACTGGATTGAACACCCGGCAGGCCTGGGCAGCATCCCCACTGAAAACCATGGCGCGGAAGTTGCGATCGTCGGCGCAGGGATCGCAGGTCTGGTGGCCGCTTATGAGCTGATGAAGCTGGGTCTCAAACCGGTCGTCTACGAAGCCTCGAAAATGGGTGGCCGCCTGCGCTCGCAACAGTTCGAAGGCGCAGAAGGCATCATCGCCGAATTGGGCGGCATGCGCTTTCCAGTCTCCTCCACCGCGTTTTATCACTACGTCGACAAGCTCGGCCTGGAATCCAAGCCCTTCCCCAACCCGCTGACTGCCGCCTCTGGCAGCACGGTGATCGATCTGGAAGGCACCACTCATTACGCACAAAAACTGTCGGACTTGCCTGCGCTGTTTCAGGAAGTGGCTGACGCGTGGGCGGATGCTTTGGAAGCCGGCTCACAGTTCGCCGACATTCAGCAGGCGATTCGTGATCGAGACGTCCCACGCCTCAAACAGCTGTGGAATACGCTGGTGCCGTTGTGGGACGACCGCACGTTTTATGACTTCGTGGCCACTTCCAAGGCGTTCGCCAAACTGTCGTTCTACCACCGCGAAGTCTTCGGCCAAGTGGGTTTCGGCACCGGCGGCTGGGACTCTGATTTCCCTAACTCGATGCTCGAAATCTTCCGCGTGGTCATGACCAATTGCGACGATCATCAGCACCTTATCGTCGGGGGCGTCGAACAAGTGCCGCTGGGCATCTGGCGGCATGCGCCTGAGCGCTGCGCCCACTGGCCCGAAGGCACCACGCTGTCTTCGCTGCACCACGGCGCGCCGCGCGCGGGCGTCAAACGCATTGCTCGCGCGCCGGATGGCAGCTTCGCCGTCACCGATAACTGGGGCGATACCCGGCACTACGCTGCGGTGTTGACCACTTGCCAAAGCTGGTTGTTGACCACGCAGATCGAGTGCGAAGAAACATTGTTCTCCCAGAAGATGTGGATGGCGCTGGACCGAACGCGCTATATGCAAGCGTCGAAAACCTTCGTCATGGTGGACCGCCCGTTCTGGAAAGACAAAGACCCGGAAACTGGCCGGGACTTGATGAGCATGACCCTCACCGACCGCCTGACCCGTGGCACTTATCTGTTCGATAACGGCACGTATTCCAACGGCGACGAGAAGCCGGGGGTAATTTGCCTGTCGTATTCATGGATGAGTGATGCGTTGAAAATGCTGCCTCAACCCATCGAAAAGCGCGTGAAGCTGGCACTCGATGCGCTGAAGAAGATTTACCCGAAGGTTGATATTGCCGCGCGAATCATCGGCGACCCGATCACCGTTTCATGGGAGGCGGACCCGCACTTCCTCGGCGCGTTCAAAGGCGCGCTGCCTGGCCACTATCGCTACAACCAGCGCATGTATGCGCACTTCATGCAAAAGGACATGCCTGACGACCAGCGCGGCATTTTCATCGCCGGTGACGACGTGTCCTGGACTCCGGCCTGGGTCGAAGGCGCGGTTCAAACGTCATTGAACGCGGTCTGGGGGATCATGACTCACTTCGGGGGCAAGACTCACACTGATAACCCAGGGCCGGGCGACGTGTTCGATGAAATCGGGCCGATTGTGCTGCCAGAATAAGCCCGCGAATACTGATGAGGAATCCTACGATGCGCGTTGCTCTGTACCAATGCCCGCCGCTGCCGCTGGATGTGCCCGCTAACCTGCAGCGCCTGAAAGCACAAGCCGTTGAAGCGGCTGCTCAGGGTGCCGATATGCTGATTTGCCCGGAGATGTTCTTGACCGGTTACAACATCGGCGCACAGGCGGCGCGGACATTGGCTCAGTTGCGCAACGGCCCGGCCGCTAATGAGATTGCCGCCATTGCACAAGCGTCGGGTATCGCCATTCTGTATGGCTATCCCGAGCGCAGCGCTGATGAGCAGATCTACAACGCCGTGCAACTGATTGATGCGCATGGCACAAGTCTCTGCAATTACCGTAAGACTCATCTGTATGGTGAGCTGGACAAATCGATGTTCGCTGTAGCCGATGAGGACTTTCCCATCGTCGATTTCAAAGGTTGGAAATTGGGCTTTTTGATCTGCTACGACGTGGAGTTTCCCGAAAACACGCGGCGCCTGGCACTCGCGGGCGCCGAGCTGATTCTAGTGCCCACCGCGAACATGGCGCCATATGACTTCGTCGCCGAAGTCACCGTCCGCGCCCGTGCCTTCGAGAACCAGTGCTACCTGGTTTACGCCAATTATTGCGGGAGCGAGGGGGAGATTCATTACTGCGGGCTGAGCAGTATCTGCGCGCCGGACGGCAAGCAGATCGGCTTGGCCGGGCATGATGAAGCGCTGGTGGTGGCAACGCTGGATCGACAGGTGATGGAGGAGTCGCGGGCGATTAATACCTATTTCAATGATCGCAGGCCGGGGTTTTATTCAGGGTTGAGCAAGCTTCTGTAGGAGCGAATTTATTCGCGAGGTGTTATTGCGTGCGACAGATCTTCTGCGCTCAACACGACCTCTCGCCAACAAGTTGGCTCCTACGGAGCGTGTCCGCGCCAACCACTGTGTAATCCGCTAGCATGACCACTCACTTTCCCGAGCCCATCCGGAAACCGTCATGCCTGCCCCCACCTCACTCACAACCCAATCCCTGATTCTGCCGAACGGCCTGCGCGTTGTGTTGTGCCATGCGCCGCGCTTGAAGCGTTGCGCGGCGGCGTTGCGGGTGTCGGCGGGCAGTCATGATGTGCCGCAGGATTGGCCGGGCCTGGCGCATTTTCTGGAGCATCTGTTTTTTCTGGGCACCAGCCGCTTCCCCGCAGCGGACAATTTGATGGCGTTCGTGCAGCGTCATGGTGGTCAGGTCAACGCCAGCACCCGCGAGCGCGCGACTGATTTCTTCTTCGAGCTACCTCAGTCTGTGTTTGCCGATGGCCTTGAGCGGTTGTGCGACATGCTCGCTCATCCACGCATGGCGTTCGATGAGCAATTGCGCGAGCGAGAAGTGCTGCACGCGGAGTTCATTGCCTGGACGCGCGACGAAGCGGCGCGCAATCAGATGAAGCTGCTTGAGCCCGTTTCGGTGAATCACCCGCTGCGCTGGTTCCACGCGGGTAATCGCTACAGCCTTTTGGTGCCACGTCCGACGTTTCAGCAGGCGCTGCAGGATTTTTATCAGCGGTTTTATCAAGCGGGCCAAATGACGCTGAGCCTCGCTGGCCCCCAATCGCTCGCAGAATTGAAAGCGTTGGCTGAGCGCTTCGGCGGGATGTTCGCCGAGGGTGCGCAGGTTGATCAAGTAGCGCCGCCTCGATTGATGGAAGCATCGCCGCATGCTCATGCCATTACCGACTCAGGTCGGATGCATCTGATTTTCGCGTGTGAAGATTTGCCCGACGGCGCGACGGAGGCCGTCGGTTATTTCTGTTTTTGGTTGGGAAATTCGCAGGCGGGTGGATTGGTTGCAGAGCTAAAGGCGCGGGGACTGGCTGAATCGCTGAACACAGAAGTTTTGTATCAGTTTGGCGGGCAGGTTCTGATTGATATCGGGGTTGTTCTGAAGGCCGACTTCGCGGGCAAGCGCGCTCCTACAAATGAAGCGCGGTCGCCTGCAGGTAGGGATGAAGCGCGATCTCCTGTGGGAGCGCGCTTGCCTGCGATAGAGCCCGCACAGTCGGCACAGGATCAAATCACAGCACTGTTTTTCCACTGGCTCTCATTCTTCAAAACCAATTACCCCGCCCTGCGCAACGAATACGAACTGCTAAAACAAAAGCGTCTGGACGTAACCGGCGCGCTGACGCTCGCCCGGCATTACAGCGACGCCCATTCTTCATCCGGCTTGTCTGATAGTGGCGCCAGTGCACTTGACGTGCTGATCGGTCAGTTGCTTCGGGACGCCGAATTCCTGACGTCGCGGAAAACAGAAATTCGGCCCGAAGCAACCTGGCGCTTACCGCAGCCGAACGTATTCCTGCGAACTGCGCAGCTGCCTGCAAGCAACTGTCCCGCTCTGCCGGCGCTATCCTTGAGCGATGCGTTGCCGTCTTCAGCCGGTGAAGGCGCGGTGTACCTGCGCTGGACGTTGAAATGCCCGCACCCATTGCATTGGCAAATGCTGAACGACAGCCTTAAATCGCTCACTGAAGATGCGCAGCAGGCAGGGGTAAATCTCGCATTCAGCGCTATGGGTCGTTTCTGGCAGCTGAAGATTGCTGGATTGACTGATCCAGTGCCGGCGGTCCTCGAAGCTGCGCTGAAACTGTTGAGCGATCCTGACCTCGCCACGCGGGCGCGTTATGCAAAGCCGCCGAGTGAACCCAGCCTCATCCCGATTCGCCAGCTGCTCAAGGTTCTTCCTGATTACCTGTTGATGGACGGCACCTGCGGCTCCGATGCTCAAGAGTCTCTGCAATCTGTCTGGCAAACCGCGTCGTGGACCGGTCTGGCGCTGGGCTTTTCAACCAAACACCAGAACAGCCTGCGTCAAGTACTGCGCAACCTCCCCGGCATTCCGGATATCCACCCGCCCCAGCCGCCTGCCATCGCCAAAAGCAAAAGATGGGAAACTGAGCTGTCAGCGTCTTCTGAAGATGCTGTGCTCGTCTTCTGTCCTACACCGAGTGCTTCCATAGCCGATGAAGCCTACTGGCGACTGCTCGCACACCTTGCACAGACACCGTTTTACCAGCGCCTGCGCGTCGAGTTGCAACTGGGCTACGCGGTATTCAGCGGTTTCCGACAGATCGCAGGGCAGTCGGGAATACTGTTCGGCGTGCAGTCGCCTTCAGCACCGGCGGCCGAACTGGCTCGGCACATCGAGCACTTCATCGCCGGCATGCCGACGCTTATTGCTTCGGTAGACGTGCCGTTGCAGGGGCAAATCCTCGCCGCTCAACTGGATTTGCACGGGATGGAAACAGAAAAGGCGGCAGAGCTGCTGTGGCAAGCGCATCTGGCCGGTCACAACCAAGCCTCGCTGGAGCGCATGAAACACTATTTATCAAATCTTCACGAAACCGATTGGCTCCCCGCCATTGATCAGCTCACACGCCCCAAAACTGGCTGGCTGTACTTGGCTAATCGCTCTAGGTCAAATGCCTCATGGTCTTGAAGCGAGAGATAGTTACCCACGCTGTAACGACCTTTCTCCAATAATCCGGCATTAATGGCCGGTCGAATTTAGTAACATAGCTCCCTAAGCATTTGAACGTCTGCCCTAGAGGGTGTACTAAGGATGTATCCACCCACCGCTGCATTAACCCAAAAGGAGTCAATTATGTGGACTAAACCTGCTTACACTGATCTGCGTATCGGCTTTGAAGTCACCATGTACTTCGCAAGCCGTTGATTGCTGCGCACTGAAAAGCCTCGGTTCGCCGGGGCTTTTTTTGTGAAAGAAAATGTTTTCAGGCCCGCACAAAGGGCCGATTGGTACGGAGCAACAATGCACATCCAGATTCTCGGTTCCGCCGCTGGCGGTGGCTTCCCGCAGTGGAACTGCAACTGCGTCAACTGCGCGGGGTTTCGTGACGGCAGCCTGAACGCCAAGGCGCGTACTCAATCGTCCATCGCCCTGTCCGATGACGGCGTGAACTGGGTCTTGTGCAACGCGTCACCCGATATCCGTGCCCAACTGCAGAATTTTGCGCCCATGCAGCCCAACCGCGCGCTGCGTGATACGGGCATCAGCGCCATCGTTCTGATGGACAGCCAGATTGACCACACCACCGGCCTTTTGAGCCTGCGTGAAGGCTGTCCGCATCAGGTCTGGTGCACGGACATGGTCCACGAAGACCTGAGCACTGGTTTCCCGCTGTTTGAAATGCTCAAGCACTGGAACGGCGGCCTTCAGTGGAACCGTATTGAGCTGGAAGGCAGCTTCATCATTCCGGCCTGCCCGTACCTGCGCTTTACGCCGTTTCCGCTGCGCAGCGCCGCACCGCCCTACTCCCCACACAGATTCGACCCACACCCCGGCGACAATATTGGCCTGATGGTCGAAGACCTGAACACCGGCGGCAAATTGTTCTACGCACCGGGCCTTGGCAAAGTCGACGACGCGCTGATGGAAAAAATGAGCGCGGCCGATTGCCTGTTGGTGGACGGCACGATGTGGGACGACGATGAAATGAAGCGTCGCGGTGTGGGGACTCGCACCGGAACGGAAATGGGCCACTTGGCGCAAAACGGCCCTGGCGGCATGCTGGAAGTGCTGGAGCGCCTGCCCAAGCAACGCAAAGTGCTCATCCACATCAACAACACCAACCCGATCCTGGACGAAGATTCCGCCGAGCGCGCCGAGTTGGTCCGCCGCGACGTCGAAGTGGCGTATGACGGCATGAGTATTGAGCTCTAAATGGTTGCCGAACGCGTATTTGTAGGAGCGAGGCTTGCCCGCGAAGCTAACGCTGCGGTTTGCCTGACACTCCGCGTGTCGGACTTCGCGGGCAAGCCTCGCTCCAACAATGTCGCGTCATGCAGAAGGAAGATTGTCCAATGAGCGAACACGCTGCACTGTCCCCCGCTGAATTCGAAGCCGCCCTGCGCGCCAAGGGTGCCTATTACCACATCTATCATCCCTTCCACGTGGCGATGTACGAAGGCCGAGCGACCCGCGAGCAGATTCAGGGCTGGGTCGCCAACCGCTTCTATTACCAGGTCAACATCCCGCTTAAAGACGCAGCGATTCTCGCCAACTGCCCGGATCGGGAAATCCGTCGTGAGTGGATTCAGCGCCTGCTGGATCATGACGGTGCGCCGGGCGAAGACGGCGGCATCGAAGCCTGGCTGCGTTTGGGTCAGGCGGTGGGGCTGGACCCGGACCAACTGCGCTCGCAGGAGTTAGTACTGCCCGGCGTAAGATTTGCGGTAGACGCCTACGTGAACTTCGCTCGCCGCGCCAACTGGCAGGAAGCCGCCAGCAGCTCGCTCACCGAACTGTTCGCGCCACAGATTCACCAGTCGCGTCTGGACAGCTGGCCGGCGCACTATCCGTGGATCGACCCCGCCGGTTACGAGTATTTCCGCACCCGTCTGGGCCAGGCCCGTCGCGATGTCGAGCACGGTCTGGCGATCACACTGCAGCACTACACGACCTACGAAGGCCAGCAGCGCATGCTGGAAATCCTGCAGTTCAAACTGGACATTTTGTGGAGCATGCTGGACGCCATGAGCATGGCTTACGAGCTGAACCGCCCGCCCTACCACAGCGTGACCGACCAACGCGTCTGGCATAAAGGCATCGCCCTATGAACTTTGATCGACAACTCACGCCCCGCTGGCGCCAAGGCTATCGTTTCCAGTTCGAACCTGCGCAGAACGGCCATGTGCTGCTATACCCCGAAGGCATGATCAAGCTCAATGAAAGCGCGAGTGCCATTGGCGGTCTGATCGACGGCGACCGCTCCGTCGAAGCAATCATTGCCGTGCTTGATGAGAAATTTCCTGGCGTTCCCGAGCTCGGCGCAGATGTTGAGCAATTCATGGAGGTCGCTCGTGCAGAGCACTGGATTGAACTTGCCTGAATCGGCCCTGACTGAGTCCATCGTGACCGATCCTGGTTTGCGTATCCCGCCAAAACCCGAAGTCGGCCTGCCATTGTGGCTGCTCGCCGAGCTGACCTATCGCTGCCCGCTGCAATGCCCTTATTGCTCCAACCCGCTGGACTTTGCCAAGCAGGGCCAAGAACTGACTACCGAGCAGTGGTTCAAAGTCATGGCCGAGGCGCGGCAGATGGGCGCGGCGCAGATTGGTTTTTCAGGCGGCGAACCGTTGGTGCGTCAGGACCTGGCCGAACTGATCGCCGAAGCGCGGCGGTTGGGCTATTACACCAACCTGATCACCTCGGGCATCGGCCTGACCGAGCAAAAAATCATCGACTTCAAAAAAGCTGGTCTGGACCACATTCAGATCAGCTTCCAGGCGAGCGACGAGCAAGTGAACAACATGCTCGCCGGCTCGAAGAAGGCCTTCGCGCAGAAGTTGGAAATGGCCCGGGCCGTAAAGAAACACGGCTACCCGATGGTGCTGAATTTCGTCACGCACCGGCATAACATCGACAAGATCGACAAGATCATCGAGCTGTGTCTGGCGCTGGAAGCGGACTTCGTGGAGCTTGCGACCTGTCAGTTCTACGGCTGGGCACACTTGAATCGCGTCGGTCTGTTGCCGACCAAAGATCAGTTGGTCCGCGCTGAACGCATCACCAACGAGTACCGTGCGAAGCTCGCCATCGACGACAACCCGGTGAAGCTGATTTTCGTCACCCCGGATTACTACGAAGAGCGCCCGAAAGCCTGCATGAACGGCTGGGGCAATATCTTCCTGACAGTCACGCCGGACGGCACCGCATTGCCGTGTCATGGCGCGCGGCAGATGCCGATCCAGTTCCCCAATGTGCGCGATCACACGATGCAGCACATCTGGTACGACTCGTTCGGTTTCAACCGTTTTCGCGGCTATGACTGGATGCCGGAGCCTTGCCGCTCTTGCGACGAGAAGGAAAAAGACTTCGGCGGCTGTCGTTGCCAGGCGTTCATGCTGACAGGCGATGCGAGCAACGCTGATCCGGTGTGCAGCAAATCCGAGCATCACGGCCTGATCACCCAAGCCCGCGACGAAGCCGAGTATGCTAGCCAGACTATTGAGCAGCTGGCCTTCCGCAATGAACGAAACTCTCGCCTCATCGCCAAATCCTGATCTGTTTTCTGCCGCCCAGGCTGTGGCGGCAGGGACCGATTTTGCCGAACTGAGCCTCAGTCCTGCTGGACTGTTCTGGAACCAATACCGTCCCGAAGACGCAGCCTCTCGCGTGTGGCGCTGGCAAAACGGCGTCGCCCAGTGCCTGACCCCGACCGACTTCAGCGTGCAAAGCCGCGTATATGAATACGGCGGCGGTTCTTTTTGCCTGACTGACGACGCTGTGGCTTTCGTTAACGCCAGCGATCAGCAGATTTATCTCCAGCCGTTTGATGGCATTCCTACCTCGCTTACTCAGGGCGACAAACGCTATGGCGACGTCCGATTTGCCCGTGGGCAAATTCTCGCGGTAGAGGAAGACGGCGACACCCATCGGCTGGTTTCGATCGACATCGCCGAAGGTACGCGCCATGTACTGGCCGAAGGCGCCGACTTTTACGCCGCGCCCACGTTGAGCCCGGACGGCCAGCGACTGGCGTGGATCGAGTGGTGGCGGCCGCATCAGCCCTGGACGATGACGCGCCTGATGCAAAAAAAGCTTCAAACCGACGGCACATGGTCATCCGCCGAATGTCTGGCAGGCAATGAACCCGAATCGCTGCAGCAACCGCGCTTCGACACACAAGGCCGGCTGTATTGCCTGACCGATCGCGGCGGTTTTTGGCAGCCGTGGGTCGAAACGGCGGAAGGTCTGGAGCCCTTGCCGGCCGCCGATGCCGACCACGCACCTGCCCCATGGCAATTGGGCGGCAGCAGCTGGTCACCACTCAAGGATGGCGGCTATCTGGCCACTTGGTCCGAAGACGGATTCGGCGTGCTGGGGCTGCGTTCAGCTGACGGTACCGTGGAAGATTTCAGCGGCGACTACAGCCGTTTTCGCAGCCTGGCCATCGACAATCAGTTCATTTACTCCATAGCGGCTTCAGCGGTCAGCCCATCTGCGGTGCTGGCGATTCGTCGCGACGATCATAGCGTTCAAATACTGGCGGGCGGCGTTGCACCACTGCCTGCCGAACGTATCAGTCGTCCACAAACCTTGCGCTATCCCAGCGGCGCCAGCGAAGCCCACGGTTATTTCTATCCCGCGATGGACGGGACCGAGAAGCCGCCACTGGTGGTGTTCATACACGGCGGCCCGACATCCGCTTGCTATCCGGTGCTCGATCCGAAGATTCAATACTGGACCCAACGCGGCTTCGCCGTGGCAGACCTCAACTATCGCGGCAGCACCGGTTATGGCCGTGCGTATCGGCAGGCGTTGTTCCTCAATTGGGGCGTTGTGGATGTCGAAGATGCCTGCGCCGTGGTTGATCATTTGGCTGGGCGCGGACTGATCAACAGGGACCAAGCGTTCATTCGTGGCGGCAGCGCGGGTGGTTATACGACGCTGTGCGCGTTGGCGTTTTACAATGTCTTCCGCGCGGGTGCAAGCCTCTACGGCGTCAGCGATCCCATCGCTCTGGCGGCAGCCACGCACAAGTTCGAAGCCGACTACCTGGACTGGCTGATTGGCGAACCCGATATCGACATGGAGCGCTATCGCGCCCGTACGCCGCTGTTGCATGCCGATCAAATCAGCGTGCCGGTGATCTTTTTTCAGGGCGAACTCGACGCCGTGGTGGTCCCCGAACAGACCCGCGCCATGCTCAAGGCCCTGCAGGACAAAGGCCTGCCTGCTGAAGGGCATTTCTACGCCGACGAACGCCATGGCTTTCGCAAAGCGGCCAATCAGATCCACGCGCTGGAAACGGAGTGGGGGTTTTATAAGAAGGTCATCGACGGCGCGTCGTAGCAATCCGCAATCTATAGGCGCTAACCCGTCCGGGAGGCGGGCGGTTACATACACCGAACAAATGCCTCGCCAACAAGTTGGCTCCTACAGAATCGGTGGCAGCCGCTCAACAATAGATGTGCAGCACAGACGCGCCGAGCTTCGATTCGGGTTACTTGCGGCTAGCGATGATGTAGATCGCGTGGATGATGCCGGGGAAGTAGCCGAGCAAGGTCAGGAGGATGTTCAGCCAGAAGGCGCCGGCGAAGCCCACTTGCATGAAAACGCCCACGGGTGGCAGCAGGATAGCGAAGATGATGCGAATGATGTCCATGGGTGAAGCTCCTGATTAAAAGTCGACCTTTGTTGGCCATACAGCTAATCGACCCTGGACGATTACAGGGGTTCCACGACTGCGGCAACCTGCCACCATCAATCGAACTCGCTGAACAGGCGTTCATGCGACTGAGACAAAAAAAGCAGACAAAGAAAACCCCGCCGGAGCGGGGTTTTACAGACTGTTTCCCTGTGACTTCCTTTTCGTCCCACCTCCCTGGCAGGCATCCTACGTGTCCGTGTTATCTATTTGCGCGTCCTGCGCTACGTCCATGTGAGTAGATTAACTTTGGATCCATTCCAGGGATATGGCCAAACAGCACCACGCTGTGTAAGCAAAAGCTTACACAGCTCAGATGGGTCAGAATTGCGACGGCTTCAGCAGATAAAGGGACTCGCTACCGGCTTTGACCGACGCGACAAGTGACTGAATCCGTGGCAGTAAACGGGCGAAATAGAAACGTGCCGTGCCCAGTTTGCTGGCGTAAAAATCGTCCTGCGCTTCCTTGCCCAGCGCCGCTTTCGCCATCATTGCCCACATGTAGGCGTAGGCTGTGTATCCGAATACTTGCAGATACTCGACTGATGCGGCGCCGATTTCGTTAGGATTATTGCGCGCGCGATCCAACACCCAGTCAGTTAACTCATCGAGCGTGGTCAGTGCAGAGGCCAACGGCTTGGTGAATTCGCTTAGAGAGCTGTCGGAGGCTGCGATGAACTGGCGCACTTCATCAGAGAAAATTTTGTAGTACGCGCCGCTGTTGGCAACGACCTTGCGTCCCATGAGGTCCAGTGCCTGAATCCCGTTGGTGCCTTCGTAGATCTGGGTGATACGCACGTCGCGCACCAGTTGCTCTTGGCCCCATTCACGAATGTAGCCATGGCCACCGAAAACCTGCTGCCCATGAACCGTGGTGTCCAGGCCCATGTCGGTGAGGAAGGCTTTGGCGATAGGTGTTAGCAGCGCAACCATGGCATCTGCGCGCTGGCTGACGTCAGTGTCTTCGCTGTATTTGGCGGTATCGAGTTGCAACGCGACGTAGGTGGAGAAGGCCCGGCCACCCTCATTCAGCGCCTTCATGGTCAGCAGCATGCGGCGCACGTCGGGGTGAACGATGATCGGGTCGGCCGCCTTGTCTTTGGACTGAGCGCCGGTGGGCGCGCGGCTTTGCAGGCGATCACGGGCGTACTCGATAGCGTTCTGGTAGGAGCGTTCGCCGGACGCAAGGCCTTGAATCCCAACGCCCAGACGCTCGTAGTTCATCATGGTGAACATCGCCGCAAGGCCTTTGTTCGCTTCACCAATCAGATAGCCCTTTGCTGCGTCGAAGTTGATCACACAGGTTGCGGAGGCCTGAATGCCCATTTTGTGCTCGATAGAGCCGCAGGAGACGGTGTTGCGCTCGCCCAGGCTGCCATCGCCATTGACCATGAACTTGGGCACCAGAAACAGCGAAATACCCTTGGGTCCCGCTGGCGCATCCGGCAGTTTTGCCAACACCAGGTGGATGATGTTCTCGGTAAGGTCGTGCTCACCGCCGGTGATGAAAATCTTGGTGCCGCTGATCTTGTAGGCGCCGTCGGCCTGGGGTTCGGCCTTAGTGCGGATCATTCCCAGATCGGTACCGGCATGAGCTTCGGTCAGGCACATCGAGCCGCTCCAGAGACCGGCGTACATGTTCGGCAAATACGTTGATTTGAGTTCTTCGCTGGCGTGGGCATTGATCGAGACGCACGCGCCCGAGGTCAGCATCGGGTACAGACCAAACGCCAGGCTGGCAGAGTTGACCATCTCTTCAACCTGCGCCGACACAGCCTTGGGCATGCCCATGCCACCAAACTCAAGGTTGCCCCCTACGCCTACCCAGCCGCCTTCAGCGTAAGTTTTGTAAGCGGACACAAAGCCTGCCGGTGTCGTGACGACCGTGTCATGCCAGTGACAACCTTCTTCATCGGCGGCGCGGCTTAGCGGGGCGATGGCTTTGCCGATGACTTTGCCAGCCTCTTCGAGAATCGCTTCGACCGTTTCGGCGTCGACCGCTTCGGCCAGCTCAGGCAATGTTGCCCAGAGTTTGGAGACCTCGAACACTTCATTAAGGATGAAGCGCATATCGCGCAAAGGCGCTTTGTAGTCAGCCATGGCAAACCTCGCAAACTGCAGCAGTAACCCGGAAAGAGAGACGCCGTTGATAGGGTACGGCGCCAATGTGTCGATGATTCCGAGTGTAACCGAACACCATTTGCGACACATAGGGTCAGATCGTGACCATGCAGGCAATTATGGTCACATATTTATAGCGTGCATTTAGGAGCCGTCATATGCAGATGAAAGGCGTTTGATTACAAAGAAAAAAGAGACCTATGTCAGCTGGCCGCGGCCATTCGCACAGCCCCGCGTTTACTGGTCTGACTGTGAGAAATAACGCAATTGCGCCCGGCGGCCTTGGCGGCATACAGCGCCTGATCTGCAGATTTGAGGACTTCTTCGGGACTGCGATGCTCGGGCTGACGCTCGGCAACACCGATACTGATGGTCACGGCCACCGTAGACGCCAGATTACCCGTGCGCCGTTGACGGCCTTGCAGGTCGTCCTGCGGGCGGGCTTGCTGGTCACGCAGACGGATCTGGTAATTGGCGATGACTTCGCGAACGGCATCAAGGTACGGGATGCACTCCTCAAGGGTTTTGCCCGCGAACACGATGGCAAATTCCTCCCCCCCGTAGCGATAGGCCCGACCGCCACCGCCGCTGATTTTCGACAGTTTGCTCGCCACCAGGCGCAGCACCTGATCACCCACATCGTGGCCGTAGGTGTCATTGAATTTCTTGAAGTGATCAACATCGCCCATGGCCAACACGTAGCTGCGGCCCAACCGCTGCATCCGCTCATTAAGGGCGCGGCGACCCGGCAAACCGGTGAGCTCATCACGGAAGGCCATTTGATAGGCCTCATGGGCGACGGCTGCGGCGATCATCAGCATGACCTGGCTGCACATGACATTCAGGGTGAACGGCAGAATAAAGGTTTTCGGCAAAGCCCAGAAAAGACCGAGCAAACCCACGAGCTGCGCGGCATGCAGGGGCCTTGGCTTGCGCACGTATTGGGTGATCAACAGAGCGAAAGCAACGATGAACGCGGCGTAGGACAGTTGAATCAAGCTCATCCATTCGCCATGCAGCGCCGGCCAGCGAATGTCGGCCAGCCATGCCAGCAGTCCCTTGGGAAAGCTTTGCTCCAGCCCGAGTGCAACGCCGCCCACGGCCACCAGCACGGCAAGACGAGCGATCAGGTCCTGAAACAAATGCGTGCGTTCTTCCCAGATCGCGAAAAGCCCGAACAGCATCGGCAGCAACAGGCAACACAGATGAAAGACGACCGCCGCATCCTCACGGACCAGGCCGTTGTCACGGTAGTAATCGGTCTGGGTATCGAGCAGGAAATAGGCGATATACACCGTGATCATCAAGAACAACTCACGCTGGCGTTTGTAAACGCCGCAGTACGCGCCGCCCAGCAGCAGAACCAAGGTGGGGAGCACGTTGAACAATGAGGTGAAGAACACGTTCAGCTCTTTGACATATGCCGCTGCAAGCCCGGCGATCAACAAGGCCAGGGAGGGCAAAAAGTGACTGACACGTGCGGCTGATGGGCGGCGCAAAACAGGGTCCTCTCCTACCAGACGGCGTAAACGAATGAACGCGAGTGGGACAAATGGCATTGTGCCTGTATCGGCGCCGATACGCATTTGATTAGGGGAAGAACTGCGGATTTAAACCCGCGCGGATCGATGCTCGCTTGTAGGAGCGCGCTTGCCCGCGATGGCGTTGGGTCAAATATGGAAAAGTGAATGACACACTTTTGTTGAGAGCAAGCGCACTCCTACAAAAATCTGACACAAAAAAACCGCTTCCCCGGAAGGAGAAGCGGCTTTTTGTTTAGCTCAGCGGATGACTTAGTAAGCCAGGCCGAAGTGCTCTTCGTTCATGTCCATCAGGTTGCCTGCGCCCGACAGCATCGTCGCGACGCAGGTGCGAGTACGCGGCAAGATGCGCTGGAAGTAGAAGCGCGCGGTCTGCAGCTTGGCGGTGTAGAACGCTTCTTCGCTGGTGCCGGCCGCCAGTTTCTCAGCAGCGACGCGGGCCATGTCGGCCCAGAAGTAGGCCAGGCACACGTAACCGGAATACATCAGGTAATCCACCGATGCGGCACCGACTTCTTCACGGTCTTTCATCGCCGCCATGCCGATCTTCATGGTCAGTTCGCCCCACTCTTTGTTCAGAGCAGCCAGCGGCGTGACGAATTCGCTGACCGCTTCGTTGCCTTCCTGCGACTGGCAGAACTTGTGCACGATCTTGGTGAAGCTCTTGAGCGCCTCACCTTGGGTCATCAGCACTTTACGGCCCAGTAGGTCGAGTGCCTGAATACCAGTGGTGCCTTCGTACAGCATGGCAATACGGGCGTCGCGCACGTTCTGCTCCATGCCCCACTCAGCGATGAAGCCATGACCGCCGTAGATCTGCACGCCGTGGTTAGCGGACTCGAAACCGACTTCAGTCATGAACGCTTTGGCGATCGGGGTCATGAACGCCAACAGGGCGTCAGCTTGCTTTTTGGCTTCGGCGTCATCGCTGTATTTGGCGATGTCAACCTGCTTGGCGGTGAAGTACACCATCGCGCGGGTGCCTTCGGCGAATGCCTTCATGGTCAGCAGCATGCGACGCACGTCTGGATGAACAATGATCGGGTCAGCGGCTTTGTCTGGCGCCTTGGGGCCGGTCAATGAGCGCATTTGCAAACGATCGCGAGCGTATTTCAGACCACCCTGAAAACCGATTTCGGCATGAGCCAGACCTTGCAAAGCCGTACCCAACCGGGCGGTGTTCATAAAGGTGAACATGCAGTTCAGGCCTTTGTTCGGCGGGCCGATCAGAAAGCCAGTCGCCCCGTCGAAGTTCATGACGCAAGTCGCATTCCCGTGAATGCCCATCTTGTGTTCAAGCGAGCCACAGTTAACGGTGTTGCGATCGCCGATATTGCCGGAAGCATCCGGGACGAACTTGGGAACGATGAACAGCGAGATGCCTTTGGTCCCAGCAGGTGCGTCGGGCAGGCGCGCCAGCACGATATGGACGATGTTATCGGCCATGTCGTGTTCGCCAGCGGAAATGAAGATCTTGGTGCCGGAGATTTTGTACGAACCGTCAGCCTGAGGTTCAGCCTTGGTGCGCAGCATGCCCAAGTCGGTACCGCAGTGAGACTCGGTCAGGCACATGGTGCCGGTCCATTCGCCTGACACCAGTTTGGTCAGGTAAGCGTCCTGTTGCTCAGGCGTACCGTGCTCGGAGATCGTATTCATCGCGCCGTGCGACAGGCCCGGGTACATGCCCCACGACCAGTTTGCTTCGCCAACCATCTCGCTGACAGCCAGACCCAGCGATTCAGGCAGACCCTGACCACCGTGGGCGACGTCATGGGCAAGGCTCGGCCAGCCACCTTCGACGAACTGTTTGTAGGCTTCTTTGAAACCAGTAGGGGTTTTGACGCCTGACTCGCTCCAGGTGCAGCCTTCGGTGTCGCCTACGCGGTTCAGCGGGGCCAATACCTGTTCACAAAACTTGGCGCCTTCTTCAAGGATGGCGTCGACCATGTCAGGCGTAGCGTCGTGGCACGCTGGCAGGCTCTGATAGTGCGCTTCGTAGCCGAGCAGTTCGTCACGTACGAAGCGAATATCACGCAAGGGGGCCTTGTAGTCAGGCATAGCGATAAACCTCTGCTGATGAATCCTGGAATTGGATGACCGATCGGTCGCTGTAGGGACTGCCGCAACCACCGACAATCACGGATGCCTAGCGGTCAAACAGGTGTTTGAAACATACGTTTACGCCTATACCTTGTCAAGCGTGCTCCACCAACCATTCATCGTCGATCACCCGAACGCCATGCAGGGGAGGGCCGCAGCGCTTAAGGAGAAAACTGGTTAAAGCGAGTTTAGTTGAGTGAAACAAAAGGCGTGGCGGTTCCGAAGCCGTGATTCAGCCGGCTTATAGAGGGATATTCAAAGGAGGAAAACAGCTACAGCGGCGTGCGCCGAAGCGCACGTGGGGAAGGAATTCAGGCGTAGGTGTCGATCAGTGTGCCGAGCGCTTCATCGCTGGCTTTTGCAAGGGCGACACCGGCCTGCACTTGGACTTTGCCTTGCGTCAGCTCCACGACATTGGTCGCCAGATCAGAACGCTGGCTGCGATCAACCGAGCGCAGGTTCTCAAGCTGAAAATCCGAAGACTGGCTTCGCCCCGCCACTTCCGTCGCCGGGCTGGCGAGCTGGGTGGCAGCTTGATCGACGCGCGACTGCCCTACCTGAATAGCACCCAAGCCTGGGTACAGCGTGTTATTCATGGAAATCTGCATGGAAAACCCTCTGTTCATAAAACGAACAGCGGCCATTGAAACAGACCGCGATGATAAAGACCCGTCAAAAACACTAATGGCACAAGGCCTGCCAATAGAGTAAATGATTGTGCCCGAGAAAAGCGTTACCGCAGACGTGGCGGCAAGTGACACCAAGGGCCTTTCAATGCTTGAAAACGGTGCGCGGTGCCGCCATTGCTGCGCCCAAGATACTCGCTGTGATCAGCATCCATCTCGGCGTCATGATGAATTTGTGCGGTGGCGCACATCCTGCATCTACGCTGATCCCCCTCGTCGGATTGCATCTCGAGTCGTCATGCGCCCAAAGGAACTGAAACACTGGACCGCCGGAGTCGCCCACCTTCTCGCCCTGCCGAGTGGACCGGCACGTCTGGCGGGTCTGAGCCAATGGCTCAAACACATTTGCCCGGTGGATCATTTCGTCCTGTTCGTCTACGAAGGCAACCACCGCCCGCTGGCGCTGTTTGACACCTTCGCGCCGGACAAACGCAAAATCTACGTTGACGACTACCAGTGCGGGCCTTACTTGCTGGACCCGTTCTATCTGGCGTGCACCCGCAAACAGCAGCCAGGGCTATGGCGTCTGCGCCAATTCGCGCCCGATCACTTTTATCTCAGCGAATACTATCTGGCGTATTACCAACAGACCGGTCTGGCCGAAGAAGTGGCTTTTTTCGTTGATCTGGGCGGCGATGCGATGGCGGTGCTGTCACTGATGCGCTCCACAACTAGCTGCGCCTTTAGCCGCGACGAGCTGCAACTGATGGATTGCGCGCAACCAGTTGTCGATCAAGTCGTCACTCAGGCTTGGCGCCAGCATCGTGCTGAACAGCCGCGCACGCCGCAGGACCTGGACTTCAAGATTCACGCCGCTTTCGATCACTTCGGCGACCACATTCTTACCGGGCGCGAGCAGGAAATCGTACGCCTGCTGTTGCGCGGCCATTCCAGTGCCTCGGTGGCAGGGCAACTCTCTATCAGCCCCGGCACTGTGAAGATTCACCGCAAGAACATCTACGCCAAGCTAGGCATCGGCAGTCAGGCTGAGCTGCTGGGGCTGTTCATCCGCGAGCTGACGGGGCCGGATGTTGCAGCCGTTGGCTGATCGCTCAAAAGCGACCTCTATCCCCGGAGGGATATATACAGCGCAAAACCGTGGGCGTTAGTTTGCATCCATTGCAGCGAACGATGCACTGGGATGCGAGAGCCAATGACCGACAGCAACCACGTCAACGATATTGAGTTCTGTAACGTAGAAAAGCTCTACGGCAACCTCAAAGCCGTCAACAACCTGAGTTTTCAGGTCAGACGCGGCACGTTTCACTCCTTCCTCGGCGGCTCGGGCTGCGGCAAAACCACCACGTTGCGAATGATCGCAGGCTTCGATCAGCCAAGCTCCGGCGACGTCATGCTTGCTGGCAAAAACGTCGCAGGCGTGCCGGCTTATCAGCGCCCTGTGAACATGGTGTTCCAGCACTACGCGTTGTTTCCGCACATGAGCGTCTCGGAAAACATCGCCTACGGCCTGCGCTATCTCACCCCGCGACCCGACAAGAAAGAGCAGCGCCGTCGAGCCGATGAGGCTCTGGAGATGGTGCGCCTTTCAGGCCTGGGTCATCGCAAGCCGAGCGAGCTTTCCGGGGGGCAGCAACAGCGCGTCGCCCTCGCCCGCGCGCTGGTCAACAAACCGACGGTGTTGTTGCTGGACGAACCGCTGGCCGCGCTGGACCGCAAGCTGCGCAAAGAAATGCAATCAGAACTGCTGCGCCTGCAACGGGAAGTCGGCATCACGTTCGTTCTGGTCACCCATGACCAAGAAGAAGCGCTGTCGATGAGCGACAGCATCAGCGTCATGCACAGCGGCTCGATCATCCAGACCGCATCGCCGGAGCAACTCTATGAAGCGCCGGCCAGTCGTTATGTCGCCGACTTCATCGGCGAATCCAATCTGTTCAACGGCACCGTTCGCCACGTCCACGGCAATTCAGCGGTCCTGCGCACGCCTCAAGGCATCGAACTGAGCAGCCCGCTGACACCCAATGGCGCCAACTTGCGTGCAGAGTCCGAAGGCTGCATCGCTGTTCGTCCGGAACTGATCGACATCGCAGCCCAAGGTGCACTGCCGGGCCGCGACGTAACGCTGGACGGCCACGTCGAAGACCGCATCTATCTGGGCAACATCACCGAATACCGCGTGCGCACCCAGCCATTCGGCATCGTCTGCGTGCGCGTGCCACGCCAGCTCGGATTGGCTGGAGGCGGCAGCTCTGACAACACGGGGTTCGAGCACGGCGCAGCGGTGCAGGTCGGCTGGAACAACGTCAATGGCCTGGCGATGGGCCTTTGACCGCGCAAGAAAAAGCCACTCACTAACGATCAGATCATTTATCAGACGGGGAGCACGCCATGGACCAGAAGACCTTTATCAAGACGATGCGCAGTTGGCAGAACGGCTCGATCACACGCCGGGAGTTTCTGGGCCGTACAGGCTTAGGCGTCGCTGCTGCCGTGGTCGCGACGAATATGCCTGGCTTGTTGACCGGCAGCGCCAGCGCTTTTGCGGCGGAAAAAGGCTCGATTGGCGATCGTCTCGGCCTGGCCACCTGGCCCAATTATCACAGCCAGGAAAACCTCGATAACTTCGCCAAGACCACCGGCGCGCGCGTGTCCATGAGCGTTTTCGGCTCCAACGAAGAAATGCTCGCCAAACTGCAAGCGGGCGGCAGCGGTTGGGACGTGTTGGTGCCGACCAACTACACCATCAGCACCTACGTGAAGCTGGGGCTGATCGAGCCGCTGGACCTGGCGCGCATCCCCAACTTCGACCCCGCAGCGTTTCAGGAAAAATTCATGGCCCAAGGCACGGTCGACGGCAAGGTTTACGCCGTGCCGAAAAACTGGGGCACCACCGGCATGGCCTACGACAGCGCCAAGCTCAAGGCCAAGCCAACGTCGTGGAAAGAGTTCTGGGCCATCGCTCAGGATCAAGGCAGCGGCAGGACCATGGTCCACGACTACCAATTGACGGCCATCGGCAACGCCCTGAAATCCTTCGGCTACAGCTTCAACTCGCTGGACCCGAAAGAATTGGCCGATGCCGAAAAGCTGCTGATCGAAGTCAAGCCGCACCTGTTCGCGATCAATTCCGACATTCAGCCGTCGATGCGCAGTGGCGATGCGACGCTCGCAATGTCCTGGACCGGCGATGCTTCGCAACTGCACCGCGACATCCCGACCATGCAGTACGTGCTCGGCAAGGAAGGCGGCGAGTTGTGGAGCGATTTCTTCGCCATTCCAAAGGGCGCCGAACATAAAGACGCCGCCTACGCGTTCATCAATTACCTGCTCGATCCGCAGCACAACAAACTCGAAGTGCTGGCCCACGGTTACCCGAGCGGAGACAAGCGCGTCGACGCCCTACTGCCGCCAGAGATGCTAAACGACCCGATCATGTACCCGGCTGCCGAGCAATTGAGCCCGCTTGAGTTCGGGGCCGCCGCAACGCTCACCAGTCCGTTGCGCGCCGAACTCATGGCACGCTTCAAGTCCGCCTGACCCCACCATGAGCAGCAAGGAACCGTCCATGAACGCCGTCGCTTCAACTGACGCCCTTCACCCCGGCGCCAGCGCCGCTGCTGCGGATCTCGAGCGGTCGCAGCGCAAGCGGCGCAGCCTGACACGGCGTATCACGCTGTTAATGCTGCTGCCTTCGACGCTGTGGTTTTTGCTGCTGTTGGTCATGCCGCTGGTGATCATTCTGGTCTTCAGCTTTGGCGAGCGCAGCGCCGTCGGCGGCTATGCCGGCGGCCTGACGCTGGCTAACTATATGAACCTGGGCTCGCGAGCGGCCGCTTTCGGCAACACGCTGATGCTGGCGCCGTTAGGCACGTTGGTGTGTCTGCTGGCGGCTTATCCACTGGCGTACTTTCTAGCGGTCAAGGCGGGCAAGAATCGCTCGTTGCTGCTGACGCTGGTGATCGTGCCGTTCTGGACCAGTTTTCTGATTCGTACCTACGCCTGGATTTTCATCCTTAGCGGCAAGGGCATTCCGGCGCTGCTGGCAAGCATTGGTCTGGAAGATGTGCGACTGATCAATACGCCCTACGCCGTGCTGATCGGCATCGTCTACGGCTACCTGCCGCTGATGGTGTTTCCGATCTACGTCAGCCTGGAAAAACTCGACAAGCGCCTGCTGGAAGCGTCGTCTGACCTGGGCGCAAGCGCGCTGGAAAGCTTTCGGCGCATCACTCTTCCGTTGTCGGCACCGGGGATCATCACCGGCGTGATGCTGGTGTTCATTTTGCTGATGGGCGAATTCCTGATTCCGGCAGTCCTGGGCGGCGGCAAGGTGTTCTTCGTCGGCAACGCTTTAGTCGATCTGTTCCTGCAATCGCGCAACTGGCCGTTTGGCAGCGCCTTGGCCATGACGTTGGTCGCGATCATGCTGGTGATCATCGGCATTTATCTGAAACTGGTGGCCCGCTACGGCGGCAAGCCTGGCGAAGGAGCGCTCTGATATGTGGCTGCGCACTTATTCCACCTCGGTTTATCTATTCCTCTATTTACCCATCGCGCTGATCATGCTGTTCAGCTTTAACGCCGGACGTAGCGGCCTGGCGTTCGAATGCTGCTCAGTGCAGTGGTTCGGCCGCGCCTTCAGCAACCCGTTCATCATGGAAGCACTGGGTAACAGCGCCTTGATCGCCACTTGTTCTGCGGTGCTGGCGACGCTGTTTGGCACATTGGCGGTGTTCGGCCTGCAACGGGCAAGCCGTAAGGTGCAGCTGATGTTCGATGCGCTCACCTACTGCGCGATCATCATTCCCGGCATCGTCATCGGCATCTCGACGCTGATCGCGTTCATCAGCGTGTTCGACCTGCTTAACCCGGTCCTGGCGCAGTTGATACCGGGCATACCACGGCTGAACATGGGCTTCTTCACCGTGGTCGCTGCGCATTCACTGTTCACCATGGCGCTGGTGATGATCATCGTGCGCAGCCGCGTCGACTCGCTGGACAAGGCGCTGCAAGAGGCGTCCGCCGATTTGTACGCGCCTCCACTGGAAACCTTCTGGCGCGTGACGCTGCCGCAGATCACCCCGGCGATCATGGCCGGTTTCCTGCTGGCGTTCACGTTCAGCTTCGACGACTTCATCATCGCCTTCTTCGTCGCAGGCCCGGAAACCACTCTGCCGATCTATATCTTTTCATCGATCCGCCGCGGCGTAACGCCGGAAATCAACGCCGTGTCCACGGTGATCATCTGCGCCTCGCTGGCGCTGCTGTTCACGTCTCGCTACTTGCAAAATCGCCGGACAGGAGCATCACATGCGTGATCAGTTGTACATCAACGGCGAGTGGGTCGGCCCTGACCTGGGCGGCTACCTGGACGTTATCGACCCTGCCACCGAACGGGTTCTGCAAAAAGTCGCAGCCGGGACCGAGGAAGACATCGATCACGCCGTGCGAGCGGCCAGACGCGCGTTCGATGGCGGCTGGAGCCAGACCACCGGCGCAGAACGTGGCGCATGGCTGGACAAGCTGGCCGATGAACTGCAAACCGTTCAGGAAGATTTGGCAGTAATCGAAGTGCGCGACAACGGCAAACCGTTGCCCGAAGCGCAGTGGGACATTGGCGACGCGGTAGCGTGTTTTCGCTATTACGCCGGACTGGCCCGTGAACTCGATAGCCGTCAGGACCAACCGCTGGCGTTGCCCGATGAGCGTTTTCGTTGCCGTGTGAGGCTTGAACCGGTCGGGGTCGCCGGACAGATCATTCCGTGGAACTACCCACTGCTGATGGCCGCCTGGAAAGTCGCACCGGCTCTGGCAGCGGGCGCCACGGTGGTGTTGAAACCCTCGGAACTGACGCCCCTCACAGCCCTGGAACTGGCAGCCGCAGCAGACCGCATCGGCCTGCCCGCAGGCGTGCTCAACGTCGTTACCGGTCTGGGCGCAGAGGCTGGCAGCCCACTAACGTTGCACCCCGGCGTGGACAAACTGGCGTTCACCGGGAGCGTGCCCACGGGCTCCAAAATCATGTCGGCAGCTGCTGGAGATATCAAAAACATCAGCCTGGAGTTGGGCGGCAAGTCGGCTTTTATTGTGTTTGACGATGCCGATGTTGAAGCGGCGGTGGAGTGGATTCTGTTCGGGATTTTCTGGAATCAGGGCCAGGTGTGCAGCGCCACCTCACGGCTGTTAATCCAGGAAAGCATCGCGTCCCGGTTGCTTGAGCGGCTGGTCGAAGAAACACGCAAGATCACCATCGGCTCAGGCCTTGAGGCCGGCGTGCTGCTGGGGCCGCTGGTCAGTCAGGGGCAATATGAAAAGGTGTTGGCCCTGGTCGATGAAGGCAAGGCCAAGGGTGCGCGCTTGCTGACGGGAGGTAAACGCCCGACGCACCTGCCACAGGGCTATTTCATAGAGCCTGCGATTTTCGATGAGCCGGCGCTCGACAGCATCATCTGGCGCGAGGAAATCTTTGGGCCGGTGTTGTGCGTCAAGCGATTCAAGACCGAGAAGCAGGCGCTGGACATGGCCAACGCCAGCCGATTTGGCCTGGCAGCAGCGGTAATGAGTGCTGACCCGCAGCGCGCTACTCGTGTGGCCAATGGGCTGAGGGCGGGCATCGTCTGGATCAACTGCTCACAGCCCACCTTCGTCGAAGCACCATGGGGCGGCATGAAGCACAGCGGTATCGGGCGCGAACTTGGGCAATGGGGGCTGGACAACTATCTGGAGGTCAAGCAAGTGACCGAGTATGTCGGGGAGCAGCCTTGGGGGTGGTACTTGAAATAATCACGTCTGCGGCTCTGATTCTGCCCGGAGGGCGTAGGAGCCTTGCTTGCAGGCGATGGCTCTGGGGTCGCGTCCGACCGCAGCAGTCCTCAATCCTGATATCTGAGTTACAACTGGCACACCGCGCCCTGAGGTTTTACTGCCGGTGCCCGGCAGATCGTCGGCAAGCCGGACTCCTACGCCCTCCGGGCAGAAGCAGCGTCGCGACAATCCGGGGAATCAACCGGCCCTGTTTTGAGAACCCTGCGCGCCTGTCATGAGAAACACAGTTGCTACGCCTTCCGGGCGGAAGCAAACGTGCAATGACCTAATCCAGCAACTCCAGATGCAAATGCTCGGCGACCAGCTCTGGCGTGGATTTCTTCATGTAGGGCACGCGACCCAGGCAAGGCGCGGGCAAGCGCTCGGCCAGGGTGGCGAGGTTTTCTTCAAGCCGGGACGTCTTGGGATCAATGATATTGGCCACCCAGCCTGCCAATTGCAGGCCGTCAGCAGCGATGGCTTCGGCGCTCAACAGCGCATGGCTGATGCAACCGAGCCGTACGCCCACCACCAGAATGACCGGCAGGCCGAGCGCGATGGCGAGGTCCGACAGATTGGCTTGATCGGCCAAAGGCACGCGCCAGCCGCCAGCGCCTTCGATCAGGGTGAAATCGGCGCCTTTACTCAGGATATGGCGCATCGGTCCTAACAACGATTGCACTGTCAGCGCCACCCCCGCTTCACGTGCGGCGAGATGGGGCGCAATCGCGGGCTCGAATGCCACCGGGTTGACCTCGTTATAGGTCAGCGCAATGGAAGACTCAGCGCGCAATGCCACCGCATCCGCATTACGCAGGCCTTTTGGCTTCAAATCGCATCCGGAAGCCACGGGTTTGCCCGCCGCCGTGCTCAACCCCGACTGGCGCGCAGCGAACAGCAGCCCCGTGGCGATCGTGGTTTTGCCGACATCGGTATCGGTTCCGGCGATGAAATACGCATGACTCATCTGTGCGGCCGTCCGTTCAAGTGTTGCAACCTGTTGCCCATTAACTATAGCGCTCAATAGTGTCGTCGTTCAGGACGCTGCCAATGGCTTTTCCAGCACCGCATACACCACCTGATACGTTGCTGGCAGGCCAGTGGGCTGACGGAATTGCTCGTACGCAGCAATCAACGCCTGAATCCGCGCCCGCCCGGTCAAACCGCCAGGGCGTCCAGGGTTAATGTTGTGCGCACCCAGCGCCTTGAGTTCGTGAGTCAGGCTGCGTACATCGGGGTAATGCAGCACATGGGGTAACACATCCAGACTGCGAACGTTCAAGCCGCTCTGCGCACACAGGTGTTGATAGTCACTCAATTGCCGGAAACGATTGACGTGGATCATCCCGTCAACTGCCTGCCAGCTGTCGCGCAGCTCATACAACGTGCCGACGCACAAACTGGCGAACGCAAACACGCCGCCCGGTTGCAGCACACGTCGTGCTTCGCTCAATACCGCAGCGAAATCCGCGCACCACTGCACCGCCAGGCTGGAAAAAACCAGGCCGACGCACTCATCTTGCAGCGGCAGACGCTCGGCATCTCCAGCGACAAAATACTCAGCGCCGCCCGAAGGCCGCGCATGACGCAGCATGCCCTCGGCGATGTCCAGCGCGATGCCTTCGCTGCCAGACCATTGCCGGGCCAGCTCACGACTGAAATAACCAGTGCCGCTGCCAAGATCCAGCCAGCGCGAAGGATTGGCGCCGGTTACAGGCAAGCGCGACAAAAGCTCGCTGCCCACTGCTCGCTGCAGTTCAGCCACGCTGTCGTAACTGGACGCCGCCTTGGAAAAAGATGCCGCCACCTGACGCTTGTCGGGCAGGTTGTCCTGCTGCATCCCTTGTTGCTGAACGGCCTTCACGACCGCGCAATGAGAAAGATCAGTCATCACCGGACTCATGTAAAAAAGCCTGAATCGCCGCCGCCACACCGTGGGGGTTTTCCAGAATGAACGCGTGGCTGGCCTGTTCAATCAGGCCGACTTCGATATCGGGTAGCAGGTTCAGCAGATCGGTCGACGCCTCGGCCGGAACCAACGCGTCGAGCCCGCCGAACAGGTGCAATTGCGGGCCACGGTAACTTTGCAGCGCCGCGCGGGTGTCCATCTGCTCGAGCAGCTTGAGGCTCTCGATCAGCGCAGTCGGCGATCCATGAGGCGCGACGGCTTTCAACTGTCGGGCCAGTGCGCGCGCGTCATCGGCGCCCTGCACGCACAGCAGGCTGAAGCGCTTGAGAGTGCCTTGGGGGTCGGAGCTGCAACCCTCGATGAACGCGTCGAAATCGGTTTGTGCCATTGCCGAAGGCCATTCACTGCGCGCGACAAAACATAGGTTGCTGGCCAGGGTCACCAGGCCGCAGCAGCGTTCGCCACGTCGGGCAGCCAGCTCAGCGGCGAGCATTCCGCCCAAGGACCAACCGCCCAGCCAGACGTTGTCGGGCAGCGTCGCATCAAGCTCGTCGAGCCACTCGTTGAGGTCGTCGGTTTCAAGATCCGGCAGCGGCTCGATTTCGACCCGCAGGTGTTCATCCAGCCCACGCAATGCGGCAGCCAACGGCTCCAGCGGCGAAACGCCCAGCCCCCAACCCGGCAACAGAATCAAACGATCACGCATGCTCAGGCTCCACTGGCTCATGGGCGTCGAGCAGCGGATAACACTGCTCCAGTGCATTCAACAATAGCTGGACCTGAGCTTCGTTGTGGGCGGCGGACAAGGTCACACGTAATCGCGCACCGCCGGCAGGAACAGTCGGCGGACGAATCGCCGTGACCATCAACCCGCGCTCGCGCAGCAATTGCGAGAGGCGCAACGCACGACCACTGTCGCCGATCAGAATCGGCTGGATCGGCGTGAAGCTGTCCATCAATTGCAGGCCGAGGGCTTGAGCGCCGGTGCGAAACTGCTTGATCAACGCCGTCAGGTGCTCGCGACGCCAGTGCTCAGTGCGCAGCAGCTCGAGGCTTTTCAAAGTCGCGCAGGCCAGCGCCGGAGGCTGGCTGGTGGTGTAGATGTAAGGGCGCGCGAACTGGATCAGGGTTTCGATCAATTCTTCACTGCCAGCAACGAATGCACCGGCGGTGCCGAATGACTTGCCCAGCGTGCCCACCAACACCGGCACATCCTCCAGGCTCAAACCGAAATGCTCGACGATGCCTGCGCCATTGGCACCCAGCGGGCCGAAGCCGTGAGCATCGTCAACCATCAGCCACGCGCCTTTGGCTTTCGCGGTTTTTGCCAGCGCAGGCAGATCGGCGATGTCGCCGTCCATGCTGAACACGCCGTCTGTGACCACCAACGTATCGCCGACGGCCTTTTCCAGACGCGAGCCGAGGCTGTCAGGATCGTTGTGCAGATAGCGCGAAAAACGTGCGCCGCTGAGCAGGCCGGCATCCAGCAACGAGGCGTGGTTGAGGCGGTCTTCCAGGACTGTATCGCCCTGCCCCACCAGCGCAGTGACGGCGCCGAGATTGGCCATATAACCGTTGGAAAACAGCAACGCGCGCGGGCGTCCGGTGAGGTCGGCGAGGGCTTCTTCGAGTTCGTGGTGCGGCGTGCTGTGGCCGATCACCAGATGCGAAGCGCCGCCGCCCACGCCCCAGCGCTCGGCACCGGCTTTCCAGGCAGCGATCACTTCGGGATGGTTGGCCAGGCCCATGTAGTCGTTGTTGCAGAACGCCAGCAACGGCTGACCGTCGACGATTACTTCCGGGCCCTGCGGGCTTTGCAGCAAGGGTCGATGGCGGTAGAGATGTTCGGCGCGACGTGCAGCGAGACGCGCGCTCAGATCAAAAGACATGCAGGCCTCGTGGGTATTGGCGCGTTGAAGCGCGACTCATCTGTAGGAGCCAACTTGTTGGCGAGGCGGACGACAAGGTGTGTCCGGGAAAACGCCTCTCGAACAAGTTCGCTCCTACAGGGGCCGGCGTAAAAGTCAGACCGTCGCGTCGTAAAACAGCGCGCTGCTTTGCTGTTCGACCAGCGCCTGCTCGATCGCCGCCTGATGCACTTCATCGGAATGCTCTTCGCGCGCCTCCGGCTGAATGCCCAGACGCGAGAACAGCAGCATGTCCTTGTCCGATTGCGGGTTGGCGGTAGTCAGCAGTTTGTCGCCGTAGAAGATCGAATTGGCACCGGCGAAGAAGGCTAGGGCCTGCATCTGATCATTCATCGCCTCGCGACCGGCCGACAGACGTACGTGGGATTGCGGCATCAGGATGCGCGCCACGGCCAGCATGCGGATGAAATCGAACGGGTCGATGTCTTCGGCGTTTTCCAGCGGGGTACCTGCGACTTTCACCAACATGTTGATCGGCACCGATTCTGGATGCTCTGGCAGATTGGCCAGTTGAATCAGCAGATTGGCGCGGTCGTCCAGCGACTCGCCCATGCCCAGGATGCCACCGGAGCAAATCTTCATGCCCGAATCACGCACATACGCCAACGTCTGCAGGCGCTCGCTGTAGGTGCGAGTGGTGATGATGCTGGTGTAGAAATCCGGCGAGGTGTCGAGGTTGTGGTTGTAGTAATCGAGCCCGGCGTCGGCCAGCGCTTGGGTCTGGTCCATGTCGAGACGGCCAAGGGTCATGCAGGTTTCCAGGCCCATGGCCTTCACGCCTTTGACCATCTCAAGCACGTACGGCATGTCTTTGGCCGAAGGGTGTTTCCAGGCAGCGCCCATGCAGAAGCGCGTCGAGCCGATGGATTTGGCGCGCGCGGCTTCTTCCAGCACTTGCTGGACCTGCATCAGCTTTTCTTTTTCAAGGCCGGTGTTGTAGTGACCCGACTGCGGGCAGTACTTGCAGTCTTCCGGGCAAGCGCCAGTTTTGATCGACAGCAGGGTCGAGACTTGTACGCGGTTGGCGTCGAAATGAGCGCGGTGCACGGTTTGCGCCTGAAACAGCAGGTCATTGAAGGGCTGTGTGAACAGCGCCTTGACCTCGGATAAAGTCCAGTCGTGACGCAAAGTGGCGGTAATGCTGGCGCTCATGGGCGGCTCCTTGGTGTTTTTTAGCGAGTGCCGGGACGGTTCAGCAGGTTATCTGAAACCTAAAGTCCACAGGCGCCACACGGATGTTCGGCATATTTAAGGAAGAGGCATGCGCTGTCAACCACACGCCGCAAACCAGGTTTACATCTGGTTAAATAATGACCAAACATGTTTATTGTGCGATGAGAGAACGGGGTCAGAAAAGACGATCTGCGACCCATGTGAGGCTGATCTTCCATGGCTTAAAGACCAATGCGAACGCTGCGCACTGCCGATGCCAATGTCAGATCTCACCTGCGCCCAATGCACGATCAATCCGCCGGCTTTCGATGAGGTCATCGCCGCATGGCTTTACGACTTTCCCATCGACACGCTGGTCACACGATTCAAGCATCAGGGCAAGTGGCCGATGGGCCGGCTGATGGCGGAGTTGTTTGGCGAGTTTTTGCGCTACCGGTTCAACGAAGGTCTGGCGCGCCCTGATTTTTTACTGCCCGTGCCGATGGCGAATAAGCGAATGCGACAACGCGGCTATAACCAGGCGGCGATGCTGGCGGATTGGTTGGGGTCGTTACTGCAACTGCCGGTCAATGATCGACTACTGCGACGGGTGAAAGAAACGCCCGCGCAACAAGGGCTCGACGCCAGGGCGCGACGGCGCAATCTGCTCGATGCGTTTGAACTGTTGGAGCCACAGAATGTGGTTGGCAAACACATCGCCTTGGTCGATGACGTACTGACAACGGGTTCGACGGCGGATGTGATTGCCAAGCTGCTGCGCAAGGCCGGTGCGAGGCAAGTGGATGTTTATTGCCTGGCGCGAACGGCCAAGCCTGGGGGTTGATCAACCTATTTATCGCTCATGAGAGCCCTTTCGCGGACAGGTCCGCTCCCACAGATTTCCATCGTCCTCAAGAACATCCCAAATCCATATGTGGTAGCGGACTCCTCCGCGAAGGCGTCAGGCCAGGCAATAGTGATGTAAATTGTCACACCTGTTCGTGGGCAAGCGCGCTCCTACACTCAATTGGTATCCGCCATGTCTTTGCCACCCTCCCTCACCCAACACATGGTCCGCCGCCCGCAGCGCATGGCGTTGCTGGCGCACATTGCCGAGCAAGGCTCGATCACTCGCGCAGCAAAGAGCGCGGGGTTGAGTTACAAAGCGGCGTGGGACGCCATCGATGAGCTGAACAATCTCGCGGAAAAGCCCTTGGTCGAGCGCAGTGTCGGCGGACGTGGTGGCGGCGGCGCGAAGTTATCAGTGGAAGGTGATCGGGTCCTGCGTTTGTATCAACGCCTGCAAGCGCTGCAAGCAGAGCTGCTGAACAGTGCCGAAGAGTCCAGCGATCTGGCGCTGCTCAGTCGACTCATGCTGCGCACCAGCGCCCGTAATCAGTTGCATGGCCGCGTTGAGCGCATCACCCGTCATGGCCGTAACGACCTGATCGATCTGCAGCTGGCAGGCGAGCTGTCGGTGCAGGCGCAAATCACCCACGACAGCAGCGAACGCCTGGACCTGGACGTTGGCACCGACGTGTTCGCACTGATCAAGGCCGGCTGGCTGGAAGTGCTGGCACCTGGCGACGAAGTTACAAACGGACACAATTGCCTGACTGGCACTGTGGAGGAAATTCTCGACGCTGATGATGGCCCCAGCGAAGTCAGAATCATCCTTCCAAGCGGTCAGACATTGTGCGCACTGGCTGAGCCGGAACACTTGAAAGTATTAGGATTTTGCGTCCAAAGCCCGGTGAAGGTTCAGTTCTCTCCCGCTAACGTTCTGATCGGCACACCGCTTTGATATCAAGTCCTGACGCGCTCGCAGCCGCCGTCTCAGTCATCCGGCCGACACAATACCGTCATCAGCGATGAATAAGGTTCCTGCCAAAACCGCAGGAAGCCCGTGATGACACGCCTAAAAGACAATCAGTCCACAGACCTCGAAAACATGGTTGGCCTCACCCGCCGCAGCTTCATCAGCGCGGGCGCGTTGTGCGGCGCGGCGATGTTTCTGGGCGGCGACTTGCTGAGCCGCAGCGTGCTGGCCGCCAGCGTCAAAGCGGCCAACAGCAAATTGCTGGGTTTTGCCAGCATTCCCGCCGCCACGGCCGACAGCATCAGCCTGCCACCGGGCTACACCTCTTCAGTGCTGATCAGTTGGGGCCAGCCGTTACACGCAGACGGTCCCGCGTTCGACCCAAGCGGCAAAGGCAGCGCCGAGGCTCAGGAACTCCAGTTCGGCGACAACAACGATGGCATGAGCCTGTTCACCTTCCCCGGCGATAACGCCAACACCGCCAGCCGCGCGCTGATGGCAATCAATAACGAATACACCAACTACCGCTACCTGTTCGACCACGGCAAAGACCCACAATCGGCAGAAGAAGTGCGCAAAGCGCTGGCCAGCGAAGGCGTGTCGGTGATTGAGGTCAAGCGTGAGGGCGCTCAGTGGAAATTCGTGCAAGGCTCCAAATACAACCGGCGCGTGCACGGCAATACCCCGATTCAGTTGAGCGGGCCGGCTGCTGGTGACGATTTGCTGAAAACAGCCGCCGACCCAACAGGCAAGAGTGTGCTCGGTACCTTTCAAAACTGCGCCAACGGCAAGACACCGTGGGGCACCTATCTGACATGCGAAGAAAACTTCACTGACTGCTTTGGCAGCACCGATCCTACGCAGAAACTGGACGCGGCCACCAAGCGCTATGGCGTCGTCCCGACCAGTAAAGAGATCAACTGGCACCCCCATGATTCGCGCTTTGATATCGCGAAAAACCCCAACGAGTTCAACCGTCATGGCTGGGTGGTGGAGATCGATCCGTTCGATCCTAAATCAACGCCGATCAAACGTACGGCGCTGGGGCGTTTCAAGCATGAAAACGCAGCGCTGGCCGAGACCAAAGGCGGGCGTGTGGTGGTGTACATGGGCGACGATGAGCGCGGCGAGTTCATCTACAAATTCATCAGCCGCGACAAGATCGACCACCAGAACCCGAAAGCCAATCGCAACCTTCTCGATCACGGAACATTGTATGTGGCCCAGTTCGATAACGGCAACAGCAACCCCGATCACCCGAAGGGCAAGGGCACATGGATCGAGCTGACCCACGGCAAGAACGGCATCGACGCCAGCAGCGGTTTCGCCAGCCAGGCCGAGGTGTTGATTCATGCGCGGATGGCGGCGAGCGTGGTCAAGGCCACGCGCATGGACCGCCCGGAGTGGATCGTCGTCAGTCCCAAGGACGGCCAGGTGTATTGCACGCTGACCAACAATGCCAAGCGCGGCGAAGACGGTCAGCCGGTGGGCGGCCCCAATCCTCGGGCGAAGAACCAGTACGGGCAAATCCTGCGCTGGCGCGAAAGTGGCGATAACGCTTCGGCCATGGAATTCACATGGGATCTGTTTGTGGTGGCAGGCAATCCTGGCGTGCACAGCGGCACGCCTCAGGGCGGCTCCAGTAATATCAATCCGCAAAACATGTTCAACAGCCCCGACGGCCTAGGCTTCGACAAGGGCGGTCGGCTGTGGATTCTGACTGACGGGGACTCGACCAACCTTGGCGATTTCGCCGGAATGGGCAATAACCAGATGCTTTGTGCGGACCCGGCGAACGGTGAGATCAGGCGTTTCATGGTCGGCCCGGTCGGGTGCGAGGTGACGGGCATCAGCTTTGCGCCGGACCAGAAAGCCCTGTTCGTCGGCATTCAGCACCCTGGCGAAAACGGCGGTTCGACCTTCCCCGGGCACCTGCCTAATGGCAAGCCGAGGTCGTCGGTAATGGTGATTACGCGGGAGGACGGCGGAATAGTCGGCGCGTGATGCAGGTTAGTGATCGCACCCTGCGTGGGAACGATCTATTTCTGCAGGAGCCAACGTGTTGACGAGGCGGTGTGTCAGGCGAAACGCCTCGCGAACAAGTTCGCTCCTACAGGGTTTGCGTAACGCGTTGTGTCAGGGTTACACGCCTGAGTTAACATAACGGGCCCGACGCGGCAGCCTGCTGCGCGCAGGAGTAAGCATGGCCCACCCGTTTGCAACACTCACGCCTGATCTTGTGCTGGATGCCGTCGAAAGCATCGGTTTTGTCAGCGACGCCCGCATTCTTGCGCTCAACAGCTACGAGAACCGCGTCTATCAGGTGGGTATCGAAGACGATCAGCCGCTGATCGCCAAGTTCTACCGGCCCCAGCGCTGGACCACCGAAGCCATCCTCGAAGAACACAGCTTCACCGCCGAACTGGCTGGCGTCGACATCCCGGTGGTCGCCCCCATGACCCACAACGGCGCCACCCTGTTCGAGCACGCAGGCTTTCGCTTCACGCTGTTTCCACGTCGCGGCGGACGGGCGCCAGAGCCTGGGAATCTGGATCAGCTGTATCGTCTGGGCCAACTGCTCGGACGCATTCACGCCGTCGGCGCCATCAAGCCGTTCGAACACCGTGAAGCGCTTGGCGTGCAAAACTTCGGTCACAACTCGCTGGCTTATCTGCTGGAAAACAACTGCATCCCTCGTAGCCTTCTGCCTGCTTACGAGTCGGTAGCTCGTGATCTGCTCAAGCGCGTTGAAGACGTGTACGCCGCCACGCCGCACCAGAACATCCGCGTTCACGGCGATTGCCATCCTGGCAACATGATGACCCGCGATGACATCTTTCATATCGTCGATCTGGATGATTGCCGCATGGGGCCAGCAGTGCAGGACATCTGGATGATGCTCGCAGGCGATCGTCATGAGTGCCTGAGCCAGCTGTCGGAACTGATGGACGGCTACAACGAATTTCATGATTTCAACCCGCGCGAACTGGCGCTGATCGAGCCACTGCGCGCGCTGCGCCTGATGCACTACAGCGCTTGGCTGGCACGACGCTGGGACGATCCGGCGTTCCCTCACAGCTTTTCCTGGTTCGGCACCGAACGCTATTGGGGCGATCAAGTCCTGGCGTTGCGCGAGCAATTGTCGGCGCTGAATGAAGAGCCGTTGAAGTTGTTCTGACGCTTGCCACCACCAGTGGGAGGGAGCTTGCTCGCGAGGGGCCGGTGAGAGCAACGCATTCTCATCGGCAGAAAAGCATCGCGAGCAAGCTCCCTCCCACAGAATGAGTAGAGCTTGCCAAGTACTGAGTTGAACAAAAATAAAATCTGCCACAGGACACCTCATGCCAGCCGCCAACCCGCGTCGCGGGTACATTCTTGGCCTCAGCGCCTACATCATCTGGGGCATTTTCCCCATCTATTTCAAAGTCCTTTCCAGCGTTCCGTCGATCGAGATCATCGTCAATCGAGCGATCTGGTCGGCCGTGTTTGGGTTGGCGCTGTTAATGCTGGTATGGAAACACCCTGGCTGGTGGCAGGAGCTTTGCGATAACCCCCGGCGCTTTGCGATCCTCGCAGTCAGTGGTTCGTTGATCGCCAGTAACTGGCTGATCTACGTGTGGGCGGTGAACAACAACCACATGGTGGAGGCCAGCCTGGGTTATTTCATCAACCCGCTGATCAACGTAATGCTGGGTATGGTGCTGCTGCGTGAACGCTTGCGACCCCTGCAGTGGGTGGCGGTCATCCTTGCGCTGATCGGTGTCGGGCAACAGGTGTGGCAGGTAGGCAGCTTGCCGTGGGTTTCACTGGCGCTGGCGTTCACCTTTGGGTTTTACGGCCTGATCCGCAAGCAAGCACCGGTCGCCGCGCTGCCGGGGCTGGTGGTTGAAACCTGGATTTTGGTGCCCTTGGCGATTGGCTGGCTGCTGTTCAATCCGATGGCACACAGTGCGCAAAGTGAATTCTGGACCACCAAAGAAGCGATCTGGCTGGCAGCAGCAGGGCCGATAACGCTGGTGCCGTTGGTGTGTTTCAACGCGGCTGCGCGGGACTTGCCCTATGCCACGTTGGGCTTTTTGCAGTACATCGCGCCGATCTTAGTGCTAACCCTGGCGGTGCTGGTGTACGGAGAACACCTGGCCACCAGCACCGCAATAACGTTCGCCTTCATCTGGACAGGACTGGTGATCTATAGCGTCGATGCCTGGAGAAGCCTGCGCCGGCGCGCGTGACATACGCTTTTTTTGGGGCTTTTGTAGGAGCTGACGAGCACCGCGAGGCTGCGATTCGGTACATCTGACACACCGCAATCGCAGCCTCGCTCGGGCTCGTCAGCTCCTATGTATGGACTCGCCCCCACTGCCAACCCTTTTTTAACACTGCTACCCGGTTGCATCTATGTATCAGGCC